>DASXBV010000070.1:0-6360 GCA_036491515.1 Chthoniobacterales bacterium
GGCAGACGCGGGTTTATTAAAGCCATTGGAAATCAAGGATGCCTTTAAGGCAAATTTTATCCCAATGTCCTGGGACGCGGTAACGCACAACAAGCAGATTTGGGGATACCCTCTTGCGCTTGAGGCAATCTCGCTCATCTACAACAAGAAATTTGTCACTGGTACACCGCCGACACAGCTTTCGGATGTTCCGGCGTTTGCCAAAGAGCTGAAGGCAAAGGATCCAAACGTAATTCCGATCATGTGGGATTACGGCACGCCTTACTTCAGCTGGCCGTTCCTCGCGAGTGGCGGAGGGTATCCGTTCAAAAAAATCGAGGGTGGGTACGACACGAAAGATATCGGGGTCAATACCCCAGGCGCAGTCAGGGGTTTGCAGGCGATCGTGGCTCTCATCAACACCGGCGTGATGCCTAAGGGCGCTTCGTACAGTGTCATGGATCAGAAAATGAATAGCGGCGAACTTGCGATGATGGTGAGTGGACCATGGGCTTGGGCCAACCTCCGCAAAAGCGCAATCGATTTCGATCTCGCCCGTTTGCCAGGAGTTGACGGCAACCCCGGTAGACCGTTCGTCGGCGTGCTAACTGCGTTTATTAATCGCTCCACGCCAAACGCAGATCTCGCAACACAGTTTCTCGAAAAATATGTCGCCACGGAAGAAGGGCTAAAAACGATCGACGCAGATGTGCCCATCGGTGTTCCCGCGTTAAAAGCTCTTTCTGACGAGATGGCCGCCAAAAATCCTCTCATCAAAGCCACTTACGAAAACGCACAGAATGGCGAAGTAATGCCGAACATTCCGCAAATGGGCAAGTTCTGGAGTTCGATGGCGACGGCGTTCCAGATTGCCACCAACGGCCAGGCCTCTCCTCAGGCCGCGCTGGATGACGCTAAAAAGAACATGGAAAAGTGAGCTTAAACAGAGGATTCCCGATCCGCCAGATTTTGGTAGCGCTGGTAGTCATACCAGCGCTTTACCTGTGCTTTAACATTTATCAGACCGGGAACTTCTTAATAGCACTCATAACTCTGATCGTGATCTGTCTGGGTGCTTTCATTTACCTTAGCGAGTTCGGCTATACGTACCGGTATCTGTTCCCTGGTTTTCTGGGATTCGGGCTCTTTGTGATCTTTCCGATCGTTTACATGGTGGTTCTCAGTTTCACGAAGTATAGCTCCCAAAACCTCCTCTATTTCGATCGCGCCCTGGGATTGCTTCGACAGGAGAGTTTTCCGGTCGGAAACGCTACGTATAGTTACAAACTTTATTCGCAGGACGATGGCACCTACATCCTGTATCTGCAGGACGAGAAAGATCCCACAAAACGCTTCGCTTCCGAGCCGATTGAGCTGAAGGCCGGAGAACAGGCTAAAGGAGAGGAGGAAGCGGGGAAATTGAGAGCACTGGCCCAAGGTGAAGAAGTGAAAGGGAGGCCTCTGGAAGTCGCTCAGGTCACCCGGGAGAAACTGTTTATACCGATGCGCGGCCGCCAATTTGCTTTGCCGGACGGGATGCTGGTGGGCATGGAAGGACTGCAGAGGTTTGGTGCACGCGAGCCGCTGTGGACCCTTAATCCAGACGGCTCGCTCACTAACAAGGATGGTACGGTCATCCGGCCGGATTTCAAACTGGGCTACTTCGTCAATAGCAAAGGGGAAAAAGTTGGTGTAGGGTTCCGAACTTTCACCGGTCTGGATAATTACATCCGGATAATAACCGATCCACGCATTCAGGGGCCCTTCTTAAAGATTTTCATTTGGACAGTCGCTTTCTCGGCAATGTCGGTCATATTGAGTTTCTCGGTAGGCATGGTGCTTGCCGTCATTCTCGAATGGAAGGATCTCCGCTTTCGAAGAGCGTACCGAACGCTGTTGATCCTTCCTTATGCCGTGCCGGCAGTGCTTTCGATTCTGATCTTCAAAGGTTTGTTCAATCAGGAGTTTGGTGCGGTAAACCAATTT
Source organism: Chthoniobacterales bacterium (assembly GCA_036491515.1). Lineage (GTDB taxonomy): Bacteria > Verrucomicrobiota > Verrucomicrobiia > Chthoniobacterales > JAFAMB01 > JAFAMB01. The sequence goes on from DASXBV010000070.1 coordinate 1,966, forward strand.
TTACGAGGAATATTCGGCGCCGCTCCGGAATGGGAAACCAATCCATGGGGGGCGCGCGGGATGATTCTGCTGGTTAATCTATGGCTGGGATATCCCTACATGATGTTAATCTGCACAGGCATGCTGCAGTCGATCCCATCCACGATTTATGAGGCGAGCGCGATTGACGGAAGCAACCCCCTGGTCGATTTTTTTGAGCTAACATTACCCCTGGTGCTCCCTCCGCTTGTACCAATTCTTATCTCGAGTTTTGCCTTCAACTTTAATAACTTCAATCTCATTTACCTGCTCACGGCCGGCGGTCCGAAAATGGTCGGTGGCGGAATCGCCGGGGAAACGGATCTCCTCGTGAATTACACTTTCAACATAGCTTTTCGTGATTCAGGGACGAATTACGGCTTGGCCAGCGCGATCGCTACGGTACTTTTCATTATCGTAGGATTCCTGGCCTGGATAAACCTCAAATTGACCGGACGAAACGTGAAAATTTAGCTGGCAAATGAGTCTGCGCAGTCAAATAAGATGACCTCCAACCAAAGAGTGCTGGTTCGTAAGGTTTGTGCCCACGCGTTCCTAATCTTTTTCCTGACTTTGGTTCTAGTGCCGTTCGTCATGGTGATATCGGCCTCGCTGCGTCAGGGTAACTTTGCGCCGAGTCGATTGCTGCCAGACAAAGTCAGCTTGGATCATTGGAAATTCGTTCTCGGAATTCCCTACCAGGAGGTAGTCAATCCCGCCACTGGCGAAACCCGTACGATCCAGTCCGGAACACCGCCTTTGCTCTGGTTCTGGAACTCGATTAAAGTCTCAATGATCGCTTCCGCTGGTATCATCTTTCTTTCCAGTACCGCGGCCTACGCTTTCGCCCGGCTTCGTTTCAAATTCAGATCAACGACGTTGAGCGCTCTGCTCATTCTGCAGATGTTCCCGATGGTGCTGTCGTTGATCGCGTTTTACGTCATTCTCGATTTCGTCGGCCAATACGTGAAATGGCTCGGTCTCAACTCGCAACCCGGCCTCATCATGATCTATCTTGGCGGAATCTCGAATTACATTTGGATGATCAAAGGATATTTTGAAACTATTCCGGCCAGCATGGAAGAGTCGGCCAGGATTGATGGCGCTTCTCAGTTCCAGACCTTTATGCGAATTCTCCTTCCAATGAGTCTGCCGATTTTTGCAGTTGTATTTATTCTCTCATTCATTTCCTATATGTCAGAGTACCCAGTGGCATCTGTTGTTCTCCAGTCCAGCGATAACTGGACGTTGGCGGTAGGTGCCAACTCATTTTTATATGAACAGGAAAAACTCTGGGGCCGATTTTCTGCGTTAGCGGTCTTGAGTGGCGTGCCGATTACGGTAGTTTTCCTGTTGTGCCAGAGATTTGTCATCGGAGGTCTGACCTCCGGTGGCGTAAAAGAATAACTAAATCCCAGAACGAAATGCCATGAGCGAAGGTTCAGTACAAATCAAGGAATTGGTCAAGACCTACACGGATGATCGGGGCCGGCCGACATTCACAGCGGTCAAGAATATCAATCTAAACATCGAAGACGGCGAGTTCGTTGTGCTTGTTGGACCCTCCGGGTGCGGAAAGTCGACGACGCTCCGTATGGTCGCCGGACTTGAAAAGATCACCAGCGGAACGATCTCGATCGGCGATCGAGTCGTGAATGAACTCGAACCGAAAGACCGCGGAATCGCGATGGTGTTTCAAAACTATGCGCTTTATCCGCACATGACCATCTTCAATAACATGGCTTTCGGGCTACAGTTGGCGAAGAAGAAGAAAGAATTCATCTCCGATACCGTCGGCCGTACTTCGAAGGCTCTCGGGCTCGACCAGATGCTTGAGCGCAAGCCGCACGCTCTCTCTGGCGGTCAGCGCCAGCGCGTTGCTCTGGGTCGTGCGATTGTGCGAAGTCCGAAGGTCTTCCTATTTGACGAACCATTGTCGAACCTTGACGCCAAAATGCGTGTTCAGATGCGCTCAGAAATTTCGAAGCTACACGCACAGCTTGGTTCCACCATGATCTATGTGACGCACGACCAGGTCGAGGCGATGACTATGGGTGACCGGATTTGCGTCATGCGCGATGGCCTCATCATGCAAGTCGCTGATCCATTGACTCTCTATCGGCAACCGGAAAACCTCTTCGTCGCAGGCTTTATCGGCAGCCCGCCGATGAATCTGCTAAAAGGCAAGATCCAAAGGCGCGAAGGCGGCCTTTTCTTCGTGGAATCGGCCGAGAAAAACGGCCTGACCATCCCACTGCAAGGGCGCATCGAGTCACTGGCAAGCAAATACGTGGATAAAGATGTCATCTTCGGCATACGTCCCGAACACCTCAGCGACGAGGTCAAGGACGGTACTCACGCGCCTGTCACCTCGACCGTCGAGATCGCTGAGCCGATGGGTTCAGAATCGCTCGTCTACCTGAAAGCGGGCACCGGGAATATGATTGCGCGCATCCACGGCGAACACCTGTTTCATCTGGGTGAGCAGGTCACCGTTCAGCTGAACATGGATAAGGTCAATCTGTTTGATACCGCAACGGAGAATGTCATCCGATAAGCCGCGTATGCGCCAAATTCTAGAAACCGAACAGTACGTTCAGGTTCCGCCAATGATGCTATCGGATCCCTTCTATCGGATCACTTACCTCATCAAGGAGGAGGTCCGAAAATATAAATGGATCGAAGGTGAGAAGGGTCGGCCGCTTAGCTGGGAGCAGGCCCGGAATGAATGGATGAAACAACACAGAGAAAGGTACGAGAAATTCCTACTCGAAACGCTCTCCTTCCCCGAAGAGTAAACGGCTGACATAAATGGTAGTCGAGCTCCTGCTCAACTGGCGATATTGACTTACACAAAGGGGACCCCTCTGTTTCAATGGCTTCGACACAGGGCAGCAGGCGTGCTGCTGCATCCTACTTCGCTGCCGGGCGCAACCGGGATAGGTACATTAGGACGCGAAGCAAGACATTTCGTTGATTTTCTGGCCGAAACCGGGATTAAATATTGGCAGGTGTGCCCCCTGGGTCCCACAGGTTTTGGCGATTCGCCCTACCAATGTTTCTCAGCGTTTGCCGGCAATCCTTACTTCATCGATTTGGAGACCCTGGTTGGCAGAAAATTACTCGAAGAAGGCGATCTAGCTGAACTGCGGCGACTTCCGGCCGATCGAGTCGACTACGGGGCGCAATGGATTCTGCGATGGCCGGTACTCAAAAAGGCCTTCCGCGCATTCATTTCCAATGCTTCCCGGAGCGAAAAAAACGCGTTTGCCACGTTCAAAAAGTCGAACAAGGAATGGCTCGACCCTTACGTCCGTTTCATAGCGTTGAAAGGAAAATTTGATGGCTGCTCATGGCAGTTTTGGCCCGATGAGTTCCGTTATTACGCTAAAGCGAAAAGATTAATCACCAAGGTCGGATTGGGCAACGAGATGGAGGCGCAGGCGTGGTACCAGTTTCAGTTCTTCCAGCAGTGGCTTGCACTGAAGACCTACGCGAACTCGCGCGACGTCCAGTTGTTCGGCGATATCCCGATCTTCGTGGCGATGGACAGCGCCGACGTTTGGACGAACCCCGCCTTGTTTCAAATGGACGCAGAGTTGAAACCCATAGCTGTCGCAGGTGTGCCGCCGGATTATTTCGCCGCGGACGGTCAGCTCTGGGGGAACCCCCTTTATGACTGGGAAAAACATAAGGCGACCAACTACGAATGGTGGCTGGCCCGTCTCCACGCAAGCTTTGCACTTTGCGATGTCGTGCGGGTGGATCACTTCCGAGGGTTTGATCACTATTGTAAAATCCCTGCGAACGCAACGAATGCCCGAGAGCACGAATGGACACCCGGCCCTGGACTTGAGTTTTTCGAGAGCATTAAGGCAGAATTTCCGGAAGCAAGGCTTGTCGCCGAAGATCTCGGTATCATTACCGACTCTGTGCGATCGTTGGTCGAAGCGGTCGGCGTACCCGGCATGAAGGTGCTACAATTTGGATTCGAAGGAGCGACGGAGTATTTGCCCCACAGTGGGATTCCAAACTCGCTTCTTTATCCGGGCACCCACGATAATGACACCTCTTGGGGCTGGTTCGCCAAACAATCTGAACCGGTAAAGGATTTCTTCCGCCGTTATCTGCGGGTACCGGGTGATGCCGTGCCCTGGGACATGATTCGGGCAGGCTACTCATCTCCATCGCGCCTGTTCGTCGTGCCGATGCAAGATCTGCTCAGCCTGGGGAGCGAAGCTCGAATGAACACGCCCGGCGAGGCTACTGGAAACTGGCAGTGGAGATTTACAAGCGACCAGTTGGATCGTCTTTGGACTGAGAGCGCAGGATACCTGAAAGAACTTGCGAAGCTGTATGAGCGGTAATTGAAGAGAG
>DASXBV010000071.1:0-23674 GCA_036491515.1 Chthoniobacterales bacterium
GACAATTCATTAGCAGGCTGAGGCGGACTTGCATTCAGAAGAGACTCCAGAGAGGCGATCAATAACCGGCGGCTCTCGTGTTTTTGCTGAGCAAACCAGCTCAGCAAAACCAATTCACTGAGCAGTCGATTAACCTCAGAGCAATTCCTGCTGGGCGATAACGGAAGATCGTTCATTTTACGTCCTCATCTTTTTTTGAGCTGGCGCATTTGCGGGCTAGCCTGTAATAAGCTGATGGCTTCTCCCAGCGTTTGATTTTTGCGAGCCAGATCTGTATCGGATAAGACGGCTTGAAGCTAAAGCAAGTGCCAACGGTGTGGGACCGACTAAGAGCCAGAATACGGGGTTGTCGGCTTGTAAAGCTGCAATCTCGCACAGGAGCATCAGGATCAACACAAAGCTGAAGCCGCTCATGTCGCGTTTCCCGTTGCAGCGCGGCTTCATCGAATTTCTAGGATATTGGCCGTTCATGGTTGGATATCTTTCTTGATAATCTCTTTGTTCTTTCAGTCATGCGACGAACGAACCAGCGCGCCCGGGACAGTTTTCTGTGACTGTTTTCGTGCTGTCGGATTATGCGCTCGTTGGATGGAGCGCGCCGAAGGCGCAAAAAGACCGCAGCCCGACTCCGCAAGGCCTACGTCGCGGCCAGGTGATTCGGCTATACCAGACGCTAGACTAGGGCGCGCCAAAGCGCAGCGACGGCGGCCCGGGCTGATAGGCTGGTTAAGACCCTGGGCTGGGTTCTGGTCCCCCTTTCAGGAAGAGACTTGCACGGCTCCCTTATGTTGACGCTCACGGGGCTGCCCCCTTTTCCCATGCCCAGGGTTGTGCGAAGGGCCGAAAACGGCCCTTCGCTTGCCCTAGGCTATCTTGACATCGCGCCAGTGTCTTGCTCGCGTAACAAATCTCTACAAGGCAGTTTTAGTAAGTAAAGCGTCCCGCTTTACCCTCTTCGTAAGCAAAGCGTCCCGCTTTACCTTCTCCGTGAACGGACCGTGCTCGATTTGGCTTTTCCAGTATAAACGCAATGCGGCACGCCAGGCCTCCTTCGCTACGCTACGGCGCGCCCTCGTCTTGCGGCCAGCATAGTCGGACAACTTGGCCGCGACGTAGGCCTTGCGGAGTCGGGCTTACCGCGGGTAAAGCGGGACGCTTTACTTACCCCAGCATCCTGAACTCCTGCAAAGAGCAAAAGCTGGAGCTTTCGGTTACTCACCGCAAACCTTCGTGACCTCCTCTGACCTCCATGCCCTTTGTGTGATTCTTCCCTTTGCCGCCCTATGCCAGTAATCCTGCCTCCAGGGATTTGTGAACGTGCAGGCTACCAGCGCAGCTTCACGACGTTTTAAACGTATGCCAGTTGCCGCTTCGCCCAGGCTTTTCCTGAACTTCCTGGTCCATTTGCTCTTGCTCCACAACGGCATATTCAGCATCCTGCGCGGGTTGGAAGCTATCTTCATTTACGAGTGTGGGATCAGAGATTCCTTTTCCGGCCGGATCTTCAGCCTTTTCATCAGGATTCATACCTTAAATATCCACCCGTTCCGACGTTTACGCCTGATGATTTTTCTCCGGTTTTCGCGACCGGACCGTATTCACACCGAAGGTCCGATCCGCAGCCTGCATCACTCACAAATCTCTAAGCATTTGTGAGCCACGCAGGCCAAAGATTCATGTTTGCGCGATCAACCGGCATTCACCGCTGCTCGGTATTTTTCGATTTCGCTTTTATATTCTTCCTCCCCTTGTTTGTACGCTTCGCTGGATATCTCGTGCTTCTGATACATTTCTTCTAATCGAGACCTTTTGCGTTCAGCCTCCCGCCGCTCTTTTTCGAGATTTTTGCGCGCAATCCCCGATAGCCGTCGATCGGGGATTTTGGGCTCAACGTTTGGCGCATTGCTCTCGAGGAATTCGCGGTCATTCAGAGATGCTTTTTGCTCGTTTTGGAGAACCGGTACGGAAGCGGGGGTCGGAGATACAGTAGGCATCGACGTTTGATCGGGCGTCGAATGATCTGCGGCAACCGTTTCCGGACCTGCCTGATTCGCCGCCGGTTGCGGCATAACCGTGTCATTGCCTTTATCAGCAGGTATGGCACCCTTGACGGCGGGAAGACTAGCGACACCCGCTGGCCCTTTTGATGTTCTAGTTTTGATTCCGCTGAACACAGCCAAACAAATACCAACCGTCCCGCACAGTACGAACAGGGTGACCAAAGTTGCGCCTAAAACTTTCGCTGCATTCCGAGTACGTCGAGCGCCCCGCGGTTGGACTTTCGTTAGTATCGCCGACGGCCGAAGACTAAGCTTATTCATAGAGGTTCGGCGAAGATACACCACCGCTTGTGGAGGTCAATACACATAATCCCAATATTATGTGGTTTCCTTGACTGCTCTTCAAGAATTTCGCTCCTGGTCTCTGGTTAGAATTTCAGAGCGACGCTGGCTCGAGCCTTGGAGGGGCGTTGCTGGCAACGCCCAGGGAGCCGCCAGCGGCTCCCCTCCAAAGATTTCCACGCGGACGACGACGAAATGAAAATCCTCGCGAAATTGCGCGATCTTCGCCTGTCAGCAGTGCAAAGACGCCATCTTGTCGGCTTGCACTCGCTGCGTTCCTCGGCGATCAAGGGAGGCTTAACCCTGATCGATGGAACCGTTTTACGACATTCTACGGAAGTACCCCGAACTTGCGGTCTTTTTGACTTTAGCGATCGGATTCTACGTCGGCCGATTGAAGATCGGCGGATGTAGTATTGGCTCGGTAACAGGTGTGTTGCTGACGGGCTTAGTCATCGGACAAATCGGCATACCGATCTCGCCAGCGATCAAGTCGATCTTTTTTCTATTCTTCCTTTTTGCGGTCGGGTACGGCGTGGGACCGCAATTTTTCCACGGTCTGAAGAACGAAGGAATTAAGCAGGCGTTTTTTGCGACGCTCGTCTGCCTCGCGTGCATCGTGACCGCCTATCTTACCGCTCGGCTTTTCGGTTTGGGAGTTGGCTATGGCGCGGGAGTATTCGGCGGCGCTTGCACGGTTTCCTCCGTACTCGGCGTCGCGACGGACGCGATCCGGCAGTTGGGCGGGTCACCGGCTACCCGCCAGGAGGAGATCAACGCCATGTCGATCGCGTTTGCGATCACGTACATTTTTGGCACTGCCGGAGTTTCGGCTTTCCTGGCATTGCTTGGACCAAAGATTCTGGGCGTCAACCTCGCAGTCGAATGCAAGGCTTTAGAATCGGCGATGGGCGGAAACGAACCGGATCCTTCCGTGCATTCCGCTTATCACGAGATCAGCGCGCGCGCCTATCGAGTGACCAATTCGGCGTTTGCAGATATCACGGTGGCAGAGTTCGAGTCGCGGTTTCCGAACGAGCGGCTCTTCATCGAACGGCTGCGGCAAAATAATAAGATCGTAGAGAGCACTCCAGAGACCAAGATCCGGCTGAACGATATTCTGGCGATTGCCTCACGCACCGAAACTTTGATTGCCGACGCGAGTCAGTTTGGAGTCGAAGTATTTGATCAGGCTCTGCTCGATTATCCCAGCGAAACCCTTGATGTTATGGTCACCCGCAAAGAAGTCGTCGGGAAGACGCTGGGCGAGTTTGCAGAAATGCGTCATGAGCAACGGTCACGCGGTGTGTTCCTGCGGGCATTAATGCGCGGCGGCCATGAGTTGCCATTCAACACAGGGACAAAGATATCGAAAGGAGATGTTTTGCGCATCAGCGGTTCGCAACGCGATGTGGAACGGGCCGCTAAGTTTATTGGTTACCCAATCCGTCCAAGCAACGCGAGTAACGTGACTCTTATTGGGATTGGCATCTTTTTCGGGGCGCTGGTCGGATTGCTGAGCATTCGCGTCGGCGAAATTCCGGTTAGTCTGAGCACGAGCGGAGGAACGCTTTTGGCCGGCCTGATATTTGGCTGGCTGCGATCTGTGCACCCGAATTTTGGACACATTCCCGAGGCCGGTCTTTGGGTGTTCAACAATGTAGGCCTGAGCATGTTCGCAGCGGTAATAGCTATCCAGGCCGGTCCGCAGTTCGTTCAAGGCCTCCGCGACGCTGGAGTCATCCTCTTTGTGGCAGGCGTGATCGTAACGATTGTGCCGATGTTGGTTGCGCTGATGCTGGGCAAGTATCTTTTTAAGATGCACCCTGGCGTTTTGCTTGGCGCTTGCGCCGGCGCGCGTGCTTCAACCGTTGCGCTGTCAGTAATTCAGGATGCCGCCCATAGTCGCGTGCCAACGCTCGGCTTCACCGTTTGTTTCGCCGTTGCCAATACGCTTCTGACGGTTTGCGGCGTGGTGATCGTGTTATTGTTGCAGTGAAAGTCATTCCGAAAGACGCGCGCCGCGGCCATACAATAAGAGCATGCTGAGAAGTACTCCCCCGTAAATGATCTGTCGTCCAGCTTCCGGCATTTGTAGCACCGACAACATACTCTGCAGCAGCACAATAAGAAGGACGCCGACAACTGTTCCCAGGTAACTGCCGCTGCCCCCCAATACACTTGTTCCGCCCAGGACGATTGCGGCGATGGACGGCAACAGATAGGCATCGCCCATCCCCTGGTAGGCTTTGGTTGAATACCCCGTAAGCATGATTCCACCCAACGCAGCCGTAAGCCCGCTTACCGCAAAACAGACTACGATCACCAACCGCGTCGGAACCCCCGAAAGATAAGCTGCACGTTCCCGATTGCCGACGGCATAAATATAACGACCGAACTGCGTAGCTCGCAGCAGAAAAGCGATGACCAACGATACGCCGCCCCAGACGAACAAGGAATTAGGAATACCAAATGTCCTCTCTACTGCCATGATTGACATCAGTTTTGTCGCGTGACTTGCCGGTGCCGAGCCGCCGGTGTAAAGCACGACCAAGCCCTGCAAAACCGCGTTCATGCCCAACGTAAAAATCATCGACGGTACCCGTAACCAGGCAATACCAACCCCGTTAATCAGGCCTACGAGCACTCCGCATCCAAGTCCGACCGGCAACGTAAGCAGCCCCGCGGTTTCCGGCATGTGAGCGACTGCAGTCGACATCATGCCGCCCAGAGTGATCGTCCAGGGAATCGAAAGATCAATGTGACCAAGCAAGATCACCAACATGGCCCCGGCTGCCACGATTCCCAGAAACGACGCCACCTCCAGTTGCAGCAGCAAGTAATCAGGCGAGACGAAGTTGGGGTTAATCGCCGCACCAATGGCCAGAATCACCAGAATACAGGCGCTCGCGATGAAGATCGGCTGACTTGCTTTGGAGAAAATTCGCTTCATAAAAAGACGTCCATCTGATTTTTTCTGCGAAGAACGCGCAATCCGCCCAAACAGACCGCGCCGAGCAAGATGAGACCCTGAAAAAGAGGTTGCCACAGCGCCGGAGCATTGAAGACAAATAGTAGATCGCTAATCGTCCGAAGAATAAACGCGCCGAGAATGGACCCAATCATTCCTCCGGAGCCGCCAAATAGCGAAGTACCGCCGATCGCAACTGCGGCGATGGAATTCAGTGTATAGAACCCGCCTTGGCTGGCACTCGCTTCTCCGGATAACGAGATTAGCGAAAGCGCTAAACCAGCGGTAGCCGCCAACAACCCGCCCAGCGCGTATGCCGCAAATCTGGAGCGGCCGATCGCCAACCCTGACATATACGCAGCCCCTTCGGCCGATCCCACTGCATAGCAATTGCGACCTATCACCGAATTGCGAAACGGCCACCAGACAAAAATCAAGATGCCGACCAGGAGCAAGAAGCTGGTGGGTATTCCGCCCACATCGTACGTTAGAGCGTTACTAAGATCTTCGCTTACCTCCCCACCCGGACTCGGGCGTAGCAAGAGAGCAATCCCAAAATAGATCGCTCCAGTCGCTAACGTGGCAATGATCGGCTGGATGCGTCCGAGGACGACGATCGTCGCGTTAATGGCCCCGGCCACCAACCCGCTAACCAATACCGCTGCTGCGCCCAAAGCGATCTGACCAGGAGAACCGTTGACCACTACCGAAGCTAAGCAGGACGCCATGGTGAGAATCATCCCTGCAGACAGGTCAAAACCGCCTGTCAAAATGACTAACGTCTGAGCCATCGCGACCAGTGCAAGGACTACACCCTTGTTCGATAACGACGTCAAAACATTCACCGAGAGACCATTTTGTTGCTTTACAGAAAACAACAGGAACATGATCGCGAACACCATGAAAGCTGTGATCGGACCGAAGTTCCACCGCCAGAATCGGCGAAACGTTTGCCATTTCGACTGACTGCGGCCGCCTGTCTCACTGACGGCGCCCACAGACCCCGATCTAACGAATTCTTCGCTGAGATTGAGTGCAGCGGTAATGAGATTGTGATCGTTCAGGTCTGCACCCTTAAGTTCACGAATGAGTTTGCCCCCATAACAAACCACGACTCGGTCACACATCCCGATGAGCTCTTCGTAATCCGTGGAATAGAACAAGATCGCGATCCCCGCCTGCGCAAGTTCGCGCATCAAGCGATACAATTCCTGTTTTGTTCCGACATCGATGCCGCGCGTCGGATCGTTCAACAGCAGGATCCGTGGCTCTTTCATCAGCCACTTCCCGATCACAACCTTCTGCTGATTTCCCCCAGACAGGGTGCGCACTGGCGCATCGAGGTCGTTCACTTTGATTCGCAGCTTTTCCACTGCCTCATCGATCGCGGTCCGTTCCTTGGTCGAATCGATCACCCCGTGGTTGCTTAAATCCGACGCCGCCGCCAGCACCAGATTGTCGCGGATCGACATGGGCAGAAGTAGCCCTTGAGTTTTGCGGTCTTCCGGTATCAGAGCCATCCGGACATTGGAGGCTTTTGCCTGCCTGGGGTGATCGATCGAGGGCTGCCTTCCATTGATCAAAACTTTGCCGTCGACCCCACGAAGTACGCCGAACAGCGCCAGCAGTAATTCGCTTTGTCCTTGACCATCCAGACCACCCAGTCCAACGATTTCGTTTTTGGCTACGTCGAGCGAGATACCATTGAGAACATGCTCCCAGCTCAGGCTGATCACCTCGAGAGCAGGGATCGGGGAACGCGACTCGACATTGATTCTTCCCGGAATGCTGCTGGCAGTTCCATCGGCGGTAGGTTTCGGCGGATAGGCCTGGCTCACATCGCGTCCAATCATCAGAGGCACGATTTCCGCCGCGGTTCGGGTCGCCATTGGAAAGGTATCGATATGCCGTCCGTTCCTGAATACCGAGCAAATATCAGCCAACGCTGCGATCTCGTGCATTCGATGGGAGATGTAGAGAATCGCGAGTCCTCGGTCTCGGAGTTGACGGATTACCTTGTAGAGCTGTTCCACGTCCTTCGCCGTTAAGGCGGACGTAGCCTCATCCATGATGATAAGCCGAGGTTGCCGAACTAGTGCCTTGGCAATCTCTACCATCTGTTGGCGCGACAGCGGGAGATCCTTGACGCGTTCCGATGGATGGATGTCCGGGCAACCGATCTCACGCAAAATATCTATGGCGCAATCCCGCTGTCGGCGCCGATCTATTAGCCCAAAACGCCTGGGCGGATCAGCGATCGAGATATTGTCCGAGACCGAAAGATCAGGGAGCAGCGAAAGCTCCTGAAAAATGCAGGCGATCCCATGCCGGGTAGCGTCTGCTGGAGAAGCGAAATGAACCAGCGTCTCGTCCAGGTAGATCCGGCCCTCGTCGGACCGGATCACCCCGGCGATAATCTTCATTAACGAGCTTTTGCCGGCGCCATTTTCGCCAACAACCGCGTGGATGGTGCCGAGCGAGCATGCAAAATCAACATTCGCGAGTGCGGTGACGCCACCGTACCGTTTGGTGACCCCTTCTAACTTGAGGAAGGGATGACGTATCGGGTCAGACATCAACTAGGAAGGTTGCTGCGACTTAGCCTATCGGAGGCCGGCTCCCGAAAATACGGACTCAATCGCTCGTCTTGGCCGCGTTCATGAGCTTGCCGGCATTAAGCGTGATGCCGCACTGCGGAAATCCGCTGGCAACGAAAAAGTCATCCGAGAGGTCTGGGAAATAATCCACACCCGGCTTCATATTGGTGTAATCGACATAAGGAATCGGTGCCGAGATATATTGCGGCAACTTGTTGCCTTGCAGGGCGGCGATGGCCGCTTTGAGCGAAAGAGCCACCAATGCGGGGGATTGGCCGTATGACCAGCCTTTCAGGCCATCCTTCGCGTGATCGGCAATCAATTTGCGGAATCCGTTTTCCGCTTCGCCCGCGACCGGAATGAATGGATTCTTAGCATCAATCAACGCGCGCACCGCTCCGGTGGTGCCACCCTGGCAAGCCATGCCGTCAAACTTACCGTGGACCGCAATCGCATCGGCGACCGCCTTTTGCGCCGTGCCATCATCCCAGTTTCCGACAACCTCCACTACCTTGATGTCTTTTTCTTTATCCAACAATTCATGGAGACCCTTGTGTCGTTCAAGGTCCACCGGATTACCGGCCACGCCCCGTACCTCGATTACGTTGCCTTTCGTCCCCATTTCTTTTAAGAGCCACTGCGCCATCAGGCGCCCGGCCTCGTACTGATCTTCGTTCACCGCGATGATTTGGTTGCTGTCTATCGTATTATCATACGAAATTAACAAGACGCCTGCTCGTTTCGCGCGTTCGATGCTCGGCTTGAAGGCTGTCGAGCTGACCGCATTGATCAGGATCACATCGTAACCAGCGTTGATAAAATTATCGATCGCCCCGATTTGGGCGGCGACATCAGTCCCCGTACTTACAATCTTGAGTTCCTTGATGAAAGGCTTGATCTCCGGGTCCTCCGCGTATGCCTGGAGGCATTTGATCATCTCAATGCGCCAAGTGTTCCCAACAAATCCGTTCGCTAAAGCGACTCGATAGGGAGGTTTTCTCGCGGGATACTGGAGCGTTTTGGTGTCGGGGGAATATGGTTTGAAACAGTCGGGCTCGTAGGTGTTTGCGGCCCGAGTGATACTCACGAATTGGGTGAGGAGTGCGAGAGGCACGACGGCAGTTAACAGAAGCGTTTTCATGGCTTGCGCTCGTTCAGGTGAACGAGGATCAGGATTTCTTTTAGGGGGTGAAAAAAAACGGCTATCTTTCGGGGGGGAGCCTAATCGGTCATGCCCGCCAACACAATGCTAAAAGCTCTCGGCACACGGCCTCAATCATCTGTGGAATCCGTGGCGCGATGTCACGTGGGCGGCCGCCGGACGAAAAGACGACTTCAAAAGTAGTATAGGCTGATAGCCTGTGTCCTGCACCGACGGCTTTGCGCGCTCTCCCGTCGTTGCCGATTTCACAGGGCCGTGCACAGAGCAAGGTAGCATAGGCTTCCGGCCTCTAAAGCGAACTGCCCCCCTTGCGCCTGACTGTGCGCCGCCTGCATGACGATCGTCCAGCGCGTGGTGTTAAAGCTCGCCGAGCCCTCCGCCGGCAGACCATGGTCGCGTTCCACAAAGAATTGCGTGTTTCACTGACAATAGCGAATGAAGTCACGTTTCGGAACAAAATTCCGACATGGCGTGCCACCAGGCAAAGGCTGGAGCCTTCGCTTAGGTCGCCGTTCGTCCCCGGGCTCGTCGTCCTGTCCTCGGAGGCCAAGCGGAGCTTGGTTGTTAGCCTGTTGACCTGACAGTGAAGGAAGTGCTGGAAAGGGGACAGGTCAACTAACCGGACAGGTGAACTATCGGACGGAAGTGCGAGGAACTTGCAAAATTTCGCTCAAACGCTTGAATTAAGAACTCATGAAAATGAAGAAGGCCGGTGAGGAGACGCTTCGAGTCGACCCAACGTTTTCTCTGATCGTGGACGTCTTCGCCAACGACGACCAAGTCAGTTGCGGAAAGGGGAAAGGATTCGGTTCGGGTGCCCTGAAGGTCAATGGCAAAATATTCGCGATGATGTCGTCAAAGGAGAAATTCGTTGTAAAGCTTCCCAAGAAGCGTGTTGACGATCTCGTCAATTTCGGCAAAGGCGAGCATTTTGACCCGGGTCACGGAAGGCTGATGAAGCAGTGGGTCGTATTGAAAGTCGCTAAATCGGATTGGGTCGATTTCGCGAAGGAGGCGAAGCGCTTCGTCGGTGAAGCAGAAGAGGGAAAAATTGCGCGAAAGGCGAAACAGCGATAAGTGATTGCAAAATGCGAGAGGGTTTCCCCAAAGGGACGCGTCTTAACATTGGACATTTCGCTTTCAATCAAAGGTCATCAGCGACGAGCGACCTTTCGCAACTTCCCGATCACAAGAACTTTCGGGGGCCCGGGAAGTTTCCGCCGCTTCAGGAAGAAAGTGCACGACTTTGTGCTGATCCCAATAGTAGATTCGGCGGCAGCGAACGCTATCTTGACCGAGCGAGGCACCGCTGCGGTCGCCTGACCGAACTGTACAGCGAAGGCAGGGATCTTGGTGAGTTAACAAAGAGGCAGTCGGCACCAATGGCCTCCGAACATGCTCGCTTTTTGGCGGCGGTATTCCGCACAGGGTGCTTCGGCGCGTTTCGCTAGTACACCCCCCGAAGGCGTTGCTCCATTCGACCAGCCGTCCAAGCGGAGCCGAGTTACCCAGCTGCCTGCTTCAGTCGGCATTAGCTGGCGCCATTTCCTTGTTTGGAATGTTTTTTCTCCACAACCCTAAAGCCCAAGCTTTGTACTTTGCGATAAGAACCACGGCCCGTGAACTCCAGCTCGAGCTCGATGTCGCTGTGTTTGTTGATTTCCATAAGGGCGTGATCAAGCGCCCGCTGCTTGAGATTCGCCCAAGCCTCAAGAGGGGCTTCCTGAACGACTTTTCCCGAACTATCGCTGATGTCTTCCAACCCCAGAATTTTGCGCAATGTCGCCAAACTTACTCGCTTATATCCAACCGCCACGTACCGCTTCGCCCACTGGTAAAGACGACTGGAGTATTGACTTTTCAGACGGACGTTGGGCTCGTCCAGGCGCTGTTTCAACGTACGCCAGATTTTCTCATAATTGCCATTGAGTCGGATCTCGACTTCCTCTTCTCCCCCACCCTTGACGTGGGTGATCGATTCGATCCACGGCAAGTAGGTCGAGCGAAGGCTCCCCTCTGCAATAGTGTCGAAAATCAGCCGATGATACCGAATCAACCTATAGATGGGCAAAAGAAAATTCCGTCGCTCTTTGACCTTTTTGGGATCAGAGGGAACGGCAAGCCGGATTACGGCATCCTGCCGAGGACTGAATTTCTCCAAAAGCTGCCGGATGATGGCGCGCTCCGCATTCGGGAGTTTTGAAAAACTCTCTAGAATCCCTTGTTCTTCGACCGTCGTGACAAAGCCCTGCAATGCCGAGTCTGGCAGAGCCTTCTTAATAGCGCCTTTGGCCATGTGGTGGTCTGAATCCTTTGGTTAGGACGTTATGTTGTTTTTTACAGAGTACTGTTGGGGAGAGTTTTTTAATTATTCTTTACAAATAAGTCAAAACGTTCTCAATATTGTTCACCCCGCAACAGAAGCTTTAAAACGAATCGCTATAATGGTTAGAATGGAGACCTCGACAGCCAAACCAACAGTCAATCGCCAAGCGCACTGGAACTTTGGCAATCCCCACGGCAACGCTGTATCCCTGGAGGAGTTTTTGGCTCAGCAGGAGGCTGCCGGCTTTAGCTTCTTTGAAGGAAAAGAGCCCTGGCTGAAGGGTATCCACGAACTCAGCTGGCAGACTTTCTTCAGGGTCTGCACCGAAGAGATGGATGATCTTTCTCAAAAAGCTGTAAAGCTCGTAATCGAATACTGCCTGGGAATTCTGAATGAAAGCGCAAAAAAGATCCGTGGAAGGGTTTCTCTTGCCAGGCTCGAAGACGCTCTGAACGCTCAGTACGACGAGCAATACGATAACAAAGTGTACCAGTATCGTTGGGCGCTACGTCATCCCGTCGTCAAAGAAGCAATCACGAAGGCGCTGGCTAACCGCTTTCCCGCTTGCTAAAGGATCTACGTACTCCAGTTTGGCCTTGCAAAAAATTAGCCCACGCTGGCGCGCCGCAGGAAATCGCGGAGCCGCAGTTGAATCTTGGCAATCAGCGCGTCGGTTTCCTCTTTCCGCTCGTGCCGGATCACCGCGATGTCGCCCGCGTCAAAGCCTACGAGATAATAGAGTTCAAATGCTTCCTGTTCGCTCGCTGGCCAGCGTTTGACCTCCTGCTGAAGCCATTCCACCAATTCCTGCCCGGCAATAGCCGCATCGGGCGGCACACCTGCCCGATCGGCGATGAGTTCCTCTGGCAGGTCGTCCTCGGATTCAATTTCTCGAGTGATCAGGTCCAGCGGCTGCTCGGCATCGTAGCCTTCGGCTTCGTCTCCCAATGACTCTTGATGTTCATCTGCGCGCTCCGCAGGAAAATGTTCCTTCGCGAACTCTCGGCACTGCCGGACTAGCTCCTCGCGAATCAACCGGTAGAACCATTGCTCGTGAGTCAGGTCGTCAGGTTTCTTTTCTGGGTGCGCGAGGCAAATCCGCGCGGCTTCGTCCACAATGTCACGCGCCTCCACTGCCCCGGTGGGTACTTCTCCACTCAGTTCTGCCATGCGCACTCCCCTGCGCGCGTGTTCCAGCAGATGTTCATGGTGTGCAGCCAGAAGGTCAGCTACCAGGTCGGCGTGGGTCTGCGGCCCGCTGTCAGCTTCCATTGGTTCGCCAAAGACCAGCGCCTCCTCCGCGTCCAGCCTGGCGCGCCAGACAGAGCGCTTCCACCGATAATCGCCTCGCAGCTCAGCTTTTAACGACTTGACCTCGCTCTCCAAAGCGGTGGTTGCGGCGTCGATGGCGTGCAGCAGATCGTCGTCTGATTTTTCGGCGTGCAGAATATTGGACGGGAGACGCAGGGTGAGTTTTACCGTATACGTTCCTTTCTTAGTCTGCTGCTCCAGCCTCACCTGCAAATACAGCGTCTCCGGCGGGAAATGGACAAGATGTTTCCCCAGTCTGGCAATCTTGCGCGCCAGCTTTTCCTTCACGCTTTGCTCCAGACTTAGGTTCTTGTTGACCATATTCCAGTTAATCGCGTTTTGGCTTACTGCGATAGACATGCACTCATCGTCTCCTTTCCAGTTTTGGAAAAGACAGCTGCGCCGCGCAAATGTTCACTTTCCTTCGAGGGCTCGAATAAGCGCGGTTCATAGCACTGCGCCATTTTGTCGCTTTTTCCAGCACGCTAAATGGGGAACATTTTGAACGATCAAAACGGGCAAACGCTACCTTGCTATGCGATTGCTTGTCCAAACGCGGCCTTCCCATTCGTTAACAAGATGACCAATCCATTTCGAAACCCAAAACCACTGAGAAATCATGCCCACAAAGATCAGCCCTTGCCTGTGGTTCGACCACGAAGCCGAAGACGCTGCCCGCTTTTACACCGCCATCTTCAAAGACTCAAAAATCGTCGCCACCTCGCGCTATCCAGAGGCCGGACAGGAAATCCATGGGAAGCCGCCCGGATCGGTGATGGTAGTGGCCTTTGAGCTGAACGGACAATCCTTCACGGCACTCAATGGCGGCCCGATTTTCAAGTTCAACGAGGCCGTCTCGTTTCAGATTGAGTGCGCGACGCAGGAGGAAGTGGATTACTACTGGGAGCGGCTGTCCGAGGGCGGCGATCCGCAGGCACAGCAGTGCGGCTGGCTGAAGGATAGGTTTGGTCTCTCCTGGCAGATTGTCCCTCAGGTCCTTCCTGAGTTGCTTACTGATCCCGACACCGCAAAATCCCAGCGGGCCTTTCAGGCCATGCTGCAGATGAAGAAGCTCGATATCGAAGGCCTGCAACGCGCGTTTGCCGGAGGCAATCAGGATCAGAAAGAATTGCACTCATGACAAAAAACTTGTTTTGCCAGATCGAAATTAGTACCAAGCCTTAGACCAACGGAACAGTATTTTTGTTTCAAGATAGGCAAGCCCGAGTGACCGGCTGTGGGAGGACGCTCATGAAATCGATCAATTTTGCCAGTATCTTTCGACGTAAAGACGATCCGCGACCTACCGATTCCAAGGAGCAAGCGGGCCGCAGAAACCTCTTGGAGCGTTTCGCTCAGCGTCAGGTAACGCTCAAAGAAGGCGAGGTAACACCTCTCGCCAAGGAAACCCCTTCGCTTGATTGGACGACAGTAAACGGCCGTGTCACCGTTCTGGCCTCCGCCATCGAGGGCCTTCTGGAAGGGCGAACACGAATCAAGGCGCAGCAACTTAAGAATCTCGACCCATGCCCGATCGACCGGGAAACGGAAGACTCAATCGAGTACGCAGTTTCATTGGCTGCAATAGTCTCTCAGATTGATGATCTACTTAGTGACGATCAACCCGAAACCGAACAACCCGAATTCGAAACGCCATTCACAGTTCTAGCCAGGGAAGACAACGCTCGGTTCGAGCACAGAGATAAAACACAAAGCCGCGAACCCGACGATGATGCTGCAGTCGGGAATGGCGAGTCTTTGACCAACGGCGGGGAAGCACCTCGCCCAATTGCAACCAAAAACCCCGAGCCGGAGACGCACCTCGAGCGGCCGACCTTGAGTTTGAGGGAGTTACGCAGCCCTTCCCGGAAGCCGGCCCTCGGCCAGCCTGAGATCACAACGCCAGAATCACAACCTCCCAAGGCCAATGTAGACCAAGCTCAAAGTCCTGAATCTTCAAAGGAAGTATCCATTGCCGTGACTCAAGCCGAGCCGACCATGGTTGAGCCCGAGGTGCGGCAAACAGCGATACCGGAAACGGGGCCGAAAATGCAACCAACCGCGCGCCGGGTCCGGGAGCTCCAACTCCCGCAACTCACCGAGGAGCTCGCCCATCAGGGGGTTGAGCGGCTGCGGGAAATTTTCATGACAAGCAGACCTTTAGACGGGAGAAGGGTGGCCTCTCTTGTCCAGGAGTTGCCTGGGATAAATGGGGCTTTGATTTTACTCGAAGGAGGGGTCGTATTGGGGGGACAACTGCCCGAATCCTTGAATGTGGAAGCCGCACTGCAGGCTCCCGAGATTTTGAAGAATTTCATCCGCTTTATCCGTGAAGTTGAGGCAGGACAAAGGGCACAGTCGGAGTTTGTCAGTGTAACGGCTGCTACAACCATCAGCTTGGCCGCCAGCGGTGAGATCGTCCTTCTCGTATCACACCAAGCCAAGACTTTACCCCCAGGGGTGGCCAAGCGACTAACAGAGACGGCCGAAGCGCTTAATTTGATCTATGGGAACCACCATCATCATTTGAGCGGAGTGACCTCCAGGGATCTTGTATAAGGCGCGATGGACTGCGGCACCGTTGGGGGAATTATTAGAGAACTAAACCGCAAAAACAAAAATGGTTCGCGCAATCCTCGCATCCCGTTTTGCTCCTTTGGCGGTCGCATTGGCGGCCGTCATTTTCCTGGCATGTCAGGTGCATCATTCGTTCCGGCTCTCGAAGCACGCAGTCAAAACACGCACACCTCCGGATCAGACCATGGTCCAGATTGTTCCGGTCGCTGTGCCCTTTCCCGTTCTGCTCATGGCCCCGACAGGGGCGCGGGCGCCAAAGGAACTGTCTCACACGTCTATCATTCAAAGCCCGATAACGGCCGTTTCGGAGAAAGTAGAAGATCAGAAAGAGCTCGCGCTAAAGACGCCGCCGGCCGCCGTTTCCCCAGTTCCGATAAAGATCGCTTCAAACTCAGCGGGCGCCACAGCACCAAGTCCGGGATCGAACATTCTAACGTTTCTCGCGAACTTCTCAAAAGAGGCGAGCCTGCCAGGCGCTGAGCAAGCCAGAAAACCGGCAGGTCCAAACCGCATCCGCCCGGCAGAGCCACCGGCGACTGAAGCCATGACTATGACCATGCTTTCGATCTCTTCAGTCGACGAGGGTTCGTCGGCGCCCAGAACATTATCGGTCCGTTGCCGGACCTCCGGATACATCAGCAATGCGACTGCACGCAAACGGATCGTGGTTAAAGGTGTTGTCACTGAGGATGTTGTCTCTCCCACTGGGAAGATTCTCATCCCGGCCGGCAGCAAAGTGGCGGGGATCGGCCAGGTCGATTGCGAAAACGGCAGGCTGCAATCGCACGGAAATTGGTCGATTTTCGCCGAAAACCGTGAATTCCGTGTCCTGGCCGAAATGCGGGACAAAAATTCTGGTTTCCCCGGGATCGTGGGAAAAGAGACCTCCTTCGAGAGTGAACTTTCTCAAAGGCAGGCGGTTGTGCGAGATGGCCTCTACTTTTTTCTTGCCGACAAAACGCCGTTCATTCTTCTGCTCAAAGGAGAAGTCAGTCTCAAGGAACTAAAAACGCTGGAAAAACTGGAATAGGCTTGCAATAGCTTTAAATCCTTATACAACGGTTTGGATTTTACGTTCTACTGTCACAGCATAAACTATGTATTATAAGGCATTCCTCCCGCACCTGCAGGAGCGGGTTTCGTGCCTATTTTTTATATGAAAACGCATCAATCGAATGGGGGAAATTTCACCAGAAGAAATGCCAACGAGCGAGGCGAAGGTCTCCTGCCGGTTCTTCTCGCAGTGGCAATCACGGCTATGGTAGCGGCCGGCATCAGCTCGGTCGTAATCGGGGCGAGGGACAAGAGCGTCGCATCCCAGCTTTGTAATGTCGTCCGGCAGGTCCAGGACGCAAAGCAGCGTTACCTCCTGGACAATCCCACCGTAAGTGAAACCGCCCAAACGACTTTTGCCAATCTGCAACCGTATCTCACTGCGATGGGTCTCAATGTCACAACCGAAAGTCAACTCCTAGCGGGCACCGGTCGCACCATCACCAACTACGGAACATTTGCTACCGGGGTGACGATCGATCAGCACGTAGACTTGACTCATATATCGGCCGACATGCAACCGATCGTCCAAATGATTACCTTCGCAGATGGCGGGGGCACTAACAACGCAGCGCCCGGAGGCTAAGCTTCCAGAATTTTAGTCTTCCGCGTTGCTCACTCGACCGTTATGATTCGATAATGGCGCTTGGCTCGCGCCTTGAAAAACGGCCAACTGACCCGGCGACCGCCGGGCGAAGCCCAAGGGATTTAGGAGACGGTGCACTAACTTTGATCTAGACGATCACACAACGCTCCATCTCGGCGTTGCGCTATATTTTTTCTTTTTTCTAAAACGAAATAAAAAAGACCAAAATCTTCTTGTCTTCTCTTTCTGGATTCAGTTAAGAAAACTTCTAACGGTTAATTTATAACGTTTTAGAGCGGATATGCACCAATTTACGGTAGTGCTCCAAGATCGCAAGGGCGGGCCGTATCGAATTCAACGGATGGCGGCGACCTCACCGATGGATCTGCTGCTAAGTCTGCTGGAACGTAAGCAAGCCGTTGTCGCTGTCCTTGATAAGCCCAAGTTGGCACCGTTGGCGCGAAAGCGGATCAAACCGCTGGATAAGGTCTATTTCTTTGAGCAGCTGGGATCGTCCTGCTCTCTGGGTTTTGATCCAGCGCGGGCGATGGAAATCGCCCAAATTACCACGGCAACCAAGACCGCTGGGCTCCTTCCTTGGGTAGGCTCGGAAAATCCGCTAAAGCGTATCGCGGATGACATGTTGAAAAGATTGCAGCAAGGCCAGTCTTTAGGCGAAGCGGCAAGTCACTACCCCAATCTCTTTGACAAGGTGGCAATGGGTTTAATCGACGCTGGAGAGCATTCCGGATCGCTAGCAGAAACGTTTGGATCAATCCGCCAACTGACGAGTCGAGACGAAAAAGTTCGCGACAAACTGATTTCCATCTCTGTCTACCCTGCAATCGTTCTGGCGATCGCAGCGATAGTCATTTACCAGCTGGCCACCGGACCACTCCCCCAGTTCGGGCGCGTTCTCCAATCGCTGCAGGGCGGTTTGCCTTGGCAGTCGCAGCTAATTATCGCGGCAGGAAAATTCATTGGAGCATCTCCGATGGTGTATATGACTTTTATCGCGAGCTTCCTTTACTTCCTAACATGCCTCCCCGGAATGATCAGGCGGATGCCAGTGCTTCATAAATGGATCCTGAAAATTCCTTTCATAGAAAACCTGGCTTTGGCTTCCATCCGAGCCAATTTCGTTCAGACTCTCGCTATGCTCAAAAGAGCCAAAGTAGACAACTTGAAGTCTCTTTTGCTCTTGCAAGGCATCAGCTGGTGCTATCCTTACCGGGCTGCGCTTACGCGCGGCTACCGCCGTGTAGCCAGCGGCGAAGCCCTTGCGGCGGCTCTCGAAGAGGAAGTCGATATTCTCGGGCAGCGTACCATTGAATACCTAAAGGTTTTGGAAGAGACCGGAGCCGATGTGGCCATGTTGGAGCGCCTCGCGCTCGTAATGAACCGAGACCTCGATAACGCGATTGAGCGCGCTGAAACACTTGCAAAACCGCTCATCGCGATCGCGCTCGCTGCGATTATCGGGTTAATCGCAGCCGCTGTTTACGGGCCATTGATTGAACTCTACAACCGTATCTAACGCATGCTAAGCGACATAAGCACATTTTTGCGAGAAATGCCGGTGAAACATTACTTGGCCGGCGGTCTCTGGTCGACCAAGGAGCCCTCCCTGGCATTTTTCATCGGCCAGGAAAAAATTGAAGCGCTCGTTGCCGGTGTGCGCGGCGGCATCGGGTACGAGGGATCGCTGGAGAAAGATAACGGCGCTCCTCCTCTTGCCAGTGGCCAGTCGAGCCTTGCTAGCGGAACAGGGTCTCGCACGCTGTCGCGTAAGCTGACTTCGCGATACCGGCTGCGCAAGAACGTCAAACACCTGTTCGTAGTCGATGCGGAGAAAAAGGATCGTTTCTTTGGCGTTAACACGCTGGAGCGATTGCGGCAGAAAAGCGTCTCCGCTGCCCTGGAAGAAATGCACGAAAATCCCCAACAGATTTTCGGAAGCTGGCCTGACGAAACGCCTTTTCGGTGGGCAATCCTGAATCGTGAAATCAGCCTGGGTACGGACACTAATCCCCGCATTGATGAACCTATTCTGATCTTTGGGATGGCTGACGAACTATGCGCTTCCTTCGAATCCTGGGCGGAGACTCAGGGAGCGTCGATTACGGCCATTCTGCCACTATCTATCGCGGTTTTAGCCTGGTGTAACGCGAACTTGGCGACAAAGGATCGCGATTCTTTGGTTGTCGTCGCTACCGATCAAGGGGCGGTTAGCGCAGCATTTAAGCGTCGCAGTTTGATTTACATTTCCCAGGACGAAAGCGCTTCGGACGCATTCTCGGCTCTTGAGCGGGAGGTGGACGCCCTAGAGCTCGAGAGGCCGGCTCGGTACTTGTGGGCGCTTAACAATACCGAGGAACGTCGCAGCATTCCGCAAGACCTGCTGATCATCGACAAAGAGAATATCCAGGGGATCAGCGGCGAATCGCTAGCACTTCAAGAGGGTCACGGCAAAAAGACAAAGCATGATCGGCCCATTGCGCATCTGCTCAACTGGCTCGTCAAACAATGAAACCACATCTAATTTCAACGGAAGTCCTCGCCAGACAGGTCTATCGGTATAGTCGGGCGTATCGGCTCGCTGCGTTCGTCCTCTTCAGCTTTCTCATCTTGCAGGTCCCTGCGGTCGTTTGCCTGATCTACGAGAGACAGGTCGGTCAGGAAAGGCGAACACGAGCCGGCCAATTGGCGGCGGACGCTGCCAGAATCGTAAGCGATAGAAGGGCTCTGGCGGACACCGAAAAAAAACTCAAACGCATTGAAGATTTAGCCACAGTCCTGCGCGCTCGTCTGCCCATAAGTGCCGTGCTTGGCAAAATTGAACAGCTCGCCTCCCAGGATTTAGCTCTTTCGCAGATAGTGATTGACGCCGGAGAGTTCCAACCTGTCCAGATTGAAACCAGCCTGTTTCAAGTGCCCCGACAGATTAATGTCGTAATCAAGGGCGAACAACCCGCCCAGGGCGGCGATGCTTATAAGCACCTAGCCGAGAAACTTCTTGAGAGTTTGCCCCCGGGCAGCAAGATCGCTGACGCCAGCTTGGCCAACAACCAACCATTCAAAACTTTCCGGCTCGTGCTAAGCGCTCCAACCAATGGGAACTACTTCGGCCTGGGCGTTACAAAGATCTCAGCCCAAAACTCGTTATGACGGACACACCAAAACCGCAATCCGCGATGTTGATGGCCCTGGTGATCATCGTGCTCTTTGCTGGCGAAATGTTTTGGCTTTATAGCTGGCACGGCGCGAACGAAGCGCTTTATCTGAGCAACATTCGTCAGGCAAGTCAGAATTGGCTGGATCAGCGCAAAATCACGGATCTAAAGGCGGCGGCCGCCCGGATCAATGGCCTCTATCTCCGGTTTCAGGATCCCATCGTCGCCGGTCAAAATGTTCAACAGCTGCCTTCCTTGGACCACCGTGGCGCTCGTCAGAATAGTCCTGAGCCGGTCGCCATTCAGGATTTTGTAAAAGCCGGCTTCGCTGCGGTGCCTGGCACTAGGCGCAGACATGAATCCAGTGCTGTCTTTGAGCTTGCATCTAATCAGTTGGAGTTTCACCGAGTCGTCCCGCTCCTCGCTCAAGAGGAAAATTCCAATGTCTTCCTTTTCATTGATCATCTTGAATTATTACGGCCTAAGACCACAGAGCCTTTTTCTGAGCATCCGACCGCGCTTCAATCCCGGCTCAGGGTCAGAATGTTTACCTCTCCAGTACAATGAAAGGTTGGCTCTTTTTCCTGTTCTTTGTCAGTGCCGCGGGTCTCCACGCCCAAGTGGAGCTCCCTGACATTGATATCTACAACTATCTGCAAACCCAGCGCGATCCGTTTATTTCCGCCCAGGCACCGACAACTTTCTTGAATGAGCGCACTGAGATTCCCGGCGTAGCCAGCAGTGAGCTGATCGGCAAATTTTTAGAAAAACTCACTGCCTCGATTAAGGACCAATTATTTGTGGGCGGGGTAAGCACGGATGACCGGCTGGAGGACGGGATGGCCCTGATAAATGGGATCGCATTTCGCGTCGGGGACAGAATCCCGCTCGAAGTCGATGCGAAGACCTTGAGCGAGCTGGATCAGTTGGCGCAAAGCTTTGGTCTAACGCTTGAACGGGCAACGGACAACTCCATTGCCATTGAGGTAGGCAGGATTAGCAGTGCGGGTGCCGATCTCATGCTTCCGGGCTTCAGGGCCTCGATCTGCCAATTGCCATTGGAGAGAGATGAGGCGATCAACGCGGTCAAACTAGAGCGAAAACCCAAGGAAAAAAAACCGTGATTCGTAAAGGGCGCCTCATTAGGGCAATCAGCATCATACTGTTCCTAGCAGGCTCGGCGCTGGCGCAACAAGAACCCCAGCCGTCGCCAGAGTCCTCGCCCGAGCCTGAACCAACCATCTCGCCAATGCCAAGTCCTCCGGGCGAGCCCTCCGTCATCGACAATCTGGAGAAAGCTCTTAAGGAGCGTGAAGAAAAACAACAAGAGGAGGTATTGGCTGATCCAAATAAACCGCGGACGCACCGGTTTACAAATCAGCCGGTCGCAGCGGTTTTAAGAGTGTTAGCAGAGGAAGCTCAGATCAGCTACGTGGAGCCGGGCATCAACCCGGACGAAAGGATTTCGTTAATCCTACCCAATATGACGCCTCTGCAAGCCTTCTACGCCGTCGCAGAAGCACGCGGCTTCAAAGTTGTGTCCGTGGGCGAGGCTCAAGTAGTTACGCTCAGACGTTCCGATATTAGTTCGCCGAGCTATTATGAGGTGCGGCGCTATACGCTTAGATACCAGGGCGCTGAGGATCTTAAGCAGGCCGTGGCAGGATATCTAGGTATCCAGATCAAGCCAGTGGCCGACACCAACCCGGCCTACCCCAGAACCGCCAATGCTCAGGGCGGTGCCGCGGCCTATGCCGGGGCTCCTGAGATAACCGGAGGAGCAACTGGAGGAATTCAGACGCTGTATTCAGCCGGCACCGAACAGTCGGCACCAAGATTTGTTTCCGGGCTTCCGTTCGACAATCCGCTCTCGGCAGGCGGCGTTGGTCAAGAAAAGGAAAATCTCGTGTGGGTTGAGCGGTCCACTAACTCGATAATGGTCAGGGCCACGCCCGAAGAGCACCAAGGTTTGGCGCAACAGATTAATATTTGGGATCGGCCGGAAGATCAGATCCAGATCAATACCTATGTCGTTGAAGTCAGCACTAATGATGACCTATTCGGCGGAGTGGATTGGAGCAATACGCTTGGCCAAAACGGCTCTACATTCACATTGACCGGTAATGTGGGATCGCCGCCAAATACGATCTTTTCACAAACTGTCGGAGGCGCGTTTTTCAAAAGCGGGCTGATTCTGACGTTCCCGACTGTCCAAGCCACGATCAGGGCCCTGACCCAACGGGGTACGCTGAAATCGAACAACTCGCCAGTGACTTATACAAGAACCGGTGAGCCGGCACAGATTCGTGCCGTGACCTATCAAACGATCTTTCTGCAAACAGCGGCAACCGCAAACGTCCAGGCTACCACCACCCCTTACACCTTCACCACAGGGTTAACGATTGATGTTGTTCCACGAATCTTGAGGGGCGGAATTATCGATTTGAAAATTAATCCGGCTCTCTCAACTCAAACGGGTACCTCTCCCGCGCAGCCCGGGACTAATACCACTGTTCCGATCATATCCACCAGGTCCGCAACGGCTGACGTTCAAATCAGGAGCGGTGACGCGGCAGTCATTGGCGGCATAACCGAGGACACCGACAATTACACTATAAATGGGGTTCCGGGGCTTCGGAAGATACCGCTCCTCGGCTACCTTTTTTACACCAGGCAGAAAAACAGAGATCGTACGAACCTGGTGATCATCGTCTGGCCCAGAATCGTCAAAGGAACATTTAGGCGCAACGATCGCCTCGGACCTAATGAAGCTGGTATGGTGCGGAACCTGAGCGATCTTCCCGGCGAACCGCCTCCGATACCGTACGGAGGCGAAGGCAAACAGGCCACAGGGAAGCACTCTGTGTATTTCCAGCAAGGGCAGAAGGGTTCTAGAAAGCCTTGAAAGTGGAAAACATGAATTCGGTCACAATCTCAAGGAGCCGTCAAGTCGGGGGCTTTGCCCTTCTCGACCCGCTGATCGCCATCCTGGTTTTTGCCACTGTCATGGTGGGCGCAATCAATTTCTGGCGCTTGGTCGAATATAAGTGCGCACGCGCAAGAATTGATGCCCGAGTCTCCCAAATTCTTCGTGAGAACACCGATTACGTTACCTATGTAGCGTACGATCTGTTGCCCGCCGATAGAGCGCAGCTTCGCTCCGGCTTCTTGCTTCATCCCCTCGATCCCAACACAGGGCGTTATAAGGACATTTATCCCTTCAGTGTAACGGCGGCGGTGACGACTACAGGCGGCGGTACACCTGCCGAGACGAAGCAGATCATTTTGACGCTCGCTTATAACACCACACAGGGCCCGCAGGCCGCGGATAGTCCTATCCAAACGATTCGCACTAATGCGCTCAGTCGGGTTAAAGGCTAGGAAAGGTGAGCAAGGTGGGTTTACGCTGCTTGAGGCGCTGGTAGGATTGCTCCTCGCGGCGGTGGCTTCTGGAACAATCGCTGACACGATTGTAGGAATCCTTAAACGCAGCTACATCACGATCGAGGTAACGAGAGCTTCGGACGACTCTGAACGGTTTGCAGCCGCTTTTACTCAGGCAGGGAAATCCGCGAC
>DASXBV010000072.1:0-3474 GCA_036491515.1 Chthoniobacterales bacterium
GCGATGTCAGCTATGGTTGCGTCTTCCGTCTCACCCGATCGATGGCTGATCACGGCCGTGTAGCGATTCTCTTTGGCAAGTTCGACGGCATCCAAGGTTTCGGTGAGAGAGCCGATCTGGTTCACCTTGACCAGAATCGAACTAGCGACGCCCTCTTGGACCCCTCTGCGGAGGAATTGGACATTGTTACGAACAGAATTTTGACATCTCAAAAGAAGTGCGCGAGAAGAGTTGGAGCCCCCTTCTCGGATACTCCATGCCGCCAGACGCTCAAGTGGTCAATGGCCTACGAATCGTCCGGTACACCAACTGGATGTTCCCTCCTTTGGGCAAAAAGATTTATGCGTACGGAATCTGATAGCATGGGAACGATCGAAGTTCCCGACGAGGTTTATTGGGGAGCGCAAACCGCTCGCTCGCTAATTCATTTCAACATTGGCGAGGATCGAATGCCGCCCGAACTGATACGGGCTATCGGCGTTCTTAAGAAGGCCGCGGCACTCGTGAATAACGATCTGGGAAAGTTGCCCAAAGAGAAAGCCCAACTGATCGCCGCCGCCGCAGACGAGGTCATTGCCGGAAAACTCAATGATCATTTCCCCCTGCGCATTTGGCAGACGGGGAGCGGAACCCAGACCAACATGAACGCGAACGAGGTCATAGCAAATCGCGCGATTGAGTTGGCCGGTGGTCAGAAAGGCAGCAAAAAACCGATTCATCCGAATGACGACGTAAACATGTCGCAATCGTCGAACGACACGTTTCCCACGGCGATGCATATCGCGGCGGCAATGGTTCTAAATGAAAAGCTTATCCCAGCCCTGGAGGAACTTCACGGGGTCTTAAACAATAAATCGCGCGAATTTGCAAATGTCGTTAAGACAGGGAGGACGCACCTTCAGGACGCGACGCCCCTGACCGTGGGCCAGGAAATATCGGGTTGGTCCTCATTGGTTGGGCGTGATTTGGAACGCATTCGAATCGTAATGGATGGGCTTTACGATCTGGCGCTCGGGGGCACCGCGGTTGGCACCGGCTTGAATACGCATCCGGAATTTGCCGAGCGCGCAAGTAAAAAAATTGCTGAACTCACCCAAATGCCTTTCAGGTCACATCCGAACAAGTTCGCAGCGCTTTCCGCGCATGATGAATTGGTATTTGCCAGTGGTGCCCTGGAGACCTGTGCAGGATCGCTGATGAAAATTGCCAATGACGTCCGGTGGCTGGCCTCCGGACCGCGCTGCGGGATCGGTGAGCTTTCGATTCCGGAAAACGAACCCGGATCCTCGATTATGCCCGGCAAGGTGAATCCCACTCAATGCGAGGCGATAACGATGGTGACGGTTCAGGTACATGGCAACCACGCCGCGATTGCGTTCGCTGGAAGCCAGGGAAACTTCGAACTAAACGTCTTTAAGCCGGTCATCATTCACAATTTTTTGCATTCGGTCCGGCTGCTAACCGATGTGAGCAGCAGCTTCGTGCGTCACTGCCTTACCGGTCTGGAGATGAATAGAGCAAGAATCGATTATTTTGTGAGTCGCTCGCTTATGCTGGTCACCGCACTGAGCCCGATTATTGGATACGACAAATGCGCTAAACTAGCCCATTACGCGCATGAGCATGATCTCTCGCTCAGGGAAGCTAACCAGGCGCTGAAGTTCCTCTCGGATGAAGAGTTTCAAAAGGTAGTTCGTCCGGAGGCAATGACAAAACCTGACGAAGCGTAGCAACGCCGGTCGAAGAAAATTGGCGGTGCTTGCCGTCCGGAGCTAATAAGACAATACCACCATGAAAAATATCGGAATAAATGGTTTTGGCCGCATTGGTCGACTCGTGTTTCGAGCGATAGTTGAGCAGGGACTCCTGGGGAAAGATGTTGCAGTTGTTGCGCTGAACGACCTGGTTCCTGCAGATAATCTCGCCTACCTTGTTAAATATGATTCGGCCCAGGGTCGCTTTCAAGCTGAGGTAAGTAGCGCAAAGTCTCGTCCGGATTTACATGACGACGATACGCTGGTCGTCAATGGCCAGAGGATTAAATGCCTTGCCGTCAAACAAGGACCCGCCGCGCTTCCCTGGGAAGAGCTAGGCTGTGAGATCGTTATCGAGTCGACAGGCCTTTTTACCGACGCGCAGATGGCCAAAGGCCATCTCGTTGCAGGAGCAAAAAAGGTCATTATCACTGCTCCGGCCAAACATGAAGACATCACTGTCGTTATGGGAGTAAACCACGAGAAATATGACCCTTCCCAGCACCACATCATTTCGAATGCCAGCTGTACAACGAACTGTCTAGCGCCGGTCGTTCATGTCTTATTGAAAGAGGGCTTTGGCATCGAGGAAGGACTCATGACAACTGTGCATAGCTACACCGCAACCCAAAAGACAGTGGATGGTCCGTCGCGGAAAGACTGGAAGGGCGGCCGGGCGGCAGCGGTCAATTTGATTCCATCCACCACCGGAGCGGCAAAGGCCGTCGGGCTGGTTTGCCCCGAAGTAAAAGGCAGGCTGACGGGAATGTCCTTCAGGGTGCCGACACCGGCTGTCTCGGTTGTCGACCTCACGTTTCGAACCGCTAAGGAGACCAGCTATAAGGAGATTTGTGGCGCGATGAAGGCGGCCAGCGAGACCTACTTAAAAGGGATTCTTGGCTACACGGAAGACGAAGTCGTTTCAACAGATTTCCTGCATGATGCGCGCTCCAGCATCTTTGACTCAGGCTCCGGCATTGAACTCAATAGCCGCTTTTTCAAGTTGGTCTGCTGGTACGATAACGAGTGGGGCTATTCCAATCGTTGCGTCGATCTTCTAAAGCACATCTTGTAATGGATCGGACACCTATGCAGAAATTATCAGTTCGTGACTTGGAGGTGAATGGACGACGTGTCCTCGTGCGCGTCGACTTCAATGTGCCGACCGAGGAGGTCGATGGAAAGATCCGGATCACGGACGATACCCGGATACGCGAGAGTCTGCCTACAATCGAACTTCTCCGTGCAAAAGGAGCGAAAGTGATTTTGCTCGCTCATTTCGGTCGCCCGAAGGGCAAACCGAACCTGAAATATTCACTGAGGCCGGTTGCCGATCACTTGGCCGAGATAATTCCGCCGCCGGTACATTTTTCGCCCGAGGTGATCGGCCCGAACGTAGAAGCTGCTTCCAAAGCCTTGCCTGACGGGGGTGTTCTACTGGTCGAGAATGTGCGGTTTTTCTCGGAAGAAGAAGCCAACGCCGACAGCTTCGCTCAGGCCCTTGCAAAACTGGGTGACGTATACGTCAACGACGCTTTCGGTGCGGCTCACCGTGCGCATGCCAGTACGGCCGGAGTAGCCAAGTACTTGCCGCAGGCTGCGATGGGATTGTTGATGGAGCGCGAGCTTCAATATTTAAAGGATGAGCTGGCAAATCCGGACCGGCCGTTTCTGGTGATTCTGGGCGGCTCAAAGGTTTCCGACAAAATCGCCGTGATCA
>DASXBV010000073.1:0-3778 GCA_036491515.1 Chthoniobacterales bacterium
CGAACACTTCCTACAAAATGTATGACGTAATAAGGGGATTTTTGCGCGAATGCTTCCGCTACGTCTTCGAGCGTGCGAATCTTCTTGTCATTGATTTCGTCGACAACTTGAAACCGCAGATCTGACAGATAGGCGTTCACCGGGTCCGGAAGAATGTTTGAAAGGACGACCACTTCGGGGTGGTTTCGGTAGATCTCGTTGGTGACAAAGAAATCGTAGTAATAGCGTAGCCGCAAATCTTCGACTTGGTAGGCATCCATAAAATTTTTCGACAATGGCTGAAAGACCAACCCACCGAACAGCACAAATCTGGGTGGTGAATCGTAATGGTTTGCCTGAATAAGGTAGGGCCAGTTCCCTTTCAGCCGAACTTGAACCGTCTCTTTTGCTTTGTTCCGCCAGATACCGAATTTAACTGTGTCGCCCTTGAACTTCCGTTCAACAATCTCTGGCATTTCGATGCGCTCACCGTCGAGTTGTACGAAGCCGTCGCTGGCAATTGGATGGTCATCGATTGTCAAGAGAACATCGCCCTGCTGCAGAGCTCCCACGCTGGATCCCTCGGATGACACGGAACTGACCATTACGCCTTGCTCATCATCCGGAAGACCAAGTGCATGCCGCTCAGCCGGATTCAGCAGTTTAAAATAAGTAAGCGACAGGTCTACATAACCGTCGTAATGGCCGCTCGAGATGTCTTTGAGGAACCTTCGGATCACCGGTGTTGGAATCATGTAACCAACGTTTTGAGCAACCTCCCCGCTGTAGCCTTGGAACGCTACGCCAACCACTTTGCCATCCTGCATCACCGGACCGCCCGAGTTTCCCGGGTTGATCGCAGCATCGATCTGCACGGCCAGATGGGAGTCGATCGCCGAATGAGTATAAGTCTGGAAGTCGATCCGCGAAATAATCCCGCGTGTCACCGATAACCGGTCTCCGCCGATCGGATATCCGTACACCATCACTGGCGACTCAATGGTCGGAATTCCTCCGAAACCTAGTGGACGTGTGTTTTGGAAGAAGCTCTTATCCAGGACGCGGAGCACCGCCAAATCGCAGTCATGACCCACAAACTGGACGATTGCCGGATACCGTTCTGGATCATCTTCCTTTTCGACCACGATGAATCGGGCGTTGCTGACAACGTGGGCGTTGGTAAGAATTCTATTGCCGTCAATAACAAAGCCGGCACCGACTCCTACAGTCATGGATCCTGGATTCCACGGCACCTTGTAGTCCTGTTCCTGGGACGTTGCGGTGATCCGGACAAGGCTCTTCCGGATATCAACTGTTTTGGGAACTTGCGCAACAGCGTTCGTTACAATCAAAAAGGCTACGAGAGCTAAACTGCGAGTCATCGGGCGGGAAAGTGGCTCAGAAGCGCCTGCTCGTCAACGTGCGTTATCCTTACACATTGAATCTGAATTCCAAGACGTCGCCGTCTTTCACCACATAATCCTTGCCCTCGATCCGTAGCCTTCCTGCTTCCCGGCACTTTGCAAAGGAACCGAGTTGGATCAACTCATTGAAGTGAACGGTTTCCGCGGCGATAAAACCGCGCTCGAAGTCTGAATGGATGACGCCGGCTGCAGCGGGTGCCTTATCTCCCTCGTGGATCGTCCAGGCACGCGTTTCCTTTTCTCCGGTCGTAAAGTAGGTCCGAAGCCCGAGCAAATGATATACGGCGCGAATCAAGGCGCCGGCGCCGCTCTCTTTCACCCCCAACCCTGAGAGATATTCGGAGGCTTCTTCAGGTGATAAGTCGACCAGTTCGCTTTCAATCTGGGCACTGATCACTACCGCCTCAGTCGCCAGATGTGTGCGTATGTAGCTGGATACGGCGGCGACATGCTTGGCTGCCGCGCTGCCGGCGCCATCGGCAGAGATCTCGGCGAGATCGGATTCCGCGACGTTGCACGCGAAAATTGTCGGTTTTGCAGTGAGCAAAAAAATTGATTGCAACAAAGGCCGTTCTTCAGGACTGATGTTGAGGGTGATCGCAGGCTTCCCGTTGTTCAAATGCGGAATCAGCTTTTCCAGCAGAGCGGCCTCGGCCTTTGCATGTTTGTCTCCAGCTCGAACCTGCTTCTGTAATCGCTCGGAACGTTTTTGAAGCGATGCGAGGTCGGCCAGGATTAATTCGGTATTGACCACTTCGATGTCGCGGGTTGGATCGACCAACCCACTTACGTGATGAATATCACCGCTCTCGAAGCAGCGGAACACCTGCACAATGGCATCGACTTCGCGGATATGGCTGAGAAACTGGTTGCCCAGACCTTCTCCCTGGCTTGCGCCTTCGACCAGGCCGGCGATATCGACAAACTCGATTGCCGCCGGCACAGTTCGGGCCGATTTGGATAGCTTTGCCAGAGCGTCAAGTCGAGAGTCGGGTACCGAGACCACTCCCTGGTTCGGCTCGATCGTGCAGAAGGGATAGTTTGCCGCCTCAGCCTTTCGGGTGCGCGTGACTGCGTTGAAAAGGGTCGACTTTCCTACGTTCGGCAACCCGACGATTCCTGCACTCAACATAAAGCGCGGAACGTAGCGCGGCAGTCGGACCTAAGCACGTGAAATCTTGACTTTACGAGAGCCGCCTTTACGATCGCAAAAAGAGTCAAAATCATTGATATGCTTGAAGCAAATCCATATTCTCCGACCGGCAGCGATACTGGGCTGCCTTCTAACGTGGCTGCCGGACTTTGCGCTATTTTTCATCTAGTCGGAGGGATCATCTTTTACTTCATCGAAAAGAAAGATCTCTTCGTTCGTCATTGGGCCGTGCAGGCTATCTTTTTTGGTGCGGCATGGATCGGGTCTTTCCTCGTTATCTCGGTTTTATCGGGAATCCTGAGCCACCTTCCTGGTATCGGTATAATCTTCGCAATGCTTTTTGCCTTGTTATGGTTCGTCGTCTGGCTCGGCGGAGTGATCCTTTGGATCGTCGGGATCATCAAGGCTTTCCAGGGTCAGAAGTGGGAATATCCGATCATATCCGAACAGGGGAAAAAATACTTTCCGAACCTTTCGTAAGCGCGGTAGGGCGAAGCTCCGCCTGAGCCGAGGATGACGCGCCAACCCCGGCTCGGACGGAGCCTCGCCCTACCCGGAGCGATGCAGGCTATCGGCGCACGGATTTTACCGCGTCAACCAACGGCTGAACAAACTCCAGAACACGCTGGGGGAGTTGCTCGTCGCTCCCGGATTCGCCAATTCGGCGAACGATTGCACTGCCGACGACAACCGCGTCAGCCAGAGACGCTACTCGCCTGGCTTGGGCCGCATTCGAGATCCCGAAACCGACCGCGACGGGCAGGTCTGTTGCCCGCCGAATCATCGCAACATGTTCACCGATTGTTTGTGAAAGATCTTCCCGTTCGCCGGTGACTCCCTCACGAGATACGTAATAAACGAAGCCGCTCGCTTTGGAAACGATCTGTTTAATGCGTTCTTCGGATGTGGTCGGCGCCACCAGGCGAATCCGGTGAAGGATTTTTTCCTGATTGTCGGCCAGTAAGGTTTCGTCTGGCGGCAAATCTAGCAGCAGCAAGCCGTCAGCTCCGGCCATGGCCGCGTCGCGTTCAAACTTTTCGAATCCGTATTGAAACAGCGGATTGAGATAGCTGTATAAAATGATCGGAAAATCCAACTTGCTCCGAATTTTTGTAATTGTCTTAAGCAGTTTCGGAACCGTTGTGCCCGCAGCCAGGGCCCGTTGCGCGCCGAGTTGGTTTGCAAGTCCATCTGCCAGAGGGTCGGAGAACGGAATACCAAT
>DASXBV010000074.1:0-4507 GCA_036491515.1 Chthoniobacterales bacterium
GGCCCCACAAAAAGCGTCAGGTTGCCCCGACTTTAATTTCGAAAGGATGTCCTCTCTAATCACATGCGGTATTAATTCGCCTTTCGGCGAGCTATCCCCCACTTCTCGGCAGGTTGCCCACGTGTTAAGCACCCGTTCGCCACTAGACTTTCCTCCGTATTGCTACAGCGAAAAATCTCGTTCGACTTGCATGTCTTATCCACGCCGCCAGCGTTCGTTCTGAGCCAGAATCAAACTCTCCGTTAAAAACGGCTCGGCTCCCGTGAGGGAAACCGAAAGTTTGCGATCTGACTTTCATACCTGCGGCTGTAGCCGGAATCGGTGATCCCGGCCTGCTTCCGCAGGGTTTGTCCGATCTAAATCTTTGATTTCAAAGAAGATCGACAGACCACAGCCGGTTCCTTCGAACCAGCCGGATCGGCCCCAAGCCTTCCAGCTTGAGGCGATAACGCACAATTCAATGTTTGCTGACTATCTCCACTCCGAAAGCATTCGGAGCCAAACTGTCAAAGATCGCTGCTTCTTTCAGTACAAGGCAAACCCGACCTTCGTCATTAATCTGACCAAGATCGGCTCGACCCTGAGCCCGGAAGAACACCGGCTCCACGCATGGGCCGGTCCGCGTCTCGCGGAATGCACAGAATAATGCAGCCGTGCCCGAAGTCAACGGAGAATCGCAGATCTTTTTTGCAGTCCAAAATCGTTCCGGCGCTAACGCACGCACTGATACGGGCGCGCACGAAAGAAATAGTGAGTGACGTTCTTGAAGTCTCCAGCCATGAAACGAGCAATTGCGCATCTTCTCCTCGCGATGTGCGTAGCGGGTTTTGTTCGCGCGGATCAAACAACTCAGTCAGTGCAACAAACGCTCAAAGACCAGGGCTTTTACTACGGTAATGTCACTGGTGATAAAAGCGCCGAGACCACGGCCGCGATAAAGCGTTATCAAATTCGCAATGGCTTACAGGTCACTGGCGAGATCAATCCAGAAACACTTCGCTCGCTCAACGTGAATTCGAATCAAGCCGCGTCATCGCAACCAGCTTCAAAACCTGCCGTCACGCAGCCCAATCTCCCTCGCCCGGCAGACAACTCCCAGGTCGCACAGAATTCCTCGCAAGGCTCGTCAAGCGAACCCGATCGCCGGCTCGAGGAAAATCCGCTTTTCGCCGGTGCCCCCAATCCACCGGCCCCGCGCCGGATTAATGGGCGTGCCGCCGTTGCGGAAGTGCAGCGTCAACTGATGAATCGCGGATATTACCGAGGCCGGGTTGATGGCAGGCCTGGACGGCAGACAGCGTTCGCTTTGCGCGCGTTCCAATTTCAATCGGGACTTCCACCGAGCGGTCGCCTTGATACGACTACCCTCAACGCGCTCGGGTTATCAAACGAAAATCTGGCATACCTTGAGCCAGCACCTCATTCGTACCAAACTTGGGTGCCCGTCACGAAGTTCAAGCACGGCAAATGGAAAGTGAAATGGAAGAAGGTTCACCGCGACCAGGACGACGAGCACGGCGCGGAAAACCAAGACGAATACGGCGATACCGCATTGCGGGGTGAATACAACAATGAGTAGCCGTTAGGGTTCGCGCTGTAGTAGTGGTCGCCGGCCGCCGGCTCACCTTCGCGACTTTCTTACGGTTTGTTAATCAGGTATTTCACGTTGCGAGCCGGAGGATGATTTCCGTACACCCGCGTCGCCATTCCAATCTTGATCGCGCCGATCTTTTCCATCGCCTTTTGCGAGCGGATGTTCTTCTCTCCGACGTAAAACACCACGTTCTCCACAAACTTGAACGCGTGCGCCAGCAGTAGTCGTTTCATTTCCTGGTTGTGACGTCCGCCCCAATACTTTCGCGCCAGAAATGTCCATCCAATCTCGATCTCCGATTTTTCCGGATCGTAACCGTAAAATCGCGTCGACCCGATGATTTGCTGATTGTCGTTATCGATGACGACAAACGCGCCGCCGGATTCCAGAGCGTCTCGGAAAAATATTCTGAACACATCTTCCTTGTAGCGATCGCTCTCGGGGTGCTGTTCCCAGATCAGCGCATCGGACGCGACCGCGAACAGATTCTCCCAATCTTCAGGCGTGAGCGGCCGAAGCCTGATCAGTTCGCCTTTTAGATTTGGCTGAAGATCGAACGGCATTCAACCACGAATGGACCAGCCTTCACTCAATTTGTCATCCCGAGCGAAGTCGAGGGATCTCTGGAGTTACGGCTTGGCAGGGAGGAATAACTGCAAATTCAAATTTTCAGTCTGTGTTAATGTCTGAAGCATCCGAAAATTCGTGTCTATTCCTGCTTGCCGCGTTGTAGGCAGATGCATCCGTCGTCAGCTCT
Organism: Chthoniobacterales bacterium; assembly: GCA_036491515.1. Lineage (GTDB taxonomy): Bacteria > Verrucomicrobiota > Verrucomicrobiia > Chthoniobacterales > JAFAMB01 > JAFAMB01. Next base: position 2,352 of record DASXBV010000074.1, read on the forward strand.
TCGTCTTCGGCACTGTTTGGAACAACGGAATCGATTCGTTAATCACAATCCAAGGTAATTTATCTTCGAGAAAGATCACTTTCGTCGGCGCAAACGGCGTCGGATCGTCGAGCGACGCGATTGTCACGTCGATCATCTCGGAATCCTTGTTGTTCTCGAAAAACAAATGCGTGCCGCAACATGCAGCAAACGAACGAATCCGATTCGCATGCGCAATCTTTCGCGGTTCACCCCGTGTTACGACCAACTCTGCCCGCGGCACTGATCCCCAGTGCACATAAGGCGCGCCCGCGCTTCGCCGGCAATCGGTGCAATGACAATCGACGAGCGCGACCGGCCGACTCTTCAACATGTAGCGTGTCCCGCCGCAAACGCATCCACCGGTGAACTCCATAAATTCGTATCTAACTATTATTCGCGACTTCGTGCTTGGCGCTTGATTTTTTTGCTGCTCAAATGTCTACGACTAGCTCGCAGCTTTGATCGATTTACCCCCGGCACAAAAGGCAACTATTATGGCTAAAAGATTCAGAGGTTTACTTGCGGCGCTGGTTGTCATTGGCAGTACCGCCACGCTTTTTGCGCAAGAGGGAGCCAAGCCGCCAAAGGCAGCCGAGGGGACGTTGATGCTTCAAGGTAAGAACTATCCCGTGACGCACGCACTGGCCTACGAGACCACGGTCAATGAGGAGGAAGTGATCGCGGTGATTTTGAGCGATCAGGCGATTCCCGGCGAGAAGCTCAAGGAGGCGAGGGAAAAGGAAAAGAATGGTGACGAGTCTGATTTTGAACGGCCCTACCTCAAGCTACAATTCACGAAGGAAGGAGCGCTCAAGTTCTGGAGCGCTGCTGCTGGTGGCAGGTCATTGGGCAGGCGTCTCGGTAATGCGAAGGGGGAACTAAAGGTTCAGGACGGCCGGGTAAGTGGCAAAGCCAGTCAGCCGAACGAGACCGAAAAAATGTTTTCCGCTGGGTTTGACGTCCGTTTCGATGTAGCGCTGCTCCGCGCCGGGGAATCGATGCCAGCCACCGTCGCCAAAAAGCCGGGTCCGGCCGCTAGTGTGAAGCCGGTGACCGGCGTGTTCAAAGGCAACGGCAAGGAGGCGAGGCTCGCTCACGTGTCGGCGCATTGGCGCGAGCCCTTTAGCGATAAGCCTTCGATGGTGCTCGTGTTTACTGAGAAGGATCATTCCAAAGATAAGAAACCCGACTTTAATGCCGGTTTCGGCAAGTTCGGCAGCGCATTGGTCGTCTCGCTCCATGAAGACGGCGAGATCTTTGGTTGCGAGGTGGCGCACAGCGCGCTCAAGCACCAGAACTTTAGCTCGGTCGGCAAGATCAGAACAAACAACTTCGAGTTTGCGGACGGCCAGGTAAAAGGAGAACTGACTACCGATGGCCTGGCCGACGTGTTCGGCGAGACTTGGGAGGTCAACGTCAAGTTTGTCACGCCGCTTGGAGAGATCCCAAAAGAGTTTCAGCCCGCAGCTTCGAAAGAAACCAAAGAAGAGGCAACGGACGAGCCGGCAACCATCAGGTCGGCGACCAAGCTCAGTGAAAAAGCCGCGCCCGAGCCGACCGGGGATAAACTCAATGTCAAGGATTTGCCCCTTACGAAAGATGCGTCCGACGTCAGTACAACCAGATCGTTGACCAGCTTAATTTTAAGAGCAAGACGAACGTGAAAAGCGTTTGCGCTGAATTGGGTGCGAATCTCAAGGTTCAGGGTTGGACTAAGGAAGGCAGCGATCTGGTAACGGCAGCTTCCTCAATACTCAAGCGGAAACGAGGAGACGTTGATGTGACGATCTTTGTGCACCCCGAGAACGGAGGGAGCAAGGTGCAGATCATGACCGAGGGCCTCTCCTGGGACGAAAAGTAAGCCCGGATCATTCCGAAGTTGGTTCCACTCTCACAGGTGTCCCGCATTTAAGCGAGGGTTATGCGCCGGCACGGCTGCATCTACAGGGGCGATGCGGTTTTTACTGGCGTAATCGACACCAAACGGAGTCGTAATCAGATTCTCAATTCAAAAAATGGCTTGTCGGTTTCTCCAGAGATTTTGTTTTTGTCTTGATCGCATGCGTAAGCGGGCAAGATTGTCGCCGTAACGAGGATCGCTCGACCCGCGATCCAAAGATGAAAGCGCGGGAACA
>DASXBV010000075.1:0-3430 GCA_036491515.1 Chthoniobacterales bacterium
CCGGTGTTCTCGATCTTAACGATCTCGGGTTTTCCGCTGCACGGCGCGCATCGAACGCTTCGCTCGCGGCTTATGCGGAAGGCGATTTGCTTGCCGCGCTAAAGACTTACCGTGGCGGCGCCGGTTACAACGCGGACAAAGTTTATCATGCGGGTTTGCTTTTGGCTGTGGGACAGGTGCCGAAAGCGAATGCATTGTTGCGGCAGGTGAGTCCAGGAACGCCTGGTCGCGAAGCTCTTCTGACCTTGATCGCGGCGGTAACTTTGAAGCCGCGGCCGAATGCTGAGGCGCCGCGTACTGCCAGCGACTGGATCGCCGAATCGTATTACAGGCAATCGAAGGCGGACCTGCCTGGGGCATTGGAAGCTGCCCAGCGCGCGACCGCGATCGATTCATCCTTCGGTTTCGCATGGACGCGGGTTGCCGAATTGCAATTCAGTTTCGGTCGCATCCCGCAGTCAAAGGACGCACTGGAAAAAGGTCTCAGCCTCTCATCGCGAAACCCGGCGGCGCATTCGCTGCGTGGATTTTTGTTCCGCGCCGAAAATAGAATTAACACCGCAAAGGGGGCGTTCGAGGAAGCGATGGCGATCGATGGCGCGTTGGGCGACGCGTGGCTCGGTCATGGCTTGTGTCTGATCCGGCAAGGCGAAGCCGAGGCTGGCCGCCGCGATCTCCAGGTGGCAGCCGCGCTGGAACCGAACCGGTCCTTCTTCCATAGCTATCTGGGAAAAGCATTCAGCAATGTCGGCAATGAGCAAAAGGCACGTCTGGAACTGGGCCGCGCCAAACAGTTGGACCCAAACGATCCGACTCCGTGGCTTTACTCGGCCATTGAAAATAGACAGGACAATCGAATCAACGAGGCCGTGCGCGATCTGGAGACCTCGCTCGCATTAAATGAGAACCGGCGCATTTACCGGTCGCAGTTCCTGCTCGATCAGGACCGCGCCGTGCGGAGCGCAAACCTGGCGGCGATTTATCAGGACGACGGGATGGAAGATGTGAGCGTGCGGGAGGCAACCCGGGGCGTGGAGTCTGACTACAGCGACGCCTCCTCGCATCTGTTTCTCGCCAACACTTACAACGAATTGCGCGACCCCGAACGCATCAATCTGCGCTACGAAACGCCGTGGTTTAACGAGCTTCTGCTGGCGAATCTGCTCGCGCCGGTCGGCGGGGGCCCGTTGTCGCAGTACGTGTCTGAACAGGAGTACTCCAAGTTGTTCGAGGCGGACCGGTTCGGAATCAGTTCCACCAGCAGTTATTTCACGACCGGTGAAATCCGCGAAACCGCGTCGCAGTACGGCATCTTCGGAAATGTTAGTTACTCACTCGACACTGAATTCCAATACAACAACGGCCTTCGTCCAAATAACGAGATCACCCGCTCTGAATCGTATGCGGAGGTCAAATTACAACTCACGCTCCAGGACAGCATCTTCCTGCAAACGAAATATACAGACATACGGGAAGGCGATCTTTTCCAATACTACGATCAAGATAATTTTGCGCCTGGGTTGCATTTTCGCGAGTTGCAACAACCAGGCCTCCTTCTCGCAGGTTATCACCATGAATGGGCGCCGGGCGTTCACACTCTGGTCTTAGTTGGCCGGCTCGACGACGAGATCTTCTTCAATGATCTCAATACCAAAAATAACGCAGACGCCTTCCTAGCTGCTGAGAACCGCCTTTTTATGGGATTTCCGGTTGCGCTCCGCCCGAATGTCAGCAGTCCACTTATTGTTCTGAAAGATCCCACTGGGAAATTTCTCGGATCCGTCTTCGTGCCCCTAGACCTCCACTACCACAATACCTTTACTACTTATACGGGCGAGTTCAGCCAGATTTGGGAATCGGACCAGAACACATTGATTTTCGGCGCTCGTTTTCAGTCCGGCGACTTTCATACCAGCGATCTTTTCGACAAGCCCGTCGGCGTCTACGCGTCGCTCTTTAATATGATGCCCGCGGCATCGCAGGACTTCGATACCTCGTTGAATCGCGAGACCTTCTATATTTATGACACCTGGAGACCGTTCCACAGCTTGTCCATCACAGGAGGAGTTGCATACGATCATCTGCAATATCCAACCGATTATAGAAATCCTCCGATCCTAAATTCGGAAAGTAACCGCGATCATCTCTCGCCAAAGGCCGGCTTGATTTGGAATCCGAGCGGAAATCTTTTCCTGCGCGCCGCCTACACGCGCGCGTTAGGCGGGGTCAGTTTTGATGAAAGCGTAGGACTGGAGCCAAACCAGGTCGCCGGCTTCAATCAGGTGTTTCGAAGCATCATTTCCGAATCTCTCGTCGGTTCGGTCGCCGCTCCGACTTATGAAAACGCCGGATTCCTGATCGAGGATAAATTTCCCACCGGAACTTATGTCGGCATTCAGGGCACCTTTCTTAAATCAGACGTCGATCGACGCGTCGGGGTTTTCGACCTTTCCGCCATAGTGTTCGATGACAATGGGAAAAAGTACATTGTCCCATTGTCATACATCGTTCCGTCCTCGACGCCACAGCTTCTCAATTACGAGGAAGAAAATCTTTCGGTGACATTGAATCAATTAGTGGGAAACGAGTGGTCGTTCGGGGCACGGTATCAGGTCGCGTTCTCGGATTTGCAGACAATCTATAAGGATGTCCCCAAGGCCTCGACCGGTGTCGGGAGCGTGATCGGTCCCGACAGCCGCCAGAAAGCGACACTGCACCAGGGCCAAATTTTCGCGCTATATAACCACCCAAGCGGTTTCTTCGGTAGTGTCGAAGGCTACTGGGCCCAGCAAAGCAATGTAGGATACTTCCCCGACGAACCGGGAGATAACATCTTTCAATTGAACGCTTATGTCGGCTACCGCCTTCGGCGCAACTTCGGTAGCCTCACGCTTGGGTTTCTCAATCTTACCGACAAGGACTACAAGCTCAATCCGCTGAATTACTACAATGAGCTTCCCAGGAATCGAACGTTGCTGGTTCGAGTGCGACTGAATTTCTGATGCGAATTCCCAGGATCAAGCATCTTAGGCGCGCATTAACAATTATAGCGGGCGGTCTTCTCGCTATAGGCATGGGGCTGGCATGCTTACGCTTTTCTTTTGGGGAACCCTTGATGCGGCTCAGCTATAATCTGCCTTTCATCTTCCGGTCAAACATTGATACGGACAAGGTCATCCTTGTCTATCTGGATGAGCAATCTGCGAAACAACTGCATCAGCCGATAGATGATGTCTGGAATCGGACTTTGCATGTCCCTCTCTTGGATCGGCTGACTCGAGACAACGCACGGTTAGTTTTCTACGATGTTGTCTTCGATCAGCCAGCGGCAGATCCTGCGGCCGACGTGGCGTTTGCGGATTCCATCCGGCGTAATGGGAAAGTAATACTAGGTGCGACGTTAGATAAAATTGAACGGATGGGAGGAGTG
>DASXBV010000076.1:0-13935 GCA_036491515.1 Chthoniobacterales bacterium
CCGGTTTGAGTTTGTACAGAACGATGTGGTGAATCATGTGCCCGTCCTCTTCTAGAAAGTCGTTATACAGTAAGCAAGGAATATCGATTGCATGCTCGTCTGGAGAAAATTAAGCAGCGAAAAATGGGCCGATTCATGGCAAGAAAGGTTGGCGTTCCTTGGCGCGGAGCGCCTGGTGATCACACAGATCGCGAACTCGCGCCGGGTCCGGCTGGAAATCTTCGACATCGCGGCAAGCGAATCAATGCTGTTAATGAAACAATTTGGGGGTGAGGTTCGCGACCTCAACAATTCAACTGCTGATTGGGTACGAAGTGTTGTTCAAAAGCGGCCGATATCAATTCGGGGACGGCTGCTGATTGTAAACGACGAACCGAGTTCGGCGATCCAGAGGGATCCGAACACGATCTACATACCGGCCAACCTAGCCTTCGGAACGGGCGAGCACGCTACGACGGCTGGATGCCTTCGGCTCTTAACGGACATCGCCCCGAAGGGGAGTGATTGGGGATTTCTCGACGCAGGTACCGGAACCGGAATTCTGGCCATCGCGGCGTCACGGCTCGGGGCCAAAAGGGTGCTCGGCTTCGATTCTGATGCGACCTCGGTTCGGGTAGCGAAAGCAAATGCTCATTTGAACAAGGTCCGTGGTCTGAAACTATTTCGAGCGGATGTTCTGAAGTACCAACCAGAGGGCAGTTTTGATATAGTGGCCGCCAACCTGTATAGCGATCTCCTCCGGAAAGCAGTGCCCAGACTTTGGTCGGCCATCAGACCGCGGGGCCGGCTGATCATGTCCGGCCTGACGCTCGATCAGGTCGGGCCTGTTACCGAAAAGATGAGCGAGTTTTGCGGACGAATTGAAGCGACGAGAGTCCGAGGAAAATGGGTGACGCTGCTCGTACAGAGGACAGAGACATAGCCCGCAAAAATCATGCGCTATAATATAAGCGGCGCGCACATTGCGGGCTAGGAAGTACCTGAACGCTCCGCGTTCATTCAAGAGCCTGCTTTAAAATGAATGAATCAAAACAAACTATTTCGAACTCTTCCCTCTGAAAAGCAGCAGAATCCTCCGGCGTAGCCGAAGGATTCTGCTGCCACAGCCTGCCTCGCTCACAAATCTATAAGGATTTGTGAGCGATGCAGGCTCTCCTCTTTCGAATTCATTGGTTGAAAAGACAGCGGGGGACATATAGTCCTAAAAATGGTTCCTATGCAACTTTCCTCTAGAGCCACCAGTTTAACTCCATCTCTCACTCTTTCGATTGACAGCAAAGCCAAGGCGATGAAATCGGAGGGGATAGATGTTTGCAGCTTCGGAGCGGGCGAACCGGACTTTGACACTCCCGAGCACATCAAGGCGGCTGCAATGGCGTCGCTGGAAGCCGGCTTCACGAAATATACACCCAGTTCCGGCATTCCAGAGCTGCGCCAGGCCGTTGCCGACAAGTTCCTGATCGACAACGGCATCGATTACAAACCATCTCAAATCATCATCAGCGACGGAGCGAAGCATTCCTGCTACAACGCGATTCTGGCAACTTGTCAGCCTGGCGATGAGGTTATCATTCCCGCTCCCTACTGGTTGAGTTATCCGGAGATGGTTCGCCTCGCCGGGGCTGATCCCGTGTTCGTTCACACGAAAGAGGAAGACGGCTGGAAGCTCACCGCCGAGGAATTTGAAAATGCGATGACTCCCCGGACCAAGATGATTATTTTGAACAGCCCCGGCAACCCAACCGGAGCGGTATACACTAAAGAGGAGTTGCAAGCCCTGGCGAACGTAGCCGCAGAAGAGGAAATACTTATTCTGTCCGATGAGATTTACGAAAAGCTCGTATACGATGACTGTAAGCACGTTAGCATCGCATCGCTTGGTCAGGATTATTACGACCTCTCGATCACCGTCAACGGGTTCAGCAAATCATATGCGATGACCGGTTGGCGTCTCGGGTATTTGGGTGCGCCCGACCCTATCGCCAAGGCAATTGACTCGATCCAAAGCCATAGCACTTCGAACGCCTGCTCGTTCGCCCAGAAGGGAGGTCTCGCCGCGCTCAGAGGCGATCAACAGAGCGTAGTTGACATGCGCGATGAGTTTAATCTTCGACGCGAATACATGCTCGAACGATTTTCCAAAATGCCGCACGTCAGCATCGTTCGTCCGAATGGCGCCTTTTACGTCCTGGTCAATATCAGCAAGCTTGGGCTCACGTCCCAGAACTTCGCCGACCGGCTTCTTAGCAAGGCTAATGTCGCGGTGGTTCCAGGGGTCGCGTTCGGCGACGATCGAACGCTGCGCTTCAGCTATGCGACGAGCTTGGATATCATCAAGAAGGGGTTGGACCGGTTCGAAGAATTCTGTCGAACTCTGTGATTTTTTCGGTCCCGCCCCAGTTTGAAGCTTCTGGCGATCTGGTTTGCCCCGCCGACCGTCAAACTGGTGCGGGACCCAAAACTTCATTCCCAATGTCCACGCTGCGGAAATATTCGGCCGTTTATTCGGTCATGCTGCGCAACTCCCTTATTCGGGATATGAATTTCAAGTTGAACTTTCTCTTATGGATGGTCGTTGAATCGCTCTGGTTTGTGGGCCAGTTGGTTTTTATTGAGGTGATTTTCAGTCACGTGGACCAAATCGGCGATTGGACCAAGTGGCAGATGGTTTTACTCGTCGGAACCCACCAGATCGTCAGCCAAATCTTTCAAGGCTTCTTCTATGTCAACCTGATCAACCTGCCCGAACTCGTGCGAACCGGGAAACTTGATTTTATCTTGTTGCAACCCATAGATGGGCAGTTCACGACCTCCTTCAGGCAATTTGGCCTCGATAGCGTCATCAACGCGCTGGTGGGCGTCGGTATCGTAATCTATTCATTGTACCGGTTGCACGTGGTGCCGAGCCTGGGCCAGGTCGTGCTTTATCTGGCTACGATCTGTGTGGGGGTTACGATACATTACGCAATAATGTTCGCTCTTTCGACCGTGAGCTTCTGGATCATCCGGACACAGGGACTGATCTGGGGTTATTACAGCATCATGAACCTCGCTCGTTATCCCGATGTCGTATTCAAAGGATTCGTCAAATTCGTGTTTAGTTGGTTGATCCCCGTGATCGTCGTAACGAATGTCCCCGCACGCTTGTTAATGAATTCGTCAGCGACTCCCTGGTGGCTGATTTGCCATCTCCTGCTTGCTTCAGCTCTGATGATTATGGCTTCCAGAATCCTTTGGCGATTCGCGCTAAATCGCTACTCGAGCGCAAGTTCCTAAAACGCAAATCTTTCCCCTTGCACCGCTATCTAATTGCCAGTATATGTTCGCCCGCCTCGTTGGGAACGGTTGGCGGGAAACCAGAGTGTTCTGTTCAAGGTATGCCGAAATCAAAAGCACAAAAGAAGGACGAGCTGTCCGAAAACGGGCAGATGGATGCGTCTGAACTCGAAAATGAGCCACTAGCATCGCCGAGTAAAGAGGATGGCGACGAGAAACTTTCTCCGTTCCTGCGTAAGCAAAAGAGCAAATTGCTTCAGCTTCGCGATACCCTCCTTGACTCAATGATGGGTGTATCCAGGGACACGCTCCGCTCGCGGGCAGAGGGCAGCGAAGCCTCTGCATTCGGCATGCACCAGGCCGATGCCGGTAGCGACGCCTACGATCGCGATTTCGCTCTGAGTTTGCTCTCCCAGGAGCAAGACGCGCTGTACGAAATCGAAGAGGCACTCAAGCGCGTTGACGCCGGCTCTTATGGCATCTGCGAGATGTCGGGCAAACCAATTCCGCACGCACGCCTTGAAGCCATCCCATTTGCCAGATTTACCGTCGAGTGCCAGACTCAAATCGAGAAACAGAAGAAGGCTTTACGAGTCCGGCAGCCGGTCACTTCCCTCTTTGGCTTAACCGACGAGGAAGGTGGCGAAGGCGAAGAAGAAGACGCCATTACTGATTCAAAGGAGTAGCCGTATTCATGCCAAGGGAAATCATCACTCTCGAGTGCACAGAAGCTAAAGCGGAAGGGAAGCCGGTTTCCCGTTACATCAGTACGCGTAACAAGAAGAGCCCCAACACACCCGGCCGCCTTGAGAAAAAGAAATACAATCCATTTCTGCGCCGCCGTACGCTGCATCGAGAGGTGAAGTAAACAATGGAACCAAAAAACGCCAAACGCAGATCGAATTTCCGAAGGGCCAACCGGGTCATGCCGCGCCGTCGAATCGATATCGCCACAGAGGCGATCGATTACAAAAATCCGGATCTGCTCAAGAAATTCGTGACTGAGAGCGGAAAAATTCTTCCCCGGCGGGTAACCGGAATGCCGGCACATCTGCACCGGAAAATCACTCGCGAAATCAAGCGCGCTCGGTCGGTTCTACTGATGAAGTAGGAATGGGTTTTGGGTTTCGAGTCCCGCACAAGTTTGACGCTTCTGGCGATCTGCTTTGCCCCGCCGGCCGTCAAACTGGTGCGGGACCCAAAACCCAAAACTGTACTCCCCCCTTGCGAAGAGCCTTTTTCTGGCTAAGTTCGCTCTCCCTCTGATGTCGTGAAGGCAACTAATTTGTTGGCTGCCCGGGATCAGACCAACCCTGAGGCAACCATGGTTTGTTTGTGTTTGTGAACGCTATGACAGAAATGCAGGAGCTAATCGCGAAGTCCCTGCGCGATTTTAAAGAAGGCAGCATCGTGAAGGGCCGGATATTAGAGATCCGCCCTCGCGAGGTTCTCGTGGACATTGGCTATAAATCCGAAGGCGTGATTCCCGCATCCGAATTCGACGACATGAACGAAGTCGAGGTCGGCGATGAAGTTGAAGTGCTGCTGGAAAAGCTCGAAAACGAGGATGGGATGGTCGTCCTGTCAAAGGAAAGGGCCGCTCACAAGCAGAACTGGGACAAAATTGTAAAGGTCTTCGAAGGCGATGGCCTGATTAAAGGTAAGGTTAAAGCCGTGGTCAAAGGCGGTTTGACCGTGAATATTGGGGTGGAAGCGTTTCTGCCCGGTTCTCAGATAGATATCGTTCCGCCCAAGGATTTGCAGCAGTTCGTGGGTAATACCTACGATTTCAAAATTGTCAAAATTAACGACGAACGCAAAAACGTCGTTCTTAGCCGCCGGGAGATCATTGAACAAGAGCGAGCCGAAAAACGGACCAGGTTCCTTGAAACCGTTAAGGTGGGCGACACGGTCAAGGGTGTGGTAAAAAATCTGACTGATTTTGGTGCGTTTATCGACCTTGATGGCATGGACGGGTTACTTCACATCACTGATATGACCTGGGGCCGACTCACTCACCCGAGCGAACTTCTCAAGATTGGCCAGGAGATCGATGTAGTCGTCCTCGATATCAACAAAGAGAAAGAGCGCGTGTCGCTCGGTCTCAAACAAACTCAGCGTAACCCTTGGGACAAGATAGAGGAGCGATTCCCAGTAGGTGCCACGGTGCGAGGAAGGGTTACCAACCTCGTCCCTTACGGAGCGTTTGTTGAAATTGAGGAAGGTGTAGAAGGCCTCATCCATGTCTCCGAACTTTCCTGGACCAAGCGAATCACCCGCCCGTCAGACGTTCTCACGCAAGGTCAGGAGATCGAGGCCGTTGTCCTCGGCGTCAATAAAGACGAGCAGAAAATCTCTCTCGGCGTTCGCCAACTCGAGCCTAATCCATGGGATGCAATCGAGCACAAGTACGTCATCGGTTCGCGCGTCACCGGTAAGATTCGCAACATGACGGCCTATGGCGCGTTTGTCGAACTTGAAGAGGGGATCGACGGCATGATCCACGTTTCAGATCTGAGCTGGACGCGCAAGATCAATCATCCCAGCGAGGTACTGAAGAAGAATGACGAAATCGAGGCCATTGTGCTCGATATCGACAAAGTCAACCAACGCATCAGTCTTGGCGTCAAGCAACTTGACTCGGATCCCTGGAAAGAAATCGACCAGAAGTACAAAATCGGCGATCTGGTTCACGGTAAAGTCACGAAACTCGCCAGCTTCGGCGCCTTCGTCCAATTGCAAGATGATATCGATGGCCTGGTCCATATTTCACAGCTCAGCGAGGAGCATGTCGCAAAAGTCAAAGATGTACTCAAGGTCGGCCAGGAAGTAGAAGCGCGGGTCATTAAGGTGGATAAGGCGGAGCGTCGAATCGGCTTATCAATTAAGGCGGCTCACTACTCCGACGAAGAACTCCGGCGAGAAACGGAAGCATTTGACAGCCTGCGCCCGGGCGAGGACATGGTTGGCCTGGAACAGGCGTTTCAGGCAGCCGAGGAGGAGTATCGTCCAAGCGATCGGCGCAAGTAGCTTTTTTGTTTGCAACAATCCGTTATCGTATGATCTTTCGATTTAAGAATTATGGATAAACCGCAAGTTGTCGCGTATCTCAAAACCTCCTGCGGCTGGAGCAACGGGGTTAGAGCCGTCCTCAAAAAGTACGATCTAGCTTACGAGGAAAAGAACATTATAGAGAATCCGGCATTCCGATGGGAAATGGAACAAAAGAGTGGCCAGCCACTTTCGCCCTGCGTAGAAATCGACGGAATCATGCTCGCTGATGTCAGTGGCGAGGAAGTGGAACATTACCTCATAACCAACCATCTGGCTCAAGCCAGCGCCGCCCCGACGGATGTTCCTCTGAACGCTCCGTGCCCGCCTGAGGCACACGAGGCTAACGTCTTCTTTCGGAGGTAGCACTCACAGGAAGAAAGGGTCAGGAGTTCAGGCAATTTAAGGCGATGTGCCCTGCGCGTAGGCAAAGCGTTTCGCTTTGCCCTCTTGGGGAGAAGCAAAGCGAGGACGCTTCGCCTACATCGCTACAAACTGCAGTTCCAGCCTCTCCGGGATCAAGCCTTCCCGGCCTGCCCGCCCCAGAAACTCTCGGATGGCGTTCCTGCCTGTGGGACCGTAATCGAGAGTATAATCGTTTACGTACATCCCAATAAAACGATCGGTCTTCTCCCGATCCAGCCCCCGAGCCAGCGGCATCGAGTGTTCGACTCCGGCTTTCCGGTGTTTGAGTCCGTAGTCGATGCTTTCCTTCAAAATCCCGCAAACCTCTTTCTGGAATTCCATCGGAATATCTTTCCGGATGACATTGCCACCCAACGGAAGCGGCAATCCGGTGATCGACTTCCACCAGGAGCCTAGATCAAGGGCTAATCTGAACCCTTGTTCGGCATAAGTAATCTGGCCTTCATGAATGATAAGTCCAACATCCGCGTTACCCGCCTTTACCGAATCAAAAATCTCATCAAATGGAATCGTTACAGTCGGCACTTCGCCGGCGAACAAGCGCAGCGCCAGATAGGCGCTCGTTTTCAGTCCTGGTACTGCAACTCTTGACGAGCGCAGCCATTCTCTAATCTCTTTGAGGCCGGTCGGAGGCTCGCCGAGGGTCACCAGCATAGGACCATAGCCGTCTCCCATGCTCGCACCGCAAGGGAGCAACGCATATTTGTCCGCCAGGTAAGCGTAGGCATGGATCGAGACAGCCGAGATATGCAGCTCGCCACGAAGTGCACGCTGATTCAGCGTTTCAATATCTTGAAGAATATGCTCAAACCTGTGGCCAAGCGTATCAATCTTGTGCTGCGCCAGCGCATAGAACATAAAGGCGTCGTCCGGGTCCGGCGAATGTCCTAGAAGGAAATCCATAGAACGCATGTTACTCCGATCGAAGCTTGGCCTCAATCGGAGTAACCATGGGCTCTTCGAACTTCGTCTTGCATTTCACGCCAACGGGAATGTTTCCGAGGGGCATAGAACAAATACGTAATTCCGCCAGCGATACCGAAAAGTACAAAGTACGCGAATCCGAGGAGCGAAATCAAAACGCCAACCTGCGTGGGCACACCACATAAATCCTGCAACAGAATTTCCAGGAGAGATTCTCGGAAGCCGATCCCGCCGGGTGTGATCGGCAGGGAGATGATCGAAGTCACGATCGGCATGATCGAGAACATATCCAATACTGAGACACTCGCTCCCAAGGCCTGCGCCGTACAGTAGAATGCTCCATAAAACGAGAATAGGACCGGGAAAGAGAGCAGAAATGCGAATAAAAGGGATTTCTTGCTTCTCCCAAATAGATGGTAAGCCTCGGAGGCTTCGACCAAACGATCGCGAAACGGGAAATGTTCCGGCAACCGGTTCAGCAGCCTAAAACTGGCGACGGCGAAGGATCCCGCCGTGGTAATAACGAATCCGAGCAACATGCCGGTCAAGACATACAATAATACTGTTGCTTGAGGGGTTCTTTGCAGCCACTGCCAGCGAAGGATGGTCGTCAGGCTAGCTGTTATGACCAAGGCTGCCATCCCGATGAGACGGTCCATGACAACCGTAAGAATCGCTTCCTTTTTCTTGTCCGGAAACTCGCGCATTAAAAAATACAGGCGCGCGAAGTCTCCGCCAGTGTACCCAGGCATGAAGAGGTTAAAAAACAGCCCGACAAAAAAAAGCATCGTCGCGCGGCGCCAACTCATGTACATCCCTTGAACGCGCATCAAAATCTGCCAACGCACGATATTCGCAACCTCGCCGACTAACGCCACCGGTAATCCAATCAGGAGCCACCTGCTATCGGCTCTGGCGATGGCATTCGCCATCTGGGCACGCTTTTCCGGGCTGTGAAACAGCCAAATCAAGATAGCAATTGTAAAGACTGCCTGGAACGTGCGGATGATCGCTTTGTTCATCGAGAAGGATATGCCCGGGTCAAAGACACTAGCCTGCATCGCTCACAAATCCTTACAGATTCGTGAGCGATGCAGGCCGTGCCAGCAGAATCCGCCGTTGCTTCGCTATGGCAAAGCGACAGCGGATTCCACTGCTTTTTCGAGAGAAGAGCATAGATTGTTTTGATTCATTTATTCCAATAGCAAGTCAAGAAGCCGCTCCGGGTAGGGTGAGGCTCGTACCTACCCGGAGCTTCTCCCGATCGTGAATCTTCATCGCATCGGCGGATTAATCATCAAAAAGACTGCTTTTCGACATTGCTATGTAGACCAGGAGGTCTTCACGAGGTTGATGACGCTTTGCAAACGCCGACACGCCGATACGCCGATACGTTCCCCCCCCGGCACCGCTCCTTGCAGACCTCCTTGACGCGGTGCAAAGTCTGGCTCGCATGAAAGTCATCGATCTCCATGACGACCGGACTGGCCAATGGAAAACCGTTTTGAGCCGCCGGTACACGCCAGCAGCGAAACTTGTCAGCCAGGTATCAACGATTCTTGCGGACGTGCGAACGCGTGGAGACCAAGCTCTGGTCGAATTTGCGCGACGATTTGATCGTGTCGATTTGAATCCGCATGAACTGGCGGTCACACAAGCCGAGATGCGGGCTGCGCGAGGGCTTGTAAATACAGAACTGCTCAATGCATTGCAAGCGACGCACCGAAACGTTCAGGACTTCGCGCTCCGGAGTATACGCGCCGATTGGACGTGGAGTAATGCACAGGGGGCTGAAGTTGGTGAACGCTTCGATCCGCTGCGGAGGGTCGGAATTTACATCCCGGCTGGGACTGCTCCTTTGGTGTCTACTGCGATTATGACGGTATCGCTGGCTCAGGTTGCCGGCGTTTCCGACATCGTCGTCACTTCCCCAGTCTCTTCAGATAAAGCGATGAATCCGGCGCTCTTAACAGCTCTCCAACTGGCGGGTGCCACCGAAATTTACAAGGTTGGCGGCGCTCACGCGATTGCGGCCCTGGCTTTTGGCACCGAGACGATCAGGTCTGTCTCCAAAGTTTTCGGCCCTGGAAACGCCTATGTCACAGAGGCGAAAAGACAACTGTTCGGTTTTGTAGCAGTCGACTTGGTTCCAGGTCCCAGTGAAATTCTCGTGATCGCAGACCACACGGCGAACCCGCGTTGGGTTGCGGCCGATCTACTTGCGCAGGCCGAGCACGGTCATGGAAGCGTGATCTGCCTGGTCGCTCTGGACAATGAGGTGCTTGAAAACGTGCAACGCGAAATCACCCAACAGATACAATCTTTAACGCGACGAACATATTTGAGCGAAGTTTTAGAAAAGAACGCCTTCCTCGTCCTCACCAGAGACGAAGAACAGGCCATAGAGATTGCCAACGAATTCGCCCCTGAGCATCTTTCGTTGGTAACCCGGCACAGCGAAAAGATGGCCCAGGCGATATATACTGCCGGAGCTATTTTCATCGGCAATTTTTCTCCGGTCGCTGCGGGTGATTTCCTGGCAGGACCTAGCCACGAGCTTCCAACGGGCGGTGCAGGCAAATCGTTTGGCGGGCTAACCGTTGACCAATTCCAGCGCCGGACCAGCATCGTTCGATACGATAAGGAAGCTCTTAGCAAATCCGTCTCGATCATCTCGCAGTTCAGCGATGTTGAACGGTTGGATGCGCACGGAAGATCGGTTTCGATTCGCTTCGAATGAGGACAATATCATGGCGCGGAAAACGCGGAATCGTCCACCTTGGTTGCGGGCGGGTATCCTGCTCATCATTCTTGTGGCCCTCATCCCCGTCCTGGAGGTGCTCTATGTCCGCTTTTTCGATCCGCCGGTTACCACCCTTATGATCCTTCGCCGTATTGAGGCGATGACTACGAAGCGTTATCGAGGTGACATTTCCTATCGATGGGTTCCGCTCGACCAGGTTCCCGAGGACTTTCTGGATGGAGTCTGGCAAATGGAAGATAGCCGATTTTTCAGTCATGATGGCTTTGACTGGATCGAGATGGAGGTAGCGATCCAGCGGGCTAAGCAAAAGCACCAACCGGTGCGGGGCGTCTCTACAATTTCCAACCAGTGCGCGCGGTCACTGTTTCTCTGGCAGGGAAGATCCTGGGTCCGGAAGGGGCTGGAAGCCTACTACACGTTCCTGATGGAGCACCTTTTGACAAAGCAACGAATAATGGAGTTGTACGTGAATGTTATCGAGCTGGGCGATGGAATCTACGGGATCGAAGAGGCTGCTGAACATTACTACCACGTTTCAGCGAAACGGTTGAGCCGTTCCGAATGCGCCATGTTAGCCGCTATGCTCCCGTTTCCAAGAGGTTGGGATCCTCACAATCCCAGTCCACGGCTTCGAGCTCGCTACTCTTTGGTGATGCGTCGCATGAATGCCGGCGGACCAATTGAAAAAAAGTTAGAAGTGCGTTGAGAATGCAGGTAGGTAAGTAAAGCGGGACGCTTTACTTACCTACCTGCATTCTCAACGCTGGCGTCTGCGTCGCTTGAATTTCAGTTGTGCCAGCGAACGAGCAAGTGCGCTCTCAATCTCCGCAATTTCTTCCGAACTGAGATCCTTCTCATGCACCCTCGCCTCCGCTCGTTTCACCGCTTCTTCGGCCGCTTGTTCGTCAATTTCCGTGTCCGACATTGCCATGTCCGTAAGGATTGAAACGTGGGTCTGCGAAACCTCAACGAAACCGGTCCCGACGACTAGCTCTGTTTGCTTTCCGTCCTGCAGAATTCGAACTTCCCCTGGAAGAAGCTGAGTCATCAGTGGAACATGCATCGGTAAAACGCCCAACTCGCCCTCAACGCCGGGCAGCACTACCATTTCCACCTCACCCGAGAAAGCCTTCGCTTCCGGAGTAACGATTTCCAGCAGTAACTTTGCCATGGCAGACTATTCCTGGGCTTCACGAACCTCGTCGATGCCGCCCTTCATGTAAAAATTCTGCTCAGATATATCGTCATGTTTGCCCTCGATAATCTCCTTGAATCCACGAATTGTCTCCGGGATTGTCACGTACTTTCCGGCTTTGCCGGTAAAAACTTCCGCGACATGGAACGGTTGGCTCAGGAAACGCTGAATCTTACGGGCTCGGTAGACGGCCAATTTATCCTCTGGGCTTAATTCATCCATACCCAGAATAGAAATAATATCCTGAAGATCCTTATAGCGTTGCAATACGCGTTGCACTCCTCGCGCGACACTGTAGTGCTCCTGTCCTACCGCTTCCGGCGCAAGCGACTTTGACGTCGAACCCAGCGGATCAACCGCGGGGTAAATTCCGAGCTCGGCGATCGAACGTTCCAACACGATCGTTGAATCCAGATGCGCGAATGTGTTCGCCGGCGCCGGATCGGTCAGATCGTCGGCAGGCACATAGACAGCCTGGAAGGAGGTGATTGAGCCCTTGTTGGTCGAGGTAATTCGCTCTTGAAGGTCACCCATTTCGGACGCCAGCGTCGGTTGGTATCCTACCGCAGAAGGAGTTCGCCCGAGGAGTGCGGAGACTTCTGAGCCGGCCTGAGAGAAACGGAAAATATTATCGATGAAAAGCAGCACATCCTGATTCTTCTCGTCCCGGAAGTATTCGGCCATCGCCAATGCCGACAACCCTACGCGCAGACGAGCGCCCGGCGGTTCGTTCATTTGACCGTACACCAGCGCCACCTTCGACTTGCTCAAGTCTTTTTGATTAATCACCCCAGCCTCCGACATCTCCGTGTAAAGATCGTTCCCTTCTCGAGTCCTCTCACCCACTCCTGCAAAAACTGAATAGCCGCCGTGACCTTTCGCGATGTTGTTGATGAGTTCCATGATGACGACGGTCTTGCCCACTCCCGCACCACCGAACGCGCCCACCTTTCCTCCCTTCGAGAATGGACAAATCAAATCGATGACCTTGATACCCGTTTCAAGGATACTCGCGCTTGTATCCTGCTCCAAAAGGGTCGGAGCCTTCCGATGGATCGGATATCTCTTCTCGAACTCTACCGGCCCGCGCTCATCCACCGGATCTCCAGTCACGTTGAACACCCGACCAAGAATTCCTTCCCCGACCGGCACAGTGATTGGAGCGGCCGTATTCGTAATCGCCATCCCGCGCTTGAGCCCCTCGGTCGACGACATCGCAATTGCGCGCACCCAATCGCCCCCCAGTTGCTGTTGGACCTCCAGGGTGAGCTTTTTCGCCGGCGCCCCGTCCACCTCAATATTGACCTCTAACGCGTCATAGATGCCGGGCAGCACGCCGGTTTCACTGAAGTCGGCATCTACAACGGGGCCAATGACTTGGACAATAGTACCTGTATTCATATGAGAGTTATCCAACAGCGAGCTGCGCCGTCGTAATTTCAAGGAGCTCAGTCGTGATGTTTGCCTGCCGGACCTTGTTGTATTCGAGAGTTAGATCTTTGATCAATTCCTTGGCGTTGTCCGTTGCGTTCTTCATCGCTACCATTCGAGCGCTGTGCTCAGATGCCCGGGCGTCAAGTGCCATTTGAAATAGTTGGAATGCGATATAGTGAGGGAGTATCGCGTCAAGAACGCTAGGTTCGTCGGGTTCGAACAAATACTCTCCGCCAGATTTCTCTCCCTCGATCCCGAGTTCCTTCACCGGAATTGGCAATAATGTTCTCAACACCGGTTCCTGTACGAGCGTATTGACAAACTTTGGGTACAACACTCGCACTTGGTCGATCTCGCCAGAAATGAACTTATCGGAAACGAACTTTGCGATCGGGCGAATCTCCGAGAAATGAATGGTATCCTTCAAAGCGAAGTCGGCCGTCAATTTCCGCCTCGTTCGCGTGATGAACTGAACCGCTTTCCTTCCGCTAACGGCGTATTCACTCTTTTCTCGGTCGACCTCACCTAGTTCCCGAAAAAGATTCGCATTTAGGGGACCGCAGAGTCCTTTGTCAGTCGAAAAGATCAAAATCAACTCGTGGTTAACTGGCCGAACCGCCAAAAGCAGGTGGTCTCCTGGATCTACGCGACCCTTCACTGCGGCCAGAACCCGCGCCAAAAGATCCTGATAGGGTCTGCCGGCAATCGCCGCCGCCTGCGCCTTCCGCATCTTCGAAGCGGCAACCATCTGCATGGCTTTGGTGATCTGAGCCGTGTTTTTCACCGACTTTATCCGTCGGCGTAGATCGAGGGTGCTAGGCATCGGAATTACCTACGGTTTGTAAGTACTTTTGAAATCCTTGAT
>DASXBV010000077.1:0-4254 GCA_036491515.1 Chthoniobacterales bacterium
CGGAAAAACAGCCAACTGGCCGCGGCCCGGAGGGTTGCGTTGAAAATGAGTCGGCTGCTTCGTTGCTCGTCAGTCACGTATCGATCTAGATATGCTCCTTCCTCGCGCCTCGCAGACGACCCATTTTGAACGCAACGAAGCCCAAGGGATTTAGGAGACGGTGCACTAGTGCCCGGTCCAATTGATTTTCGCCAGCACATCCCCGGGACGACGCCGGCAAGGAACTAATCCGGCAGATTGCTGATTTGACGCGCCAACCCGAACTCGGCCGCTACCTCATATTTCTCGTGGCAGTGGGAACGAAAGTTCAGGTGCGTAGACGCGTTCAGCTAATGGGGTAGGAATTGAAGCAGCGTGGCAAGGCCGATCCCGCTGGATGGCAACAAGAGTGCCCGGATTGCCGGCTGTTCCCACAGGTAAGAGAACGCACCCTGATGGGTGGATTGCACCTCCTCGATGATCGTATCGATGGCCTCCGGCGTCCTTTGCGCAAGCATGAGCGCTTGCCGTCCGCGTCGCTTCAGACGTTCTAAGACCTTGTCCCGGTACACCCTAGCCACTTTGGGAAGTCGCCACGCTGCGTAAAGCGCAAGGGAGAAGTGCATGGAGAGCACCACGATGACTACGGGCGACCAAGTCCAGTTATCAAAACAGCGCAGCCGGGCCACAATCAAGAGTGAAAGAATTACAAAGGGATAGTAGATTAAACGCCCGACTGCTTCTGTGCGCTTTGAAATCAGCAGGATATCCCAGTAATCCGCAAGATCGCTCTCGTTCAGTGGCCGACTAGATGTGATGGAATATTCGAATCTCCGGAATGTAGCGTCCGGCCAGCAGGTCTCCCTCTTTCCCAGCTGTAGGAGAAAACCTTCATGTAACAGGATGGCATCGATCACGAAGAAGGTAAGGAAGAGGAATGCACAGATCGTCGTGAAAAAGATCAGAAAAAGAAAAGGAAAATCGCCCCTTATCGGCGGCCGGGGAAACTCACCTATGATAGGAGGCATTGCGAATAGGGCAGCAATATATAGGATGGTCATCGGTGCCGCGCGCATAGCCCGAATCCGGAATCGGCCACGGCAAAGATAGATTTGCCACAGGGCTTCGATATCGACCCTCTCCTCAGTCTTGGCTGGCAATCCGGTAGAGCGAGTTATCGCCGGTTTCGATGGGGTGGTCTCCCAACCGAAAAAGGAAGTCTTCTTCGGTATAGTATCGTCGAATCTAAACTCCTCTGCCAAGGCCCCCGCATTTCGCTTAAGGTCGACATGGGTCTTACAAATGAAGTGGAGGGACAGAAACGCCGCAAAGAGAATAATCGCAATGGAAGGCCACGCGCTGATTCCATCGAACCAAGCGAACGGCTCGCCGCTACCCGAGTAATTCTGAATGACGTAGAAGTACCAAATGAATCCGAGTGCCAGGATCGCGCTAATCGGCACCGCAAGCCAACTCGACGAGACGATTACACCACATTGCTTCCATCCGCTTAACGCCGCCGTTCGGATTGCAAGGCTCGATGCCGCGATTAAATCACGTTGCTTCCACAGGCCTACAGCCGCTGTCCGGGTATTCATTGCTGATCAATTCTTTGTTTACGATGTCTTCTGGTTCGGTTTTTGCCTCAGAAGACGCCGGAGCGACTCGAGTGACAAACCGTGTCCAAACCACGAGCGAAATTCCGATTGCGATGAAATAGATGAAACAGGCGATCCGCACCAAATAGCGTTGGAAAAAATTAGCCAGTTCTGCGGATAGCTCTGCGGTGGTGGGGCGTTCGCTCGCTGGAATGCTCAACTCTATCGGGCCTTTGCGACCGATCTCGAA
Organism: Chthoniobacterales bacterium; assembly: GCA_036491515.1. GTDB lineage: Bacteria > Verrucomicrobiota > Verrucomicrobiia > Chthoniobacterales > JAFAMB01 > JAFAMB01. The sequence continues at coordinate 1,828 of DASXBV010000077.1, forward strand.
AATCAGGGGAGATTGGGGTATCGCAGGGTTTCCAGCGTGGATCTGATCCATTGCCTCCAGCGTTGCCGTAAAAAGAGCCGTCTGCCCACTATCTCGAAATGGAGGGACATTCTCATATTGCGGCAGCGACAGGCGAAAGGCCGACACAACCACCAGGTTGTGCGTCTCGTTCCACTCGTCCGGATGGGCGAAGCGAGCGTCGAGATTGTTCGTAAAGAACGATGCTTCCGGAAGCAATGGCCGGAGTGCTCTTAGTAGCTCGAGCTTATCGTAAACATCACTGCCGAGCAAGCCGACTGCCCTAAGACCGCCACTATTCTGCCGCAAGGTCCTATCCAGTTGCTGCAATTGACCTGCCAGACGGCGGATGTCATCCGCTTGATTGAGACCTTCCGTCTGCTCCTTAGGCCGCACGGAGGATTGGGTATTCTTGTCACCACTTTCAGCCGCGCCTTTAGTTTCCTTCTCATCCTTCCCGTCCGGCGGGAGCTTCCCGTCGATACCTCGAAGATAGGTGTACGAGTGAAGATTCAATGGGGGGATAGCTTTGGGTTTTGAATCCGTAAAGGTTGAACACAAAGCTCGCGAATAATACGTGTCCTCCTCCGAAACGATGGCGACGTGATCGTCCTTTTTGAGGCCACGGCATTCTAACTCCTTCCAGAGCGTTTCCACGATCAGATCATCGGGAAAAAGCGTCCGGTCGAAGCAAAACCCATTGTCCGATTGTAGCAGTTTCACGTTTCGCTCAATCAGATCTTTGCAGTCGGGCATGAATGGTATGCGAAGCTCGGGTGTGGCCGGTATTTCAGACAACAATCGAGACTCCGCTGCCGCGGCCTGGCTTGAATAAATATGAGTCGTCGCGAGGCAGTCGCGCGTCTCATTGTTCCATGGGTTGTCCTTAGCCTCCATTACCATCGCGTGCAGCGTGCCGGAATTATCCGGACCAAGTACCGTGAATGCCGGAAGCGGCGAAAAATCCGAAGCCTGCGAAGCACCAAAGCGCTTCAGACGAAACCATGAGGTGAGGTCCGCCAGCCGTCCGAGCGGAGCATCGCGGAATGCATCATCTATAAGCCAGAGCACCAATACATGTACTACGGGGTTTTTCTTGGCGCCAAAATCCGCTGGTTCGCACCACTCGTAAGGAACGAGCAGGCCATTTGCGTCCGGTTCCTTCGAGTCGTTCCGAGCCGGCTGAACCCCTGAGTCCCTTTCGGACGAGGGCCCTTCATCCTTGATTCGATTTTCCTCCAGCATGCGAACACAAGCGGCGACATTGGCTTGGAGAGGCTGCCAGGGAACGTAGAAATACCCGATCTTGTGGTCCTTCTCGGGAGCGTAGCCTGCCATCCCCAACCCCTCAATCACCGCCCGGCGGCTACGGAGGCGCCGTTCGACGTCCTCAACATATGGCCCTCCGGGTATCATTACCGCAAGAATCTGGACCTGCTTCACTTGTGCATCCAAGCGCAATTGCTCATCCAACGGGTAAATCGCGGATCGTATGAGCGGGCAGTTCGCTCCTAGTGCGAAGCATTTTTTGATTAGGAGTTTTTGAAATTGCGCCACTGAGTGTACTTCGCTGTATTTTTGGTTCCCTCCTTCGCTCTGTTTTTCGTTCTTTTCCCTGTCTGCAACGGCCACTCCCAAGGGATCCTGCCACAGTCTTGCATCGATCGTCTGACGATCCAACGTATCTCCCGCTAGCTGGAGGTCTCCGCCTCCGGGCCTAGAACTGATGAGCTGCGGAAAGAAAAGGAGAACCCCACTGCCCACCCCGATCAAGGTGATCAGTGGCAGCCACGGAATGGAGGCGGACTTTTCTTCATTTTCAGCCATGGTTTCTCGGCGATTACATTTGATGCAACCTTCCGGCTACGGGTGTTCTGTTCAGTTGATTCTGCTTACGAATGAGTAGATCACGACGACACCAAATCGGCTATACTCCGATCGGGTTACCATCGCCCATATCCGATCAGGCAGCTTCCGACAGGGAGCAGAACCGCCTTGACACCAACAGCCGATCTGAGAAATCGATATACACAATTTCACTCGCAGAATATGCTGAGATTTTCTCATCTCCTCTCGACCGGACGAATTCGTGACGAAACTGAAGGGATTTGTCGACGAGGAGGAGATCGATTCCGATAACCCCACGCTATTTACGACATCAGTCATGATCCGGTTCATTCAGCGAGTAATCTGCTTACTGGAATTATCATCCTGAATCTGACCGCCGGAATTCTCGTCCTTTTACCGATTATCGGCTGGGTTCTGACGCGTAACATTCGGAGTATAGGTTGAAACCAGCATCAAGCGATTGATCAATGGCTAAAAAGTCCTCCGTGGCTCCGTGCGGGACTCGATCAGCAGCTGCTCCGCGCGAGACGCCAGCAAGAGAAAAGCTCGCCCGGCTTATAT
>DASXBV010000078.1:0-5143 GCA_036491515.1 Chthoniobacterales bacterium
GCAGATCGTTGCGATTTGTAGGGAAACGATCGCTCCCCTGTTCGAGGCGAAAGTCGCATTGATTCTGCCCGACTCGACTGACCGTTTGCTCCCGTCCAAAGAGGGAGAGTTTGCGGATCTGTCCGTGGCCCAGTGGGCCTATGATCACGGCCAACGGGCCGGTTTCGGAACCAACATCCTCAGTGCGGCCGAGGCTCTTTATCTACCCTTGAAAGCGCCGGGTCGCTGTCGCGGCGTCCTGGCGATTCAGCCAAAGACCCGGACGTCTCTGGACTGTCCCGACGACAAGCGCCTGCTTGAAGCGTGCTGCTCTTCGATCGCACTGGCATTGGAGCGGATCCACTTCGCAGGAGTCGCTCAGGAAACCCTTGTTCGCATGGAGGGTGAACGGATGCGCAACTCGCTGCTGTCGGCGGTGTCGCACGACTTGCGTACTCCTCTAACGGCAATCCGTGGCCTCGCCGAAACTTTGGAACAGGCGACGGATCTTCCGGGAAACGAGCGGAGCGAGGTGGCTTCAGCCATCCGGCACCAGGCTGAGCAATTGCAACAGCTGGTCACAAATCTGCTTGACCTCGCCCGAATGCAAAGCGCAGGCGTTCGGCTGGACAAGCAGTGGCATCCACTTGACGAGATCGTCGGGAGTGCACTTTCCCGATTAGGTCCGGCACTCTCTAAGCGTGAAGTGATAACTGAGCTTCCCAGCGATCTGCCTCTGCTTGAGGTTGACGCCTCTCTGTTTGAGCGCGTGCTGATCAATCTCTTGGACAACGCCCTGAAATACACGCCGCCGGACGCCAAAATACTGATTGGGGCAAAGGCCGTCGGTCCCTCGATGTATTGCTTCGTGGAAGACAATGGGCCTGGTCTTCCGCCGGGCGATCCCGAGCAGTTTTTTAAGCCCTTTGTGCGTGGACAAAAGGAATCAGCCATCTCGGGGGTAGGGCTCGGCCTTGCCCTCTGCCGAAGCATCGTTACTGCGCACGGAGGGACGATCCGGGCTGAGGCGGTACAGCCGGCCGGAACTCGATTTGAGATTCGCGTTCCGCTGGGGTCGCCTCCGGGAATCGAGGAAGAAGATGCTGCATGAACAAGCCTCGGATCTTAATCGTCGAGGATGAGGCGGATATTCGTCGTTTTGTCCGTATCGCACTCGAAAAGGAAGGCATGAGTACCGCTGAGGCAAAGTCGGCTGAGGAAGCGCGGATTGATTCGGCCTGCCGCAGGCCTGAGCTGATCATTGTCGATCTCGGTCTCCCCGACGGCGACGGAAAGGCTTTCATCCGGGAGCTCAGAACCTGGTCGAATATACCGGTCGTAGTTTTGTCAGCCAGAGAGCGTGAGGAAGAAAAGGTCGAAGCACTTGACGCGGGCGCGGACGATTATCTCACAAAACCCTTTGGTGTTCCTGAGCTTCTGGCACGCGTGCGCGCTCAGCTCCGTCGCGCCGCACTTCTCAATCCCAATCAGCCTGTATCGCCCGTGATCCGTTTTGGGAATGTACGAGTGGACATGGCGACCTATGAGGTAACTAAGGGGGACGAAGTGGTTCACCTAACCCCCATCGAGTTTCGATTGCTAGCGGCGCTCGCACGCGGCCACGGCAAGGTATTGACTCATCGTCAGCTTCTTCTGGAAGTTTGGGGCGCGAGCTACGTCTATCGTCCCCACTACCTGCGTGTCTATATGGCCAACCTCCGACAAAAGCTGGAAGACGAGCCCACTCGCCCAAGACATATCATAACTGAACTTCAAGTGGGATACCGCCTGGCGAGTCTAAGCGACGGTCCCTAAGCGGAAGGGCAAGGTCGCCGTCAAACGGCTGGCTCTCGCACAGGGCAATGCGCAGTGGCCTCTCGGTACAGGCTACGGCTTTTGACACTCGATCACCATCAACACAAAAAACTTTATTTTCTTGTGTTGTCATCAGGAACATACCAGACTATATAACACTATTATTATGAGTTCTTACGTTTTGCGATGAGCCGCCGCGCACAACCTTCTGCTCCGCGTCCGGATATGGTGAATGCCGTAGCTGACATGCTCCGAAATCTGGAGCAGATCTCCAATGATCCTGCCATCGTCGGCCGTTGTCCGGAACTTCCGGGAGTAGTACTCGATAAAGTTTTGGGCACCTGCCTGGATCGAGATGGCGCCGAATATGCCCAAGTGAATCGTGACTACGAGGCGTTAAGAGTCGAATACTTTAAAGCGCTCGTCGCACATCCCGTTGGCAGAGTTCTTGCGTTGCTGGCCGTAGGTCCGGACGGCGTTGAAATGATGGAACTGGGCCGAACGCCGGCCTTCGTCCGCGAGGTGCGCTACGGCCGAGGCACCCCAATCCGCGGAAGACGCGATTCCTACAATTGTCACCACATCGTTCCAAAAAGCGTACGGCCCGAATCCAAGGCGATCTCCGTTAACCATCCCACGAATTTTGTGGTGGCCAAAACGACCAGGCGCGGTCGCGATCAATCGGAGAATCCGCACCATTTCTGGCACAGCTTGTTCCTTCATCCCCAGACCCATAACGCGCCGGCTGAGCCCATCCCAGTTTATGTCGTCCGCCCACTGTTCCCTTTTTATCCGCCGATCACTGAGGGGTTTCACACGGCCGAGGAACTCCGAAAGAAGTTGGCTTCCCTCGGAGCGCCGCCTCTACCCGAGATTTGGGAACAGCGAATTCTGGAGTTCTCGAAAGCGTCAAAACACAAGCCCTACGTTGTTCCGAAAGAATTTCACGAAATCACCCAAATGTTTGGCGATTTGTATAAAACCCAGAACAAAGATCCCGCGCTGAACCAGCAACTGCGCTCCAACCTCGCCGCTAAAGGTGCACAATTGGCCGTCCAATATTTGCCAGCCGGTGCTTACGTCGACGGCAAACCGCTGCCGGCCGATCATAAACCAAAAAGAACGATCCCCGTGATCGAGACAAGCGAAAAGCCCGACCCGGTGGTTCAAGCACCCTCAACCCCGCGAAAATCACGCTCGAGCAAACGCCACCTTCAGAAGCCCACCCTTCAACCGCAATCAACCCAGCAGAAAGTCTAAATCAATGCCCCTGAACACTCGTTACTTGCAGGAATTAAGTGAACTCTTTGTTCATGACCTCAAGTGGTCCCAGTACTACCGAAAACTCCCGGAGCATGAGCGGCACAACCTCGACGATCAAATCGCCGAGGAGGCATCGCAGGGGAATTATCCCCTGCTGCCCGGCGGCAATGAGGAGGCGCTCGCAAGGCTGTCCGAAGCCGTAAAAAACGAACTCAATATCTTGTTGCCTTCGTCCATTACCGACATCCTTCGGCAAGTCGACGGCTTTGTGGAAAACGGCGTCTCGCTCTATGGCATCGACGCTGAGTTCCGCGACGACCAGTTCGAGAGCGGACCCGGACTCTTAGCAGAGAACCTCGTAAAATGGTCCCACTTTACCGAGCTAATACGAAAATATCTCCTCCTGGGAGATTCTGATCTCTGGTTCTTCGCTCTGGAACTGGAGACCGGACGCGCAGTCGCTTTACAGAGATCGACACTCAAGCCGAAGCACTACTTTTCGACTGTAGAGGAAATGGTCGATGACATGATGCAACAGGCATTAGGCTATTTCGGCAATGAAACCGATGATGGAGAGGATGAAACGGACAACACTGCAACCGGCTACCAATTTTCTCGTAACTAATACACTGCAACCATAATGGCCAAGATGCCGCTTCTGAATTTTTATGAAGTCGCTTAACGAGCTGTTAAAAGGTCCGGAATTCGTTAAATCCGATCGTTTGACGGAGCCGATCTTGTGTTCGGCCCCGCTGTTGGGAACAGATATCTGGCAAAAGGCACTCGATTGTTACGATCCTCTTGCTGAGGCAGAACTCGAATCCACTCTCTCCCTGGAGCAGCAGCAATACCGCAGCGATCTCAGGGTCGACCTTTACCTGCATGACACGCTCGCGCGTGAATTTGAGCTTCTCGCAGTCTGGATACGGCAGAACCCGAATCATCCGGCGACAGCCCAAGTCGAATCCTTTTTGAAACGCCGGGAGCAATTCCGCGAGCGATTTCAAATCGAGCAACAGGAACGGCTTTTCCTTTGGGCGCAAAAAAACGAGCCAGACGAAATCGCCGCCTCAATTCTGGGTTGGCGTCTACTCTGTCAAGACATGGCCGAGTGGCTGCTCGATTGGGCTTTGCAACGGCCTCAGGACCCGCGCGGACAACACATCCGTCTGTGGCAGGAATCGCCAGGGTTTTACCCCCAAAATCGACTGAGAATCTGGGCCACCCGCTTCCTCGAAGATGCACGCGCGCCACAGATCCTCGCCTGGGAGAAGGCGATGTATCGCGAGATTTTCGAAATCCACCCGGAGCTTGTGACCGTCACTCGTTAGCATTTTATGGAGAATCCGTTTGCAAGACCGCCGATCAACGTAAGCGCGGCATTGTCAGGTGGCCAGGTCCCGAAATGGAAAAAGGATTATCTTGCCGCTGTCACTGCCGCCCCGCGCGAAAACCAGCGATTGCTCAATAGCATTCGCACCGGGGAGGATCCGACAATCCGGGATGGAGTAAATCTGGCCCTGAGCCGCTTGTTCGACCCGGAGGCTCCTAAAGATTTTCATGGCAGCACCGCTTTCCTCGTCCACGACGGGACCGGAACCGGTAAGTCCTTTCAAGCCATCTTAGCCGCGAAAGCGATCGCGCTCGAAACAGGAGAACCGGCACTCGTCACAACGAGAGCCGATCTGATCCCGGCACTGAAACGCGATCTGGACCGGCTAGACTTGGACGACGCAGGAATCGTTTTCGCGGCAACAGAGCAGCTCGGCGCATTTGTCAAAGATGCCAATAAACTGAAACGCAAGTTCTCAGCCGTCATCATTGACGAGGCGCAGGATTGCCGCTTTCCGGAGGTTCGCAACTTTCTGGATAGAATTCCAGCATCCCGGCAACTCTTTTTTAGTGCAACCCAACTTAATAACATATCGAAATTCTGTTACTTCATCGCAAAGCTTACCGGGAAGCCGGTCCATCAGGTCAAGAGCGAGATGAATTCAGCGACCGATCTCCATGAGGCTGTCGCAGATCAGCTTAAACAGATCACTGCGGCCGGCGGAATGGTTCACCGGGAATTTCCATTCTTCGG
>DASXBV010000079.1:0-8269 GCA_036491515.1 Chthoniobacterales bacterium
ACATCCCACGGCAAACGCAGTTTATCATGAACAAAGTAGAGTTAGTCGAAGCGGTCCAGAAACAGCTCGGAAGCGAAACGAGTAAGGCGGAAGCGGAAAGGGCGGTCACAGCGGTCATTCAGGCCGTCAAGGTCGGCGTGAAGAAGGATAAGATGGTACAGCTAGTTGGATTTGGAACTTTCAAAGTGGTCGAAAGAAAGGCCCGGAAAGGTGTTAATCCGAAGACTCTCCAGCAAATCCGGATTCCGAAATCAAAGACCGTCAAGTTCGTCCCGGGCAAAGACTTCAAGAGCAAGGTCTAGGTTTTAGAGGTCATTCAGGGCAACACGTTTCCCCCCCCGACCGAGAAAACCCGTTTGGCCACGCCGCCGAACGGGTTTTCTTACTGTCGACGGGAATATGCTTATCTGGCGTTGACTCAGTGTCAGGATATTCTTTAATTTTGGCCCATCTTTATGAACAAAGCAACTCCCTTGGTCCTACTATCGGCTCTCCTGTTAGCTCATTCCGCCTTCGCGGTTGATACCTTTGTCTTCGACAAGGCCCATTCGACGATGGGGTTTCAAATCCGTCACTTGTTTTCTAAAGTACCCGGCAAATTCGACGACTTCTCCGGCCAGATTCAGTTCGATGAGGCGAATCCTGAACAGTCGTCCGTTGAGGTAACCATTAACACAGCTAGCGTTGACACCGGCGTTAAAATGCGAGACGACGATCTGAGATCCCCCAATTTTTTCGATGTGAAAAAGTTTCCGGAGATCACCTTCAAAAGCACGTCGGTCAAGAAGACCGGTGAAAACACCGCGGACGTGACGGGTGATCTGACGATGCACGGCGTCACGAAGCCAGTGGTGTTGAAGGTCGAATTACTCGGTAAAGGCGCCGGTCCGAAGGAGAGCACTGTCAGTGGCTGGAATGCGTCGACCGCTCTGAAGCGCACCGATTTCGGCCTGACCTGGAACAAAGTAATCGAGGGAACTCAGATGGTTGGAGACGACGTACAGATTGAGTTGAACATTGAGGCCGACCTGAAGAAGTAGCAGGCGGTTGGCACCGGTAGGGACGCGCTCCCGCGCGACCGGGGTTAGGGCGAGGCTCCGGGTAGGGCGAGGCTCCGGGTAGGGCGAGCCTCGCCCTACCCGGAGCCTCGATTTGTGAGCGGTGCAGGATAGGTACTATGGCTGACGTTATTGTCACTGCCAACGAGATGAAGCAAGTCGAGCGGGCGGCGTTCGACGACGGGATCGACGCGGAAATCTTGATGGATCATGCTGGGGAGGGCATAGCCAATGCCATCCTGGAACGGGAGCCCCAACCTGGCCTCTGTGTTGTCTATCTCGGAAAAGGAAATAATGCTGGCGACGCTATCGTCGTCGGGTCTCTGCTCGCCAAGGCCGGTTGGGAGATTTGGACTCGTCACCTGGTTTCGGAGAGCGATCTTCAACCGCTGCCGAAAAAGAAGCTGCAAAAGCTGGATTCGCACCTTGTCTCAGACCGGCTGTCCCATCTGCCCAAGCGTAAGCCCGTGGTGCTCCTCGATGGTCTCCTTGGCCTTGGTTCCCGGCCACAGCTCAACGCGGCGTTAAAGGCATTGACCCGCGAAATCAATATGCTGCGGGAGTACTCTAACGCGACCGTTTATGCGATCGATCTTCCAACGGGTATCGGCGAGGAAGGGGTCGATCCTGACGCTGTCGTGGCGGACTTCACGGTTACCGTCGGTTTTCCGAAAACGCCGCTCTTTCGGGACGATGCCACGAATTACGTCGGTCGCATTCTCGTCGTTGAACTCGCGGAACTGACCTTTCGGCTACCGAAAGATCCAGGGCGCGCGATCCTCTCCGGACCGCAAAACCTTAAGAGCCTCGTCCCAAGGCGTTCATTCGACACTCACAAGGGCGATTATGGCCGCGTCGGCATTATGGCCGGCTCGCGCGGTTTCGTTGGCGCATCGATACTTTGTTCTGAAGCTGCTGCCCGAGCCGGTGCGGGTCTCATCTCATTGTACGTTCCGGAGGAAATTTACAGCCTGGTAGTGACTAAGGTGATCCCGGAAATCATGGTGAAACCAACGACAGATTTTAGGTCTGTGCTGGATGATCGACTAGACACCCTCGGTATCGGTCCCGGTCTTGGCTCTGCGAGACGACAGGAAATCCTGGATGTCGTCACTCGATTTGCCGGTCCGATGGCCGTGGACGCAGATGGTTTGAACGCCTTATCGACTGCCGTCGTGCAATTGAATAGTTGCGCCGGTCCCCGTCTCTTGACGCCGCACCCGGGTGAAATGTCACGGCTATGGTCTACTGCGGGTAAGAGCCGCATCGAGATCGTTAGAGAGTTCACTGCCGAGTATCCTGTTACGCTTTTACTGAAAGGGTCGCGAACCTTAGTCGGTCAAATCGGCAAACCTATGGCCTACAACTCCACAGGCTCGCCGGGTCTTGCTACTGGCGGATCAGGTGATGTTCTGACCGGCGTCTGCGCCGCCTTCTTGGCCAGGCGTATCTCTCCATATGACGCTGCCCGCTTAGCTGCTTGGCTTTGCGCGAGGGCCGCAGAACTTGCCGCTAATCATTTTTCCGAGGAATCAATGTTGCCTTCAGATCTCTTCGCATACTTCGGACCGGCGTTTCGCGAGCTGCGCACCTCGTGGTAGGGACGCGCCCCGCGCGATCCGTCGCGGCACGTCCAATCAAGGTGGAAATAGTTAACATCCCCCAAACCGTGCGCGCAAAATGGACCTCGAGACGCGCAACCCCGGATCGTAGGAGTTGCTACCAGGCGCTAACGCTGCAACTTCTCTGAAGCTTGCTTTCAGCCTGTATCGCTGACAAATCTCTACCCGCAGAGTAATTAAAGCGTCCCGCTTTACCCGCGGTAAGCCCGACTCCGCAAGGCCTACGTCGTGGCCAAGTTGTCCGTTATGCTGGCCGCAAGACGAAGGCGCGCCGTAGCGTAGCGAAGGAGGCCTAGCGTGCCGCATTGCGTTTATACTGGAAGAGCCAAGTCGAGGAGTTCGTTCACCGAGAAGGGAAAGCGGGACGCTTTGGTTACGAAGAGGGTAAAGCGGGACGCTTTACTACGAAGAGGGTAGGGATTGGTGAGCGATGCAGGCTAGGCCAAATACTTCGCCAGACGCTCTCGCAATTCCGCTCGCGCTCGGAAGAGTATGCTCTTCACGGCCGGGACTGTCGTCCCCATGACTTTTGCGATTTCTTCGTAAGCCATTTCCTCGTAACGTCGCAGAATGATAGCCATGCGCTGGGAATCCGGTAACCGATCGATTGCGTCCTGAATCGCGAGCTGAAGTTCTTCTCCCATCAAAACTCGGTCGGGCTCCTTGTCCCCTCGTTCAGTGGGCTCAGGAATTTCTTCGGCCTGATCCGCGAAGTGACGCTTGCGTCTGAGCTCGTTGAATACCAGGTTACGAGTGATTCGAAACAACCAGGTAGTAAATTTCGCCGTCGGCCGATAGCGCGGCGCCGATTTCCAAACGCGAATAAAAACCTGCTGGGCCAAGTCCTCCGCCTCAGCGTCGGAACCCAGCATCTTGCTGATCGTTCCGATAACGCGAGCTTGGTGTGTTTCCACGAGAAGCCGCAACGCTTCCATGTCTCCCTCTCCAATCCGAGCCATCCACTCGATTTCAGGCTCGGGTGAATCCGTTGGCGATATGGAAGGATTTAGCACTCGGAGGGCAGGAGCCATCGTTCCTCTAATAACACGTCGCAACTTCAAAGGTTGCTAAGTAAATCATCAAAGTTGCGCGAGCTTGATGCGGGAATCGTCCTGTGTCAGGTTTAATTTGTGAAAAATTTCACAAGCACGCGGCTCGTTCCCCAAGAACTCCGTCCGATCTACGATAAGGTCGTCGCAGCAGAACGAATCAGCGACAGCGAAGCTGCTTGCTTATACCGGTCGACCGACATCAACGCACTCGGCCTGATCGCCAACGTCGTTCGTGAACGAAAAAACGGCAACCGTGCCACTTATATCCTCAATCGCTACGTCAATTACTCCAATATCTGCATTCTCTCCTGCCAGTTTTGCGCCTTCGGCGCTCGGAAACGCGACCCGCATGCGTTCGAAATGGCCATTCCCGAAATCGTTGAGTCAGTTCGCCGCTCACTGCTGATGGGGATCACGGAGGTTCACATGGTCGGCGGCCTTCATCCCACGCTGCCGGGTGAATGGTACCTCGAGCTCGTAAGAAGTCTCCGCTCACTTGATCCTGCCCTGCATATCAAAGCATTTACCGCGATCGAGATCCGCCATCTTGCGGAGCGTGTCTTCAAGATTTCCATCGGAGACACTCTGCGATTATTGCGTGAGGTTGGTCTGAACTCGCTCACAGGTGGCGGAGCGGAGATTTTCGATCCGGTCGTGCGCGACAAGATCTGCCGCGGGAAGGAGACTGCTGAAGAATGGAAGGATGTGCATCGAATCTGGCATCAGATGGGTGGTCGTAGTACCTGCACGATGTTATTTGGGCATATCGAGACGGTCGAACACCGCATCGATCATTTGCGGCAACTTCGGGAACTCCAAGATGAAACCTCTGGATTTACAGGCTTTGTTCCGTTCGCATTCGTGCCGGAAACGACCGAGTTGAGGCACATCAGACCCGCTTCCGGTTTGGATCAACTCCGCAACCTTGCTGTCAGCAGGATCTATCTTGACAATTTCGACCACATCACCGGCTACTGGGTTGCGATGACCCTGCCGTTAGCTCAAGTCTCGTTGAACTACGGCGTTGACGATTTGCACGGGACTCTGATGGAGGAAAAAATCTTCCACATGGCAGGTTCGAAAACCCCCCAGGAGCAAACGAAAGCGACTTTGGAGCGGACGATCCGCGAAGCTGGGCGTGAACCGCTGCAACGGGACAGCTATTACCGTCCTATTCGGGCGAGTCAGACCTCTCCAGTAAAGACTGCCGCCGCGGTGTAGGCTGCGTAGGGCAGGGCGGCGTAGGCGAAGCGTCCCGCTTTGCTTCTTCCGAGAGGGAAAAGCGAGGAGGCTTCGCCTACATAGCTTTAGCCCATACGCAGAATCTGCCGATGCACTTTCAGACACGGCAAAATTTGCCGCCTTACTGACCACGAACGCACCGCAAAATTTCGGCTGACGAAAATTGAAAAACATAAATCATTTGCTATAAGCGAGTTACGAATCTAAAAGTACGTTTTCCGATTCTATGGTATTAGAATTGCTTCCGCATTGGCCCAAACCTGTGCTTAAGCAAATGATAGCCCCTCTCGCCATTAACGAATTATCCGACTTACCGGCTGCTCCCGCCGGTGATAATGATGGAAACAGTGAGGACGTGTTTCAGCATCTTATCGAGAATCACCTCCCGCTTGTTCGATCGATCGTCGAAAGGATGCGGCGAAAACTGCCAAGCAAGATTGAAACGGACGAGCTCTACAGCATCGGAGTGACAGGTCTGGTCGCAGCCGCCCGAAATTATCGCGCATCCCGGGAAAGCAGTTTCTCCAGCTATGCCACGACACGCATCCGAGGAGCGATATTGGATGAGCTTCGCCGAATGGACTGGATGAGCCGCGCTACCCGGTCAAAAGCCAAGCGTCTCGGGTCGGCCATTTCCAAGTTGGAGCAAGAACAAGGCGGAAGCGTCAGCCAGGATTCGCTCTGCGCCGAAATGCAGATGACCGAATGCGAGCTAGCCGACTTAATGGAAGAAGTTCGTCCAGTCAAATTCATATCGCTCGACGGAATCGATGAACAATCTGATTTAGAGGATCAATCCCTGCATGAAATCATCCCTGACGATTCGTGTGTTGCGCCACTCGATGCATTAGAACGCAAAGAAGTGTTATCGTTGCTGGCACAGCGCATGGAACAACTACCGAGCGTGCCAAAGAAGGTTCTGGCGATGTACTATCACGAAAACATGCGTCTCTCTGAAATAGCGACCTGCTTCGGACTAACCGAGTCTCGCATCTGTCAGATCCATACGCAGACCGTTGGGTTGCTCCGAAACTATTTGGTCAACCTTCTCGCCTGAAATTTTTCAAAGCTGACAAATGATGAACACAAAAGTTGACTGGGACCAGTTGGTAGACGCTCTCAGGGATGAGTTGCAGGAGAAAGGAGGGCTCATTCGTTTGTTGAATCAGCAAACCGAAACTTTGTATCGCCGCGACACGGCGGAAAATGAGCGGTTGGAAGAGCAGATTCGCGCCCAGCTACGCCTGATATCACGTTGTACGAAGAACCGGGACCTCGCTATCCGGCAGACCGCGTCGCAGTTTCAGCTGAACGATGATGTGCAGTCGCCGGAAGTCATCCGGAATTTCCCCGAATATGTACATCCGCTGCTTGAAGCCCTTTTTTCAGAAGTTAACCGATTAAGTAATCGAATGGAGGAACGTCTCGGACAAAACCAGGGGCTCAAAGAGAGATTTCTCAGTAAGGCGCCCTCCGCAGTTTAATCACAGGTCGCTCAGGTGAGTCTCCTCCGATTTAGGCGGTGTCGATAATTCCTAGCCAGGAAAACTCACCAGCGTATATTAAAAAAGGTAGTCAGGAATGTTAATTCTATCCAGAAAGGTAAACGAGGGCATCATCATCGGGGATCTTATCCACATCAAAGTGACCAGAATCGACGGCGATGCGGTTAAAATCGGAATCGAGGCCCCTAAAGAGATCCCGATTTTTCGAACGGAAATATATCAGAGCGGACATTCCGGCAGCTTGAAGTCATGCGGGATCAAATCCGATCGTATAGAGCCTGTGCCGAAACCGGCGGCGAAGTCAGTCGAGGAGAAGTTGCCGGTATTGTAGTTGATACTTCGCTTCGAGGACGACGACGAGCACGGAGACGCGTACTCAATTTGGGAGTTCAGGTTTAGAGTAGCCATTTTCCGCTTGCAGGAAGGCCAAGCGCAGTACACTAGGCTGTGGGCGCGCGCCGATGTGGCGGAATGGCAGACGCAACGGACTTAAAATCCGTTGGATCGAAAGGTCCGTGCGGGTTCGAGTCCCGCCATCGGCACCAGCTATCTAAGCTGTAAGAGCAAGTATTTAAGCGCTTTACCACTCGGGAGCGGCCTTTCTTCCTGTTTTGAGGATGAGTACCGATTAGGTGCGATGAGATACGATTAGGCTTGATCAGGCGACATAGAACTGCTTACATGGCAGGGCCGAAAAAGCAGCGACTTGTGGCCGAAAAACGGGGCTTCAGGGTCAAACCCATTAAACATCCGCGCTACAAATTCGTCGTGTATCGAATTGAAAGCGGGCGCCGGGTAGAGCAGGCCTATTTCCAGTCCGAGCGGGGAGCTAATTCACACGCTTATGCCGAAAATATCCGGCTTAAAAATGAAGGTACCCAAGCGCAGAGCCTTGGTCCTGAACTCCGGGGTCAGGCAATAGAGGCGACCCGAAGGCTGGAGCCCTACGGTAAGACCTTGCGCGACGCAGTCGATTTCTACGAGGCTCATCTTAAGTCGGAGGCTTCGCTACGCCAAATCAAGCTCGGGGCGTTTATAAAGGAGTTCCTGCAGGCGAAAGAGGAGGGGAAGACCGGCAAGAAAAGGCGGAAAGCGAAGCCCCGGTACCTTGGTACGCTTCGTTACCGCCTCGATCTCTTGCGTGATTATTTGCCGGAGTACAGCCTTGAAGACATCGAACCGGAGCATTTGACAGACTTTCTCGAATCGAGGCACATCAGTGGCCGCACGTGGAACAACTACCGGCGAGATTTCCACGTCGCTTTTGGGTGGGCGGTTGATGGAGGATATCTGCTTACCAACCCGGCAGCCTCGGTTCCGGAAGCGGCTGAAGATCCGATCAATGCCCAGGTTCTATTGCCGGAGGAGTTTTCGAAACTTTTACAATCAGCTGAAAAAGGCCTCCGTCCGGTACTCGCGCTCCAGGGGCTAGCCGGTCTAAGGCGAGCAGAGGTCGAGCAAATTGATTGGGATGAAATCAATTTCGAGAGCGGGAGAATCGTCGCGAAAAAAACAAAGAGCGATAAGTGGCGATACATTCATCTGCGACCGAACGTTCAAGCCTGGCTAGAACAGGTTCCGACTGATCAAAGACTCGGTAGAGTTTGCAAGGTCCGGTGCCGAGAAACCCTGGACCGTGCCAGGGCCAACGCCAAGATCCTGCAGTGGCCCCACAATTGTCTCAGGCATTCGTTTTCATCTTACCACCTTGTAGCCGAAGAGAATGAAGCGAGGCTGCAGATGGAATTAGGGCATTCGACTCGCAGATTATTGATCGAGCACTACCGGGC
>DASXBV010000080.1:0-8156 GCA_036491515.1 Chthoniobacterales bacterium
AAACAGGAAGAGAGGAACCTTGCGAGAGGATCGATCGGCCGAGCTTTTAGAATCAATCATCGGCCTTGAGCAGCGGCTCCAGGCCATGGGCTTTGTAGCCGATGAGATTCTCAAGGGTGGAGCAGATTCAGTTGAAGCACCGTAGCGACCACGAACAGTATCTTAGGGCGAAGTCTCCGGCCGACGAGCGAAATGTCCGGGAAAAGGACTGCATTGCTGGGCGGGAGGCGGAGGCAGCGGCACATGCGATACTACGGTTCCGCGAAACCGCGCTCGCGAAGATGAAAGAAGATTTTGATCCGGGCGCACTACCGAGGTTGCGTCGGGAGTTCGAAAAAATCAGCGCAGCCGGGGCGAAGGAATCGGCCAACTTAGACAACGCGAAGCGGGAGCTCCAGCGGGAAGAGGAGCGTTTCCGAGAGTGGCAGGCTTGAAGTTCAAAAGGCCGCAGGACTGGAACAATTGATTCTTGTGTCGCACGACGATGCCTTCGACGGAAAGATAGAAAACTCGATTTTTTTGCAAAAGACAGCTGCTGGCGGTACCGAAGTAATCCAGCCTTTCCGGTAACCTCAATGCAGGCTCGGGCGTTTGCGAAGCTTGACCTGAGAGCCGGCATGACGCGTATTAGTTCCCCCAGGAGATACTGAATGAATCGCACATTAGCTACTTTTGCCGCTATCGGACTGATGTTTGCAAACGTCTGGGCCCAAGAAAAGCCGCTTCCGGAAAAATATGAAGAGCCTCTTGGGACCTGTTACGAGGAACTGAAATATCCCTATCCAACAGCATACTTGAATTTGTTCGTCGAAGGCCAGGATCTGCGGATGTGCTTTATGGATGTCCAACCGCCTAAAAACCCGAACGGCCGGGCGGTTGTCTTACTGCACGGAAAGAACTTTTGGGGTGCTTACTGGGCGGGAGCCATTAGATTTCTCACGGACCGGGGTTTTCGGGTCATTGTCCCGGATCAAATCGGCTTTGGGAAGTCTTCGAAGCCAAACATTCATTACAGCTTTGATTTCCTGGCGGAAAACACGGCCGGTTTACTGGATCTGCTGCACGTTCAGAAAGCGACAATCATCGGACATTCGATGGGCGGTATGCTGGCGATCAGATTCGCCAGGTTATATCCGGGCCGGACGGAAGCATTGATTCTTGAGGATCCGATTGGACTAGAAGATTACAGGTTGAGCGTGCCACCGGCCCCGCTCGAACAGCTGTATCAACAGGAGCTGAACCTGAGCCTCGACGATTACCGGAAGTATGTGCAGAGCTACTTCGTCACGTATCCAAAGGATAAGGCGGAAATGTTCGTTGAGCCCCGTATGCGCGTTAGTCTGAGCGGCGATTTTCCACGCTGGGCTTTGTGTGCAGCGTTAACCACTTTGATGATCTATCAGCAACCTGTCTGCTACGAACTCTCTGAGATCAAGGTTCCCACACTCCTAATCATCGGACAGGAAGACCACACTGCGGTTGGCAAAGATCGTGCGCCAATCGACTTGCGTCGGAATCTTGGAAACATTCCCGAACTGGCAAAAAAGGCTGCCGAAGCGATTCCGGGCGCGCGCCTGGTCGAATTGCCGAACGTCGGGCACGTTCCTCATCTGGAAGCTCCAGACGCATTCAACCAAGCTGTCGAGGACTTTCTCCGGCGCTGAAGTGTGATCAGTTCATTTGCGATGACCAACGGCGCGAATCAATCTGGCGCTTCAACTGTTCGCGAGCATGACCGACGCCGATGGATACTGCTGTTCATATTGTCACTCCCGTCGGTCTATATATTGTTAACTTTGCCGCCGCTTTGGCGTGACTCTGACGGTTTCAACGAAGTCGCTTCGACCTTTGCTCCGAAAGGCATTATCCACTGGCTGCCCGGGTATTGCCTCGGAGGCCGGGTGATCCTCATCGGCGCCGGTATCGTTGGAAGTTTGCTGGGAGGTCACGGTCTACCTTATCTGTCCATCAGCATAACTCCGTTGAATAACGTAGGAATCTACACCCTGATAGTGGTGCAACATCTCTTTCTCGTCTTCTCTCTGTTCTACGCGGTGAACACGTTCAGCAGCCACTTTCTAGTGAGAGCTGTATTTTCTACCTTTTTAGCGCTTACTCCGTGGGTATATATCTATGCGAATTGCGTTGGAAGCGAGGCATTCAGCAATCCGCTGGTGTATCTGATCTCGGCCTATGGCTGGAAGTGCCTGAGGTCGAATGAACTAAGCAGAAGGCTGGTGCTGGTCTATTTTGCGCTAATCGTTGGGGCAGCTTTAACGCGACAGATCAACGCCTTACTCGCGGCTGTCCTGCCGCTGGCACTGTTGCCGCTGACCATAGGGGAGGTGATTCATGCCGGGATATCCTCACATGATTGCGATCGGCAATCCCGATTCTATAACGGTCGCAGGTTTCTTATCTTTATGATCGTCGGCCTGAGTGCAATTGGAACGTCAATCCTGGTACAGCAGGGCATGTGCTGGCTATGCCGGGTTCCTTTCCGCTCGACTTTTGGGGAAACATTTGAATGGCGCCTGAGTTACCTCAACAGTCTGTCGGAACAGGAAAGAACCAAGATTGTCGATCAGATTGGCACGAAGATAGGCGATCCGGTTATCACGGGAGCGCTTGAGGCTCTAAATCGGTCTCTGAACCAAGGCGACAATTGGACTGACATGTTTCTGTTTTATAAGATCGATGAAATGCTGGCTCGATCGGGCTTCAGCGACATGCAGCTTCGGACATGGCAGGTAGACCTGAAGCTGAACCGGATCGCAACTTGCGTCCTGCTTTCGGCGGAACCGCATTTTCTGAGAGCCGTCTGGTCAGATTTCGCGAGATCGCCGCTGTTTACGCAAACGGATCTGGCATACCCGCCGTTTGTCCTAACGGACTGGTTACAGACCCAATTACCCCTTCCGAGATATGGACGATTGAGAGGTCTCGCGTCCTTCCAATACGAACCAGGCCATTACAATAATGTTTGGAAGGCGATTCCTTATTTTCAAATCCTCGGCGGAGTTCCAATGCTGGTAATGGGTTGCCTAACAGTTGTGTTTGGCAGCATTGCCCTGCTTGCACGTTCCCGGGCTTTATCAGCAAAAGAAGGGATCTCGTACGCTATCAGTATGGTCGTAGTCGGGCTCTTATTTGCACTTGGCAACTGCTTTAGCACCTTTTTCGGCGCGCGGTTTTATCTACCGGTTTATTCGCTCTTTCAGATGGGCATGATGCTTGCCGCGTCGACAGCCTTTAGGGTCTGGAAACTCGCCGGCCGCTGATCGGCGGCGTTTAAGTCATTGCGTGAACAGTATTTGGGCCAGGCGCAAGCGGACGGTCCCTGACCCGGCCCAAGAGATATCCTTTCAAAAAAAGATATAATTTTCCTGAAAAATCGTGTATCGACTGGGCCCTAGGAAGAAACGCAAGTTGCCACTTCCTAAATGACGAATCGAAACACCTGGAAACTTTTCAAAAGTCGCGTTAAAACCAAGCTCATGTCTCGGATCCTGATAACGTTTTTGGCGAGCTTAGTGATTGCCTCTGGGGCGATGGCGCAAGCTCAGGATCAAGGTGAGCACATTGTGGTCACCGGAGGCCCATCCCTGATGGAATGGGAAAAATATAAGGTTCAGCCGCACGATAACTGGTGGATGAATTTCGTGCGTGCGAGCCGGTTGCGGATCGAGCAACTCCGGCAGCAATACGGGCCATCAGCACAGATCACCTGGTTGGTTTACCAGCGCGGCTACGAGCGCCGTCAGTCGCAGGAACATGAGAGCCTCTTTGACATCATTCGGTCAGTCCGGGACAAGTACGGGCTGAAACTGATTTATTTCAACACTGCCGATCAACTCTGCTACTACCTCAATTACGGAGCAAATCGCGGGTCCAACAAGATCGCGTCGTTCGATTACTTCGGACATTCGAACAGGGCGTGTTTCATGCTCGATTACAGCAACGAAATCGGGAGTGGCTCGAAGGTCTGGCTTCACGAAGGCGAGTTGAAAGACAAATTGCATCATGGGATTTTTGCAAGGAATGCTCATGTGCAGAGCTGGGGGTGTTACACCGCTGAGAGCATGTCGAAAATGTGGTATGCGGCTACGGGTGCAAAGATGATCGGAGCAGTGGGTAAGACCCAGTACATGACCAACGAGTTACCTGTGCTCGTATCGGCAAGTGGAAAATGGAGCACGGGATTTTAGAGGACAGCGGGTTCAGCGGATCATGGAGCCTGACCCCGCTGAGCCCCGCTGATCGCTGTTACCCGCAATGACCCTCTCCGAACTCCAACATATCTACAGGGCGCCTTTCTTTGACCTGATGGAGAGTGCTCGTGCGATTTTTTCGACACATTGGAACAAGCGCGAGGTTCAGCTCTGTACTTTGCTAAGTATCAAAACGGGCGGATGCAGCGAGGATTGTGCTTACTGCGCTCAGAGCGCACGCTATCAAACCGGTGTCCAACCTGAACGGCTGATGAATCCGGAACAGGTTCTAGAGGTGGCCCGGCGTGCGCGAGAAAGCGGCTCTAGCCGATTTTGTATGGGAGCAGCTTGGAAAGGCGTACGCGACGGTGAAGCGAAGTTTGAGCAGGTCCTCGAGATGGTGCGCGCCATAAGCCAACTTGGGATGGAGGTTTGCGTCACGCTGGGACACCTGAGCTCAATTGAAGCGAAAAAGTTGAAAGAAGCGGGTGTCACCGCTTACAACCACAACATCGACACATCGGAGGATTTTTATCCGGAAATCGTCTCGACCCACAGCTTTGCGGATCGTCTTGAAACGATCCGGGCCGTTCAACACGCGAATATCTCCGTCTGTTGTGGCGGGATTATCGGAATGGGGGAGACAGAACTTGACCGGCTTAAGATGCTCGAGGTTCTGACGAATCTCGATCCGCCACCGGAGAGCGTGCCGATTAACTGCTTGATAGCAATGCCGGGCACTCCTCTCGAAAACCAGCCGCCCGTAGACATTTTCGAGTTGGTTCGTTTGATCGCGACGACCCGTATTGCGCTACCGAAAGCGAAAGTCCGCTTGTCCGCTGGACGTACGCGGCTCTCCAGAGAAGCCCAGGCTTTATGCTTGTTCGCAGGAGCTAACTCGATCTTTTATGGGAACAAGCTTCTGACTGCCAAAAATCCAGAGGTCGATCAGGACCGTGAATTGATGAAGGTTCTGGACCTTGATCCACAAGCCCCATTTGGCTCGAAGTCAAGGTGATCCGATATGGCGCGCCGGATTGTGATGCCCCCCTCAGGGCACGTCGCCTTGCGTTGCCTAGCCCAGGGTTAAAACCTGGTTAAAAACCTTATCTTATCTTGGGGACAGGTCCAAACGGGCGAAGCGCGTTGCAACTGGTAGGGATGCGCTCCCGCGCGCGATCCGGCGTGGCGCATCAATGCAGGCAACCATGGACGGGATTCAATAACCGTTCTATTCGCCTCAATTGGGGCGTATTCGCGGTTGAGGTTTATTGGACAGGTAACCCCGGATCGCGCAGGAGCGCGTCCCTTCGGGGTGCAGACCTTATGCCGCTTCCCTTACTGGAAAGTTCGGAATTAAGGTTATCGCCGAAAAGCGAGCATCGCATTTTTAATCGCTATTCGACTTGCGCGATTCTGAACTCAGGGCAGTGTCCGATTCGAAAGGCAACTACTCTGTATGACTCAGGACGAATTTGATGACTTGATTCAGGAGATTCGTGAAGAAGATCCTGAGCAGCTGGATTCGGAGTTTTTTGTTCGAGATAAGGCACTTAAAGAGGACAAACTGGCCAAGCTCGAGCAAAAGGCGAGATTCACCTTGCCCGAGGAATATCGGAATTTCCTTAAGCGTTTCGGGGCCGGGGATATCGGTACGATTACGGTGCTTTCTCCGGATCCGGAAAGCGACTTTTCACTGTGGAAAGGCGAGGAACCCTTTGAAAAGATCAGTTGGGTTCCGGTAGTCGATGATGGGAAGAGCAACTATTACGGTTTCGTCGTCGAGAATGGCATTTGTTCGCGCGAGATCTGGTTCGCCGACCAGGACCTTGGCTACGAACTTTCCGGTACCGACTACGAAGATTTTTACGAACTCATCGCGGCCGAGGCGTTTGGGGTTGACATCTGAACAACCCGAGTTCCCGAGCGGATCTTTAACCTGGTCTGTCTAGGGACACAGGAGGCAGCAAACGTTACTTGGAAGAAGGAAACAAAGAGGATTGAACAAAAGGTAGCAAAGGAACAGAGCAGGGGGAGGGTTTAATGTATGGACTCGTGTTTGTGGGGATTCGAAAACCATGAATCGACCTTTGCGGGACAATCGGGCTCTTTTCGCTCGGGAAAACGCCGACTCATCGAGGACGAAGGACGACGACGAGGCTAAATCTCGGAGTTTAGGTTCAATGGGAGTGGCGGGGTATGGCTGCCCCGCTTTTGCCGACTAGGAAATCGAGATCGACTCCTTGATCAGCCTGGAGCACGTGATCGAAAAATAACCTGTACCACCCTCGCGGAGGAGCTTGCGGCGCTTTCCAATCCGCCTTTCGCCGGGCAAGCTCTTCGTCGGACACTTCCAGATGCAATTTCCGTTGCGAGACGTTGAGTTCAATCATGTCTCCACTCTTAACCAAGGCCAATGGCCCCCCCGCTGCCGCCTCAGGAGAGACGTGGAGTACGACAGTTCCGAACGCCGTGCCGCTCATCCGACCATCGGATACGCGCACCATATCAGTGATGCCTTTCCGCAGCAATTTTGGCGGTAACGGCAGATTGCCCACTTCCGCGAATCCTGGATAACCTTTCGGTCCGGCGCCTTTCAGAACCATAATGCAGGTTTCGTCGATATCGAGATTTTCATCGTCGATCGTCTCATGAAATTCTTCGATATTCTCAAATACGACTGCGCGTCCGCGATGCGTGAGTAAGCCAGGCGTGGCCGCCGAAGGTTTGATGACGGCGCCGTTCGGCGCCAGGTTCCCGCGCAGAACCACGATTCCTGACAACGGCTTGAACGGTTTGGCGAACGAGTATATCACTTGGCGGTTGTAACACTCGGCATCCTTCACATTCTCCCAGATTGTCTTCCCGTTGACCGTCAGAGCATCTTTATGCAAAGCACCCGCTTCACCCAATTCGCGCAAGACCACCGGAAGACCGCCTGCATAGTAAAAGTCTTCCATCAGGAATTCTCCGGAGGGCTGCAGATTCAGCAAACAGGGCAAGTCTGCGCCGAGTTCCATGTCGTCCAGCTTCAGATCCACCCCAACGCGACCAGCCAGGGCAATCAGATGGATGACGGCGTTGGTTGACCCACCGATCGCAGCGTTCGCGTGGATGGCATTCTCGAAAGCGGACCGGGTGAGTATCTTATCCATCGTGAGATTTTCGGACACCATCTCGACGATTCGCCGTCCGGCCATGTGCGCCAATACTTGACGGCGGGCGTCCACGGCGGGAATTGCCGCATTGTGTGGTAGCCCCATACCGAGCGCTTCGACCATCGACGCCATCGTAGAGGCTGTCCCCATTGTCATGCAATGTCCTCGCGAACGATTCATGCAAGATTCCGCCTCGAGGAAGTCTTTCATGGTCATCTTTCCTGCCCGGACAGCCTCCGACATTTGCCAGACCCCGGTTCCCGAACCGATTCTTTGACCTTTGAAACAGCCGTTCAGCATCGGGCCGCCAGAAACGACCAGAGTTGGCAGGTTACAACTGGCCGCGCCCATCATGAGTGAGGGGGTCGTCTTGTCGCAACCGCACAGAAGAACAACCCCGTCGATCGGGTTGCCGCGAATTGACTCCTCCACATCCATGGAAGCAAGGTTGCGAAAGAGCATTGCTGTGGGGCGCAAATTGGATTCTCCCAACGACATCACGGGGAATTCGACGGGGAACCCGCCCAATTCGTAGACGCCCTTTTTGACGTATTCGGCCAGCTCCCGGAAATGGGCGTTGCAGGGAGTTAACTCGGACCAGGTATTGCAGATGCCGATCACCGGACGGCCATCCAACAAATGATTAGGTAGGCCCTGGTTCTTCATCCAGGCGCGGTGAATAAACGTGCTCCGGTCGGTTGTTCCGAACCAGGCGTGGCTTCTCAAAGAGGCGAGGGCTTTCTTGTCCATAGCGATTGGATTACTCTATGCCTTTGGCCACAAAAAA
>DASXBV010000081.1:0-11570 GCA_036491515.1 Chthoniobacterales bacterium
AAATTGCGCTCTTGGCCCAAAAGAGCTACGGCCATATATCGAGGAACTTGCGCGGATCGCTCCGATCTACGTTTCCTGCTACCCTAACGCCGGCTTGCCCGATCCTTTGTCGCCAACCGGCTTTCCCGAAACGCCTGAAAGCCTGGCACCTCAGCTTCGGGAATGGGCCGAACTTGGGTGGTTAAACATCGTCGGAGGCTGTTGCGGCACGACTCCGGCGCATATCGCTGCACTTGCTGGAGTGGTAAAAGATTTGCCTCCGCGCAGACTACCGGATCTGCAGCGGACGACGCAGTTGAGCGGCCTCGAAGCTTACAAGATAGGGCAGAGTTTTACGGTGATTGGCGAGCGGACGAACATCACCGGCTCACCCAAATTTTCGAAGTTGATTCTGGCTGGCGATTTCGACGGTGCTTTGGCGGTTGCGCTTCAACAAGTCGAAGGGGGAGCCAATTTAATAGACGTCAATATGGATGAAGGGATGATCGATTCCGAGGCTTCGATGGTGAAGTTCCTGAACCTGATCGCTTCCGAACCTGATATCGCTCGGGTACCGATCATGATTGACAGTTCCCGGTGGAGCGTGCTGGAGGCTGGGCTGCAGTCTATTCAGGGAAAAGGCATCGTGAATTCTATCAGCCTCAAAGAGGGCAAGGAAAAATTTAAGCATCAAGCCAGGCTGATCCGTCGTTACGGGGCAGCGGTTGTGGTCATGGCGTTCGATGAGAAAGGTCAAGCGGATAGTCTGGACCGAAGAAAAGAGATCTGTGCCAGAGCGTACCGAATTTTGACGCAGGAAGTCGGGTTTCCTCCTGAAGATATCATTTTCGATTCCAATATCCTGACGGTCGCGACCGGCATGGAAGAGCATAACAATTATGCGGCCGACTTTCTGGCGGCCACGCGTTGGATCAAGGAGAATTTGCCGCATGCCCTGGTTAGCGGGGGAGTTAGCAACATTTCGTTTTCGTTCCGGGGCAACAATGTTGTGCGGGAAGCGATGCACGCCGCATTCCTGTATCATGCGATCAACGCGGGTCTCGACATGGGTATAGTCAATGCCGGCCAGTTGGCGGTATACGAAGAGATCCCCAAAGATCTGCTGGAGTTAGTGGAAGATGTGCTCCTGAATCGCCGTCCCGACGCGACCGAGCGGCTTGTGGATTTTGCCGAAAAGGTGAAATCTTCGGGGAAAATTCAAGCCAAAGATGAGGCATGGAGGAGTGCTCCGGTCGAGGAACGACTGTCGCACGCGCTCATCAAAGGAATCGTCGAATACATTGAGCAAGACACCGAGGAAGCCAGGCAGAAATACGGGAGGCCGATTGCGGTCATCGAAGGTCCTCTCATGTCCGGAATGAGCATCGTTGGGGATTTGTTTGGCGCTGGAAAGATGTTTTTGCCCCAAGTTGTCAAGAGCGCTCGTGTTATGAAGAAATCCGTTGCGTGCCTGACCCCTTTTATGGAGGCGGAACTCGCGAGTCGCCCAAATGCGCGGACACAGGGAAAAGTTCTGATCGCTACGGTAAAAGGTGACGTCCACGATATCGGAAAGAGTATCGTTTCGGTCGTTCTCGGCTGTAACAATTTCGAAGTCATCGATCTAGGGGTAATGGTTCCCGCAGAAAAGATCCTGGAGGTCGCAAGGGCTGAGGCGGTAGACATAATCGGGCTGAGCGGGCTGATCACGCCGTCGCTCGATGAAATGGTCCATGTCGCACAGGAAATGGAGCGGCTCGACTTTGATCTGCCGTTACTTATCGGGGGCGCCACAACGAGCCGCGCGCATACTGCAGTGAAAATAGCTCCGCAATACCGCGGGTCTACAGTTCACGTCCTCGATGCCTCGCGCGCAGCCGGAGTGGTCGGTGCGTTGATCAGCGACGAACTCAAATCGAGCTTCGTTACGAAAAATATCAGCGATCAGCAGGCTTTGCGCGAAGATTACGCGAAACGAAGTGCGGATAAGAAACTGATCTCGATCGGACAAGCCAGGGAGCGCAGGACTCCAATTGATTGGCTGATCGCGCGGATCGATGTGCCCGATTTCATTGGCCGCCGCGCGATCTCAAATCAGCCGCTCGATGAATTGATCCCTTATATCGATTGGTCGCCATTTTTTCACACGTGGGAACTGCGAGGACGCTTCCCGAAGATTTTCGATGATCCGGAAGTGGGAGAGCACGCTCGGCAACTTTTTGAGGACGCACAGAAGCTGCTGCAGGACATTGTGAACGGGAAGCTGATCATCGCCAAAGGAGTTTACGGATTCTGGCCAGCGAACAGCGTTGGCGACGATATCGAGGTGTACACTGACGAGTCGCGCTCGGTGGTGCTGGCGACTTTTCACACGCTGCGCCAGCAAATGGAAAAGCCGGCTAACCAGTATAACCATGCGCTTGCCGATTACATCGCGCCTCGGGAATCCGGCCGACCCGACTATCTCGGAGCTTTCGCAGTGACCGCCGGTCATGGGGCAGATGAACTGGCGAAGCAATTTGAGGTCGACCACGATGATTACAATGCCATCATGGTAAAGGCGCTGGCTGATCGGCTTGCCGAAGCGTTCGCAGAGTCGCTTCACGAAAGAGCTCGCGCGGAGTGGGGATACGGAAAGGAAGAGCAACTCTCCAAAGATGATTTACTCCGTGAAGCCTATCGGGGCATCAGGCCCGCTGCCGGGTACCCGGCGTGTCCGGACCATACTGAAAAGCGGATTCTTTTCGACCTGCTCGAGGCCGAAAAGAATGCCGTGATCCGCCTGACTGAGAGTTTCGCGATGTGGCCCGGCGCCTCTGTGAGCGGGCTCTATTTCGGCCATCAAGATGCAAAATATTTCGGAGTAGGAAAGATCGGCCGAGACCAGGTGCTGGATTACCAGCAACGCAAAGGAATGCCGCTCGAAGAAATCGAACGCTGGCTGGGGCCCTACCTGAGGTACGAGCCCGAGCAACAGGTGTCGGTACTCACAGAAGGAAGCGAAGAGGATTCGAACAGAAGGTAGCAGCGTGGCGGAGCCGCGGCCAAAAGTACGACGTGCCGGCGCCTGGACGTGTCGGTGAGTCTGGAGGGGTGTTGCTTGCAACGCGCAGCCAGGATTTCAACCGGGTTTCAATCCTTGGTACCCGCCACGCAAAAATGCGCCCTAATTTCCGGGCTGATCAAGTCAGCGTAGCTCTGTCTCCGCCGTACAATCTTCGCTTCCGCGCCAGAAACGAGCACCTCTGGCGGTAGGGGTCTGGAGCTGTAATTCGACCCATTGTGAATCCGTAGACGCCGGCTCGCTTTGCGTTGTGCAATCCCCTGTGCGATTCTATGCACATGGCAACCAATGTTCAGATCGACCCGGAACTCATTCGGGATGCCCTTCTCCTTGGCGGCAAACGCACGAAGCGGGAAGTCATCGAAGAAGCCTTGCGGGAGTATGTGTTACGGCGAAAACAGCAACAGCTATTGAGTCTGTTTGGAACGTTCGATTACGATCCTGAATAC
Source organism: Chthoniobacterales bacterium (assembly GCA_036491515.1). Classification (GTDB taxonomy): domain Bacteria; phylum Verrucomicrobiota; class Verrucomicrobiia; order Chthoniobacterales; family JAFAMB01; genus JAFAMB01. Next base: position 3,493 of record DASXBV010000081.1, read on the forward strand.
GATTATAAAAAGCAGCGCGCACGTGGGTGAAGATCATCGTTGATACCTCAGTTTGGTCTCTTGCCCTCCGGCGAGGCTCACGTCCAGAGGATGCTTCAGTCGCGGCCCTCGGAGATTTAATTGGAGACGGTCTTGTCGTAATGCTTGGATGTATTCGTCAGGAAATACTTTCAGGTGTCCGGTCCGAGGGGCAATTTCAGATTCTTCGGGATCACATCCGAGCGTTTCCGGACGAAGTCCTTGAAACAGAGGATTATGAGAGAGCGGCGAAATTTTTCAACGATTGCCGGCGAAAAGGGATTCAGGGTTCAAACACGGATTTTTTGATTTGCGCCGCAGCAGCGAATCGAGGTCACGCAATCTTCACGACCGATCGCGACTTTCAGCGGTTTCGGGAGGCCATTGATATTCTGCTATTTTCCCCTCGAACGCGTTCGTAGAGCCGTAAGCGAAAGCGGGTGTAAGTAAAGCGTCCCGCTTTGCCTTCTCGGTAAGCGAACCTCCTCGATTTAGCTCTTCCGGTATACGCAATGCGGCACACCAGGCTTACCGCGGGTAAAGCGGGACGCTTTACTTACACCCGGCGATCGGTGAGACCGACTTCGAATGCTGGGGCAGGTTGTAAGGCTTGTCCTCCGCGATCCAGACGTTGACAGCGAAGAGTGGGTGACCTTCGTGGAGCGCATCGAAGAGCACTTTCGGAGTAACTATGAAAATTTCCCCGATGAGTTCTTTTTTTGGCGCGATTTCTCGGGCGATAGAACCCTGGACATGAAAATCTCACAAGCGCTTTAGCTTGTAAGATTTTCGGGCTAGCTGCCGAAACTTTGTCCCCAAAATCCATTTGTAGTTAATGAAGGCCGGCGCTTCACCGAGCTACCGCTCTCGAAAGGCAATTGTTATGTGCGGAATCGCAGCTTTTTTTTCAAGCCACAAACGCGTTTCAGAGGAGAGGTTGAAGCGCGCCACGAACAGTCTGCACCATCGCGGTCCAGACAGCCAGGACACCTGGCTGTCCCCCAATCAACGCGTGGGTCTCGGTCATACGCGGCTAAGCATTATTGACCTCACGACCGGCGATCAACCGATCGCGAACGAAGACGAACGGATTCATATCGTAGTCAACGGTGAGTTCTACGACTTCGAGCGGCAGCGATGCGAGTTGGAGCGGCGCGGACATTTCTTCCGGACGCGCTCGGACAGTGAGATAGCGTTGCATTTGTACGAAGAATTCGGCGTGCATTGCGTGCAGCAACTGCGCGGCGAATTCGCGTTCGTCCTCTGGGACGAGGCGAACCGGACCCTCTTCGCCGCGCGCGACCGTTTTGGGATCAAACCGCTCTACTACGCCGTCCACGACGGCACGCTTTATCTGGCCTCCGAAATCAAGGCGCTGTTTGTTGCCGGAGTGCCTCGGCACTGGGACCACGAGGGCTTCCATCAGGCGGCTACCGGTCCCCTGATGTCCGATCGCACGCTGTTCGATGGCGTGCATCAGGTGCCGCCCGGTCATTGTCTCACGGCGACCACGAATGGGATGCGCATTTTACGTTATTGGGAATTCTATTACCCGCCGGCGAACGAGTTGAGAGCGAACGCGCAAGACGAAACCGCCTTCGTCGAAGAGTTTGCTGCCGTGTTTGAGGAGGCGGTGCGGCTACGGATGCGCGCCGACGTGCCGGTGGGTTGCTACCTGAGCGGAGGGCTCGATTCTTGCTCCGTGCTGGGTTTCGCCGCGCGCCTTTCCAGGTCGCAGATCCAGGCATTTACGCTCACGTTCGATCAGGCTGCTTACGACGAAAGCGACATCGCCCGCGAGATGGCGGCGCAAGCCGGTGCAAAGTTCCATCCCATCCCGATAAAGCAGTCGGACATCGCGGACAATTTCGCCGACGCGATCTGGCATTCGGAAACGCTTTTCGCAAACGGCCACGGCGTGTCGAAGTTTCTCCTCAGCCGGGCGGTTCGTGATGCTGGCTACAAGGTCGTTTATACCGGTGAAGGTTCAGATGAAATCTTCGGTGGCTACGTCCATTTTCGCACCGACATGCTGGAGCATAACACGCAAGGCCAGGATCCCGCGGAAGTCCATCGTCTGCTTCAGCAACTCGAAGCCGCTAACAGTGTCTCGCGCGGGTTGCTCATGCCCGCCGGCAAAACCGGATCGCTGGAGAGCGTCGAGCGGCTCCTCGGCTTTGTGCCAGGCTGCCTGAAGGTGTTCTCGGCGGCGGGGCAGCAAAGGCAGACCCTCTTCGACGCCGACTTCAAAGCTCGGTTCGCGGGACGCGACAGCGCGCGCTTGTTTCTGGACAGCCTCGACGTGCCCGCTGTCTTAAATGGGCGCGATCCCCTCAATAAGTCATTATTCGTTTGGGCAAAATCGGTTTTGCCCAATTACATCCTCAATCTGCTCGGCGACCGGATGGAAATGGCGCACTCGGTCGAAGGCCGCGTGCCATTCCTGGATCATCACGTGGTCGAGTGCGTCTGTCGCGCGCCCGTGTCGTTAAAAATCCGCGGCTTGACCGAGAAATATTTGCTCCGCGAAGCGGCCAAGCCGTTGATCACCGAAACTGTGTACCGCCGGCAAAAACATCCGTTTCTCGCGCCACCGGTGACCACGGTTCCGACAGAGCGGTTCCATCAAATGATGCAAGACACCCTGCGCGGTCCCCTTCTCGCGTCGCTACCGTTTTACGATCAAAAGAAGGTCGTTGCCCTCCTTGACCAACTGCCCGCCATGGCGGATTCGGAGCGAATGGGGTGGGATCCGGTGTTGATGTCCGTGCTCAGCGCGTGTGTTGTTCAGGAGCGGTTTGGGTTGGGCTCAAAGGTTGCTGGAAATGACAGCTTCGCGTCCGGTTCGCATCCGGTGATGGGGACCTTGCGGGAGCGGGTCAGAAGCACGCGCCGCTTGGAACGTGCCCGATGTCGAGTTGCGTTAACTCAGAGTCCGAATTTGAAACCACAGATTTCACAGATTTCGCAGATTATAGGATGAGGGTACAGGCTTTCCAAGTCTGTTCAAATTTCTCTTTTATCTTTCTGTAATTTCCGGGCTGATCAAGTCAGCGTAGCTCTGTCTACGCCGCACAACCTTCGCTTCCGCGCCAGAAACGAGCACCTCTGCCGGTAGGGGTCTGGAGTTGTAATTCGACGCCATGGTGAATCCGTAGGCGCCGGCGCTCATCAGGGCCAGAACTTCACCTGGTTCGACTTCTGTTAGCTCGCGGTCCAGGGCAAAGAAATCGCCACTTTCACAGACCGGACCAACCAAGTCCACTTTCGTCAAGGTGCGGTCCTTGGATTCGCGCACGGGCACGACTTCGTGATATCCTTGGTACAAGGCTGGACGGATCAGGTCATTCATCCCGGCATCTACGATTACAAAGGTCTTGGCCGGCGTTCTCTTGACGTACAGAACGCGGGTTAAGAGTACGCCGGCGTTTCCGACGAGAAACCTCCCCGGCTCGAGCAAAACGCGTAACGAAAGGCCCTTCAACAGCGGGACGGTCGCGCCGGCGTATTCCTGAATCGTCAACGCATGTTTGGGCTCTTCCTGTCTCCACCAGACTTCGTCTCCACTCTCTAAGGAGCCACGGTAAACGATTCCGATTCCTCCTCCAATACTGAAGAACTCGATACCTGCGTCGGATTTTAACTGCCTTACCAATGGCAGCATTTTCTCGATCGCATGTATGAAAGGCTTGGTCTCGATGATCTGCGACCCAATGTGCATTTGCACGCCACGAATCTTGACGTTGGGTAATGTTTTCGCTCGGTTGTAGACTTCCGCTACTCGATCGATCCCGATCCCGAACTTGTTCTCCGTTTTGCCAGTGCTGATGTATTTGTGCGTGTTTGCCGAAACGTCTGGGTTCACCCGAATGGCGATCGGCGCCCGCTTGTTCAACGATTTGGCGATCTCGTTAATGGCGCCCAATTCCTGTTCCGATTCAACGTTGAAGCTGAGGACCTCGCAACGCAAAGCGTACTCGATCTCCTCGCGGCTTTTGCCCACGCCGGCAAAGGTGCATTTTGCTGGATCCCCTCCGGCCCTAACGACCCGATAAAGCTCGCCGCCGGAGACGATGTCGAAGCCTGCACCCTGCTCTGCCAGGAGTCGAATGACGGCGAGGTTGGAATTTGCTTTGACGGCGTAGCAGATCTCATGACGCAGCTCATGCAGTGCCTGGTCGAGCCGCTTGTAATGGTCCAGAATTGTCTGAGAACTATAGACATAAAGGGGCGTGCCATAGCGCTCAGCAGCCTTGTCGAGGGGATACGACTCGCAGGTCAATTTGCCCCGCTGGTAATGAAATGAATGCATGGTTACAGGAAGTATCCGGTCTGAATCTGGCATGCGGTGACCGTGTTGGCCATCAACATAGCGACCGTCATTGGCCCGACTCCGCCAGGCACCGGCGTGATGGCCTTTGTCTTTGGGGCGGTTTCTGCAAACGCGACATCGCCCGTGATTCGATATCCCTTCGGCTTTGCTGGATCTGCTACACGATTGATTCCGACATCAATGACGACCGCGCCTTCCTTGACATGTTCAGCGCGCACAAATTCCGCCTGCCCGATCGCGGCCACTAGAATGTCCGCCGTTCGGGTGATCTCCGCGAGGTTTCGACTTCGCGAGTGAGCAATGGTAACGGTGGCATCGCCACCCGCCCCCTTCCGCAGCAGCAGCAGGCCCAGCGGTTTGCCGACCAGCATGCTGCGCCCGATGATCACGACGTGCGCGCCGACCGTCTCGATACCGCTTGCTACCAGGAGACGCTGGCAACCTAACGGCGTGCACGGGACAAGCGCGGTCGGATCACCCATAGCCAACTTCCCGACATTTATTGGATGCAAACCGTCGACATCTTTCGCCGGATCAATGGCGAGCACGACTTCGTGTTCTTTAATGTGCGGAGGTGGAGGGGACTGCACCAGAATGCCATGAATCGCCGCATCAGCGTTCAATTCGTTTACAATCTTCAATAGATCGGATTGGGCCGTCTTTTCCGGGAGCTCAATCTTCCGAGAGAAAAATCCGAGCTGTTGCGAAATCCGGTCCTTATTCCGGACATATGCCATCGACGCGGGATTATCGCCCACGAGCACGACCGCCAGCCCCGGTGTGATCCCGTGCTTATGCAATTGTGTGACCTTTTCGCGAGTCTGCTCGTTGATGTCTTCTGCAACCGCTTTGCCGTCGATGAGCATCGATTTGCGTTTTGCGTTTTGGGTTTTGGGTTTTGCGTGGAGCGCCCGTAAATGTGGCGTCACCGCGATAGCCGGAAATTCAATCGATGTGAATTGTTCACCTTGAGCCGCGTCCGCAAACCCCAAAACTCGTGCCCCCTACTGTAGCCACTCCGTGTGGAACACGCCGGGCTTATCAATTCGTTCGTAAGTATGGGCGCCGAAGTAATCGCGTTGTGCCTGGAGCAGGTTTGCCGGCAGTCGCTCCTGGCGATAGCTATCGAAGTAGGAGAGGGACGCACTGAATGCTGGAACGGCGACACCGGCTTGGATTGCGAGCGCGATAGCGAAACGCCAGTTTGCCTGACTCCCCTCGAGGATTGAACTGAAGAACGGATCAAGCATCAAATTCTCGAGTTGCAGGTTCCGATCGAATGCTTCTTTGATTCGATTCAGGAATTTCGCGCGAATTATGCAGCCGCCACGCCAAATGGTAGCGATGTCTCCGAAGTTTAAATTCCAGTTAAATTGTTTACTCGCGGCGGCAAAAAGCGTGAACCCTTGGGCGTAGGAAATAATTTTCGAGGCATACAACGCATCACGGACTGCATCAACCAATTTCTGACGATCTCCGTCATAACGGTACGGAGGTGGAGCTGGGAGCTGCTTCGACGCCCGGACCCGCTGCTCTTTCATCGAGGATAGAACGCGAGCCTCGACAGCCGAGTTAATCGTGGATATCACCACGCCTTGATCAATCGCGGACTCCAAGGTCCATTTGCCAGTTCCTTTCTGACCTGCTTTGTCGAGGATCACGTCGACCAGAGGCTTGCCCGTTTCAGGGTCCTTTTTGCGGAAGATGTTGGCGGTGATCTCGATCAGGAAACTGTCCAGATCGCCCCGGTTCCAGTTGCTGAAGACATTATGTAACTCGTCTGCACCCAGACCGAGCAGGTCGCGCAGGATGGCGTATGCCTCACAGATCAGCTGCATATCACCGTACTCGATGCCGTTGTGGACCATTTTGACGTAATGCCCCGCGCCCCCCGGGCCCATGTACCGGCAGCAAGGCTCACCGTCGACTTGCGCAGCGATTTTTCGGAAGATTGGCGCCACAATTTCCCAGGCTTCTTTAGTTCCGCCAGGCATCAGGGAGGGACCCTTCAGAGCTCCTTCTTCGCCACCCGAGACTCCAATTCCCAGATAATTCAGGCCCTTCGCTGAAAGGGCCGCTTCCCGACGCTGGGTGTCAGTGTACAACGAATTGCCACCATCAATAATGACGTCGCCACGCTCCAGATGGGACAACAATTGTTCAATCACCGCGTCGACCGCGGTCCCCGCCTTGACCATGATCATTATCTTGCGCGGCTTGGCCAGGCTTGAAACGAATTCTTCGATGGATCGCGTGGCCAAAATCCGCTTTCCGGACGCACGGTTCGCTGCAAATTTCTCCGTTACCTCCGTTGTGCGATTAAAAACCGAAACCGAGAAGCCTTTGCTCTCCATATTGAGCACGAGATTTTCGCCCATGACAGCGAGGCCGATTAGTCCGATATCTGATGGATTCATGAGTTTGCAACTATAGTTGAGTTGAGGGTACTTACTCGCAGTATCTAACATCCCAAGTGGTTGGCAATGGAGTTTTGTGAGATCAGAATAACCAGAGAACCTCTGAATGCGGGCCACCTGAACTTTTCGCAAAACGAAGGTGCAGTGGTCGACTTTTTCGGCGTCGTTCGGGCCATCGAAAACGATCGCCTGATCGACGGCATCGAATACGAAGCCTTTGAGACGATGGCGCAGCGACAGCTTGTCTTGGTTGCCGAAGAGGTGAGGGACCGGTATCGGCTGGCCTCGGTAATCATTCACCATCGGATTGGATATGTGCGGGCCGGTGAAGCCTCGTTGTTTGTGCGGGTGACATCCCGCCATCGTCGCGCCGCCTTTGAGGGAAGCTGTCAGATCATCGAGCGGCTTAAACAGACTGTTCCCATTTGGAAACACCCAGTCTACGCGAACGCTCAGATTGCATGAATCTTCCCAATCAACTCACCGTTCTTCGATTGTTTCTGACGTTACCTTTCGTGATTGCGCTTAGCATTGACTTTCCCGGTGCGAAATTATTGGCTTTGGTTTTGTTTATCGCCGGCAGCATTACTGACTACGCCGACGGATACATCGCTCGAAAGTTCAAACTGATCACCGATTTCGGGAAACTGATGGATCCTCTCGTGGACAAAATCATGACGATGTCCGCCTTCATCTGTCTGGTCTCCCTCGGGAGCGTTCCCGCATGGGCCGTGATCGTCATCGTGAGCCGCGAATTCTTGATCACAGGGCTTCGCCTGGTCGCCGCCGCACGTGGAAAGGTGTTGCCTGCCGAGCGGCTGGGAAAGCACAAGACGGTTTGGCAAATTGTGACGATCCTTTATTGCCTCTTGCTCGTGACCATCAGCGACCAGTTCGGACGCATACTCAGCCCCCAGACCCGCACCTCGCTCGACCGGATCGGCCTAACACTTGTCTGCCTCACCGTGGGTCTCACGCTCTGGTCGGGAATCTCGTATTTCGCAAAGAATTGGGATCTCGTTAGGGATCAGTGAGATTCGATGTGGCCTCGAGAAGTCAAAAATCGTCGTCAAACTGGCCGTCTGCGCGCAGCTTTCCATTGACGATTTCGAAGAGTTCGGTGGAAATTGGCCATGGATCATTGTGGTAGAGGCTGTGCACTAAGGGAGCAAAGGCTTGAATGTTGGTAGCCAACCGGGGAAAAAAGAATATCGTGCAACGATTAGGGGCGGCAAAATAACAGTCGGGCCCCAGAAGGTTTTCATATCGGTTGCCTAGTTCGGGCAAGAGGAGAATAGCTGAGAGGGTGG
>DASXBV010000082.1:0-3913 GCA_036491515.1 Chthoniobacterales bacterium
CTCTTGATCTGGATGGATAGCGACCGAGGTCAGGCGGTCACGTCGATTGCCAGGAGGTTTGAAAATAATCTTGGGATCAAGGTCACTATCGACACGCCCGAAAATATCATTGACAGTTTCCGAATTGCTGCGCAAGCCGGCAAGGGGCCGGATATCATAATTTGGGCGCACGATAAGGTTGGAGAATGGGCGGACGCAGGGTTGATTGCGCCGGTTGAAATCTCACATGAATTTGCAAATAAATTCTTCCAGAAAGCCTGGCGGGCCGTGCTTCATCAGGATTGGATATGGGGATATCCCATCGGCCTGGAGACAGTAACCCTGATTTATAACAAAAAGCTTTTAACCGATCCTCCGCCGACGGATCTTTCACAGCTGGTATCGATGGATGCGAAGATGAAAGCCAGGCATCCAGGGGTAATCACCATCCTGTGGGATTACCAAAGCGCCTACTACTCGTGGGGAATTCTGGCTAGCGCCGGAGGCTACATTTTTGGGAGAAAGGGCACAGATTACGATGTGCGGAACGTGGGCGTGGCAACTCCGGGAGCGATCGAAGGACTATCACAAATCACGGCATTAGTTCGCGCTGGTATCCTTCCAAAAAGGGTAGACTATAGTACGACGGAAGAACTAATGGGACGTGGCAAGCTTGCCATGATGATCTCCGGGCCGTGGGCATGGTCGAACCTGATAAGGAATAAAATCGATTTTGGCTTATCTCCGATGCCGGGTGTGCATGGGAGCGCGGCACGCCCTTTCGTCGGGGTGATGGTGGCCTATCTCAATCGCTGGAGTCCGAATCAGGATATTGCCAAGGAATTCCTGGAACATTACGCACTTACGAAAGAGGGCCTCACCGCCATGGATCAGGCAAAGCCAATCGGTATCCCAGCCCTGATCTCGCTGTACAGCAAGATGGCTGCGAAGAATGCGCTTTTGCGGCAGCTCAAGATCTCTTTGGACTACGGCGAGATTATGCCAAATGTTCCTCAGATGGGCCGCTTCTTCAGCGCCGTAGGAGCGGCTCTGGAAATCGCAACAGAGGGTCGGGCTTCTCCCCAGGCGGCGCTGCAAGACGCCGCAGCGAGCATGCTACATGAGTAACACGGTTATCAACGAAGAGAGCACGGCGTTCTGAATGCGTACGGTGACAGCTGAGAGTTTGGCTAGCAGATGGTACTGAAGTTCCTGCGGCAAGCCGGCGGGCAGCTGGAGATCGAGTCCGGCGAACGCGGCCTACGGTGCGGGCCATCGTGCCGCTACATGCGCCGCGTCGTGAGGCAGCTCGCCGTTGACGGCGACGGTGGCCCCGTTCCCATTCGGTGGACTAAAGGCCTCTCTCAAACTGCATCGAAATGTAGTCGGTGATTGCCCCACGATCCGCCGGAAAAGCCGGTTGAATTGGGTCAGCGATCGAAATCCCACGCTATAGGCAATTTCGCTTACGCTTTGGTTCGGGTTCGCCAGTGATTTCATTGCTGATTCGATTCTTAGCCGATTCCGAAACTCTATGAAGGTGAGTCCAGTCGCCTTTTTGAAAATTTTGCAGAGATAAAACGAGCTGACGTGGATCGCCCTGGCCACATCGGATAAACTGAAATCCTCGGTTTGGCGGCTTGATATATAAGCTCTAGCCATGCGCACGCGGTACGGTTCCCGTTCAGCTTGTTGAATCAGGATATCGTTGGCGAAGAAGGAGAGTTGATTTGCAAACAATTCTAATAGACGCACCATCGAATCGTAGCGCGATCGAGAGAAACCAACAGAGTCGATATAGGCGTTAGCGATCCTATCGAAAGCGCCCTCTCCAGCATCTCGGATTGGCTTTTCCGGGGCTTTGAAATACTCAACCCTCGGCGCGGCAAGAGCAGGTCGGCCTAGTTGGAGCAATCCGATGATTTTATCTCCAAGACGCACCGGAACATCTGTAACAGATGAGAACTGATGCCCATGCACCTGACCATTGCAGGCTAAGCTCCGATTTTTTGGCGGCGACAAACGGAGCGGAAATTGAGTTACCTCGCAGAACGCCCGTTCGAAATCTTGGTACACAGTCGAGCGGCACAGTCGATCTACAAGTTCGGCTTCTTGCAACATAAGGCATTCCTTTCGGGACAATCTTACCAGAGGGTTGATTAGCGCGGTCTATTAGATTTTAGGGTGGCGGTGTTCATTCTCATCCTAACGGCCTTGCCGCAATGCCGCCTGGATTTCGCTGATAAATGTCTGTTCGCTGATAGGCTTGCGCAGAAAAGCCACCGCGCCCGCCTGCGTCGCCCGTCTCTGCTGATCATCACTCGCGTAGGCGGTAACGAAAATGATTGGCATCCGATAATCGTTGCTGTCCAGGAGATCTTGTAGTTCCAAACCGTCCATATCCGGCATCCGCACATCCAGGATAAGCAACGCCGTTTCCTGGACGCGCCCCGACCCCAGAAATTCCTGAGCAGATGCAAATGCCTCGGCTCTGAAGCCGAAAGAGCTGATGAGCCTTTGCACGGACCTCCGCGTCGAGGCGTCGTCATCGACAATCGAGACGAGAGGACTTTCAGCCGCGCTTCCTTTTACGTTCATCGGACTTCACAGTCCTAGCACCCGAGGCGAGAGAATTCTACTGGACCTTAGACCAGCAGAATCACAACCTCTGGCCTGGGAGTCCAAGGTGCTCGGCCATGCGGACCAGATCAGCCAGAGATTCCGCCAGCATTTTGTGCATGATGTGAGCGCGATGAAACTTGACGGTTTTCTCAGTGATTCCGAGTTCTGCAGCGACCTGTTTATTGAGCAATCCCGAAACGACACATGCCATCACTTCGCGCTCACGCGGCGTAAGCAATCCGTAATGCCCACGTAAATCCGCCAGCTTAGTCTGCACCGCGCGCGCGGCGCGATCGCGCCCAATCGCCTGCTGGATGGCGTCGAGCAGATCCTGCTCGCGAAACGGTTTGGTAAGAAACTCGACCGCGCCGGCTTTCATCGCCTGCACCGACATCGGGATATCACCGTAACCCGTAGTGAAGATAATGGGAATCTGGATGCCGGCTGTGACCAACTCCCGCTGCAAATCAAGACCGCTCAACCCGGGCAAACGCACGTCGAGCACCACGCACGCCGCCGCTTCCGGACGCGGATTGCGCAGAAATTCCGAGGCCGCCGCGAACGTCCGCACCTCGTACCTTCCAACCGACCGAATCAGACGATCGGCGGATCGGCGGAACGACGCATCGTCGTCGATGACGATTACGATCGGATCCGGCTCAACCATGCCTCAATCCTTGTAATCTTCATAACTCATGCCCATTTATTGAGCACTCCGCTGGCTTCGCCCTTAGGCAGGAAGCACTAAAAATAGCCACTTGTCTGCAACGAGAAATGCGTCGCTTCTCAGGTACCTGAGGATCGCGAAGTCACGCCGCGGGCAGATACATAACACACCAAGGTCGCTTCGTCGGGGAACATTCTCAAGCGGTTCCTTTGCATGCGAAGTTCCGCATGCTCTGGAGCGCTGATCCGGCTGCCACGGATGTTCGGCATTTACCTCATCCGGTCTGGCCGCCTTGCTCGATAAACTGCCGAATCGCCGGGGCCGGCATCGCACCGGCTTGTCGAGCCACTTCGCGTCCGGATTTGATCAGTGCGAACACGGGAATAGAATTCACGCGAAACCGTTGCGCAAGGGCACGCAATTCTTCGGTATTCACCTTGGTCACAAGCCATCGGCCCGGACCCCTCGGCGGCGACCTTGATCAATTCGGCCGCGCCCATTTTGCACGATCCACACCACGGAGCCCAGAACTCAACGAGCACGGGGAGCTAGTGCACCGTCTCGCATATAATGGTGACGTCGTTGCGTTCAAAATGGGCCGCCGGCAAGGCGCGAGGAGGGCGCATATCTCAATCGATACGTAAC
>DASXBV010000083.1:0-3036 GCA_036491515.1 Chthoniobacterales bacterium
GGTAGCCCGCAATAAACTGGTAGGGACGCGCTGCCATAGGCGTCAACTTAATGGAAGCGCCCGGGGTCCCACCCCTGAAAGGGGACCAGAATTCAGCCCAGGGTTTCAACCCTGGGTTAGGCGTTTTAATGCGGTGTGCCCTGAAGGGGCACCAGAATGCGGCACGCCGCGTCGAATTCATATCTCCCCAAAAACGCTCCGTCATTCTTGCGCCACTTTCAGGGCGCATTCTTGGATGGCGGATACCCCAGGGTTGAAACCCTGGGCTGAGATATTGTCCCCTTTCAGGGGAGAAATGCTCGCACGTTCCCTTACCCGGAGCCTCCTGAACTTCTGCCTTCTGCCTTCTGATTTCTGATTTCTGACTTCTAGACCATGCACTGGACCGCCGCACAGCCTGGTTGCTTAGACACTGAGCGGGAGTTGATGCTCATCGAGCAAACTCCTGGTGAGATTGTTTTTCTCAGCGCTGCCGATACCGATCTTTCTTGCGTCTCTTCCGTATGGTGCCCCTGTTTTGGTAAGCGGTTGCGGATCGCTCACGCCTTTTCGCTTCGGCAACCCGTCGCAGCAGATCACTACATTGAGACGGTCGTACGGAAATCAAAGCTGATCGTCGCCCGCCTGTTGGGCGGGCGAGCTTATTTTGCTCACTTCATCCAGGGATTGTTGGATTTGAAAGAGGAGCCTATCCGTCCGAAATTTTTGATTTTCTCCGGGACAGGATCTGACGAGGAAGAGTTGGCTGCGTTAAGCGATTTTCCGTCGGGCGTCTGCAGACGAATGTTCGAATTCTTCAAACACGGCGGCATGGAGAACATTCGGCGAGCTGCGGACGGCGTCGAGCAGTTGCTGGCGAATCGCGATGAACTCCTCGAACCGATGCCGATGCCGGAATTTGGAATTTACAAAACTTCCGCAAAGCCCGGGATCGCCACAGTCTGGATTTGTTTTTATCGGGCCTGGCTGCAGGCCGGCGATCTTGAGGTAGTGGACGCATTGTGCTGCGCGCTCGAAGAAAAAGGATTGCAGGTGCATTGCCTTTATTCGTTGTCACTCAGGAGTCCGGCTGTGCAGGCTGAGCTCCGGACCCAGGCGCAAGCATGTCGCCCCGATGCCGTTGTGGTGATGCAAAGCTTTTCAATCTGTTTAAACGACGGTGAGCGTGTGTCATTTTTCGAAGAGCTGGATTGCCCCGTCTTGCAAGTGCCCGTCGCACTCTGCTCCAGGGAGGCTTGGCTCGGCGGTCTCGGCGGTTTGGCCCCGGCGGAGGTCGCGATGAACGTCGCGCTGCCCGAGATTGACGGCCGCCTGTTCGGCACCGTAATCGGTTTTAAAGAGGAGGAGGCACGGCTTCCAGAAATCGAGTTCACGCTGAAGCGGCTAAAGCCTGATTCCTCGCAGATCAGTCATGTTGCCGATTGGGTGAGGAATTGGGCCTCATTGCGTCATGTACCGCCCTCGGACAAGAGACTTGCCATTGTTCTTTCCAATTACCCGAATCGTGACGGTCGCATCGGCAATGGTGTTGGACTCGATACGCCCGCGAGCACTGTGAAACTGTTGTCCCGTTTGCGTGAAGCAGGATACCTTGTCGAACCTTGTCCGCAAGACGGCGAAGAGTTGATGCGTTGGCTACAGTCGGGAGTCACCAATGATCGCGACCGATCCTATGGGAAACCTTGCTATCAGGAAATGAATCGGGAAAAGTTCGAAGCTTTTCTCGGATCATTGCCGCCGAAACGTCGAGATGAGCTTGGCCGGGACTGGCAATTGGCTTTTGGGGAAAACATACCCGTGGTAGGTATACAACTCGGTGACGTCTTTGTTGGGATTCAACCGCCAAGAGGCTATTCTTTACAGCCGCAAGCAATCTACCATAGTCCTACTTTACCGCCGCCCCCCGAATATCTCGCTTTTTATCTCTGGATTCGCAAAACATTCGGCGCGCACGCGGTTGTGCACCTCGGTAAGCATGGAAATCTGGAATGGTTGCCCGGCCGAAGTGTTGCGCTTGGCGAGAATGATTATCCTTGGCTTTGTTTTGGGCCATTGCCTCATTTTTATCCTTTCATTGTCAACAACCCTGGAGAAGGCTCTCAGGCCAAGCGGCGAACCGCTGCCGTCATTGTCGATCACCTGACTCCGCCTTTGACCAGAGCCGGATTGTACGGTGACCTGGAAAAGATGGAGCGCTTGCTGGAAGAGCATGCTCACTGTCTGAGCCTTTATCCGAGCCGCGCGGCCGAGCTTGAGCGAGAGATCGTGCAAACGCTGGAGCACTCGAGTTGGCGCAACGACTTGCCGCGTGGCACGAGGTCGTTCGATGCGATTGGCAGCTTTCTCTGCGATATAAAAGAAAGCCAGATTCGATCGGGTTTGCACGTTCTGGGAGAGAGACCAACCGGCGAACGAGAGATTGATTTTCTGCTGAGCCTGGTTCGTGTCCCCAGCGGGGACCGACCAGGGCTGCTGGAAGCGTTGAAAAGCGGGTCCAGCGGGTCCAGCGGGTTCAGCGGGTTCAGTGAGGTATCCGCTGGCCCCGCTGACCTGACTTCAGCCGAACGCGACGCGTTGGAAGCCGAAGCGCGGACATGGTTAAGGGATATTCTAAATGGTAGGGACGCGCTCCCGCGCGATCCGGCGAAAGCCCACCGCTGCCCGGATCCAGATTTACAGCGATTGCGCACATTCTTGCTACGGCAAGTGATTCCGAGATTATCGCAATGTGAAAACGAGCTGCAGAGTTTGCTCGATGGCCTGAGCGGGCGGTTCGTTCCTCCAGGCCCAGCCGGAGCACCGACTCGGGGTCGAATCGATGTCTTGCCAACCGGTAGAAACTTTTTTGGGATCGATCCCCGCGCTGTTCCGACACAGACGGCCTGGCACTGCGGCAAAGCCATGGCGCATCAGCTGATTGAGCGACATCGCCAGGAACAGGGAGAATATCCGCGTAAAATTGCCTTGGTCGTCTGGGGCACCTCCAATATGCGCACCGGCGGGGATGACATCGCACAGGCCTTGTGCCTGTGGGGA
>DASXBV010000084.1:0-11520 GCA_036491515.1 Chthoniobacterales bacterium
AATCATCTGCGCCGAGTTCGAATCCGAGCACCCGATCGATCTCCTCGGTCTTGGCAGAAAGCATAATGATCGGTATCTTATTTGTCCTCGCATCAGATTTCATCATCCGGCAGAGATCCAAGCCCGACACCTCCGGCAACATCAGATCGAGCACCACCAGTGCCGGAGGTTGGCTTTTGATCAGATTGAGCGCCGCTCGTCCGTTGTTAACGATTTCAACAGAGAACCCTGCGCCTCTTAAATGATGCGCCACCAAGTTCGCTACATCTACTTCGTCCTCGACGATCAGGATTTTCTCGGTCATCACGGCAAAATGAGGCGGTCATGTTACAATTAGGCGAATTTTTCACGCAAGCAGGAAACTAGTGCACCGTCTCCTAAATCCCTTGGATGTGTTTCGCGCGGTGTAGGCACCTCTCCAATCGTCCTCGTGGTCGTCCTCGTTCTCGTTCTTTGAACGTTGTTGGCAATCGGCGCGTTTCCCGCGCCCAAAGAAATCGAGAACGAGGACGACGACGAGAACGATTGGGGGAGTACCTTGCCTCAAAGAAGGCTCGGGAAGAAATAGCGCAGGGCCTCGTGTACCCCTAGGCCGCTATCCTGGGCAGCAACAAAGCCTCCTTGGTTTCGCACCGTTTCCTTAACGTCCTCAATAGCGTTCGAGGGGCAGGCCAAAAAACGGGCAAACGTAAGATTTAACATCGGTAAATCGTTGAAGTTGTCTCCGGCAGCGAAGGTGTCGTCGCTAGAGATATCCGTCAGTCGCTGCAACTCGGCCAACGCAGCACCCTTGTGGTAGGCTGCATGGCAAAACCGGAGGTAAATCGAGTTCCGCTGATAGGCGAAATCCGAATAACCGATGCATTGAGCCGCGATGAACTGGCAGATTGTATCCATCTCAACATTCGTTGTAGCAATAACACCGCAAATCCGGTTCTCCTCGTAATAGAGCCGTGCGGCGGTGTTAGACTCAACGTATTCTTCGATCCCTCGGAGCAGCCCCTCGACTTTCGTGTAAAGAGTTTCGTGCTCCTCGTGGCACTGCGAGTTCCATTCTCCAAAATCTTCCCACGTTGATCCGTTCCAACGGAAAACCTCTCGTTCGGTGGTCAACGCAAAATCGGGCCGGAGCGGAAATCCCGTGTATTCCAGACCTTCCTCTACGTGATGAATGGTCCTTCCGGTATTGACGGCGATTAACACGCCGTTGCGCCTAAGATTGTTCAAGGTTCGAATGAGCACCTTTGGATAGGGAGGTGGTGCCCAGTCTCGGACCAGGGTCCCATCGAAATCCATGCTTAAAAGGCGAATTTGACTCATAGAACGTCCTACGGTCGCAGACCGGAAATAGCATCAAAGATTCCATTTATTATCGAATACGCGATCAATCCAACCATCGCGGCCATAACGAGGATCACCACCGGCTGGATCAGGGAGGTCAGACGCTGGATACTGATATTCAATTCCTTGTCGTAACGGCGTCCGATCCTCTCAAGGGCTTGAGCTAAGTCACCCGTCTGCTCTCCGACCGCGATCATATCAATAAACAGTGGGGGAAACTCGCCCACCCGTTGAAGCGCGCGGGAAAGCGACCCGCCTTCGCCGACCATCTCGACGACTTTTTCTGTCAGGCTGCGAAGGTGCACATTTCCGGTCGCGCTGGTCATAAGCCGAAGACTGTTCAAAAGAGGAATCCCGTTCGCGATCAGATTCGCCATCGTTTGGGAGAATTGTGCATAATAACGTCTGCGTAAAACCGAACCGAACAGTGGAAGTCGCAGCTGAGTGGTATGCCACCAGGATCGGCCAAACGGCATTCGGATAAATTGAAGAAAACCAAAGACGGCAGCGGCGATGGCGGCGATGATCGCCCACCAATAATGGGCGAAGAAGTCACTCGTCTGGATCAGCATCCTCGTCAGAAGCGGCAAGTCCTTTCCTGTCTTCTGGAACAAGGTCGTGAGCTGCGGGACGAGGTAGGTCATGAATAAAAAAATTAAGCCAATCCCCAGAACAAAAATCATCGACGGATAAATGAGCGCGCTTACTACTTTTTTCCGCAGATCGTCCATTGTGACCAGAAACGTCGCCTGACGTCGCAGAAGCTGAGGTAATGACCCGCTCAGCTCACCTGCGGAGACGAGGTTGCAATAGAGATCCCCGAACGACGGAGAAACCAACCTGAGCGCACTCGAGAGGCTGCTTCCTTCCCGAACCTGTTGACGAAGTGCGGAGGCTACGGCCTTGATACCGGAGAGTTCCTTCCGTCCCTCCATCACCCGGAGAGCCGGTTCCAACTGCAGACCGGCATCGAGCAGGTCGCTCATCTCCTCAGTAAACAGAATGATTTGACTGCCGGACAACCGGATGTTTCGCGTCGGGAGAGCGCTATTGATCTCGGGAGTCCCGGCTCCGTTCGTTTCAATGCCCTCTTGCTGCACCAGAGAGATCGGCTGGAGAGATTCGCGGTCCAGCTTACGGAAAGCCTCCGTACGACTCTGGGCCTCAACTTGGCCGGAAACGCGTTCGCCACTTCTGCGAACGGCGTGATAGGAAAACAGCGCCATAAAACTCACTCGTCCACCATCTCGAGGTCTGCGGCTGTGACGCGCACCACTTCTTCAAGAGTCGTGTATCCGGCAAGCACCTTGCTCCAGCCGTATTGACGCAAAGGAATCATTCCTTCATCAATTGCCGTAGCACGCAGGACGGACTCCGGGCGCCCCTGGGTAATCATATCCTGAAGTCGAGGTGACACCATACAGATTTCAAATATCGCCGCGCGACCTTCGAAGCCGGTGTAGCGACAATGCTCACAACCGCCGGCGGCCATCGCTTTGGAAGCGTGCTCCAGTGAGAAACCGATTTCCTTGAGGTAGGATTCAGGGTGTTGGGCCGGTCGTTTACATTGGGAGCACAACACGCGGACAAGGCGCTGCGCAATAAATGCTCTGACAGAGTTCGCAACTAAGAATCGCTCGACTCCCATGTCTACGAGCCGCGTGATTCCGCCGATAGCGTCGTTGGTGTGAAGCGTGCTAAACACCAAATGGCCAGTCAGAGCTCCGCGGATGGCTATTTCGGCCGTTTCACGATCTCGCATCTCTCCGACCATGATGACATTTGGATCACCTCGCAGAATGCTTCGGAGCCCATTGGCAAAGGTGAGATTGATCTCCGGCTTGACGGCGATTTGGATCACTCCCGAGAGCTTATATTCGACGGGGTCTTCCACGGTCACAATGCGGCGTTCCTTCGTGTTCAGACTCGTTAAAAACGTGTAAAGCGTCGTTGATTTGCCGCAACCAGTCGGCCCGGTTAGGAGCACGATGCCGTTCGGCATCGCCAGGAGCTGAAGGATCCGGATTTGCGCCTGCTTGTCCAGGCCAAGACGATCGAAGGTGAATCTCTCCTGACCCAAGAGCCGCAGACTGATACTCTCGCCAGTAACCGACGGAATGGTGGCAACACGAACGTCGATCGCTTGAGCGTCAAACTCCAGGTTGATCCTACCGTCTTGCGGAAGTCGTCGCTCCGCGATATCGAGATGGGCCATAATCTTTAGCCGCGAAATCACCGAAGCCTGGAGCAGTTTGATATTCGGCGGCACCGGTACGTCGTGTAAAACCCCGTCGATTCGGTAACGAATCTGAAGATCATCCTGGAGCGGCTCGACGTGAATATCGGTCGCCCGTTGTTCGAGTGCCTCGCGCAGAATCTGGTTGACGAATTTAACGACCGAAGCTTCGGAGTCATCGAGGTCGAGAACGTTGGTTTCCTGTCTCATGTCGAGGCCTAACTCTTCCTCCGAGCGACCTTCGAGGATCGCTTCGAATGTCTCGGCACCAACTCCATACCCCTGACGGAGCGCCTGAACGATCTGGGTGCGAGATGACATCGCATAGACGATCCGCTGACGCAGCGATGACGCTAAGATCTGCCGAGCCAGCAGGTCGAACGGATCGTAAAATGCAATCCACATCCCATGCTCATCTTCCTGCAGCGGGACAACATGATAACGAAGAGCAATTTTTGCCGGCACCTTCTCCCGCAACGCCCCTGGCACGCTCGTGAGCGGTTCGTTCCACCAAGGAATCTCCAACCAGCGGCTCACTCCTTTTAAAAACCCGATTTCATCCATCAATTTCGAATCCAATATCGAGCAAATGAGGGAACGCTGTTCTTCGGCAGCAGCGTGGGCGATGTTCCGGCATGTAGCCAAATCGGAACATCCACTAGCCCTTGCAATCTCCATGAGTGGTTCGACGAGCGTCATGAGCAATTGACCGCAGAACGTTACAGACCTTCTGGCGCACCACAACTGCTAAAGTGAGAAGGCAAAAGGCAGAAGGCAGAAAACGCCGAGAACGAGCGCGAACGGTTTCCCTGCGGGCCGACGTCCGTTCCAAGGTAGCATAGGCTTCCAGCCTGTATCCCGCACCGAGTGAGCGACAGCTTTGAGCCAGTCCCACCTCCTCGCTGATTTAACAGGGCCACGCGCTGCGACCTCTCGGTACAGGCTGGAAGCCTATGCTACTTTGTTCGCCGTCGCTCCCCTCGCACCTCTCCCTCCCCCCTCTCACTTCTGCCTTCTCACTTCTCACTTCTCCCGGCTGCCCTAAATAGCGCCTCGCGCATCACTTGAGCAGGGGCCGGCTTCCCGAACCAGATCTCGAAAGCGAGTACTCCCTGATAGAGCAACATGAGAAGTCCGTCCGCCGATCTCGCGCCTTTCTCTCTGGCAAAATGAACCAAGGGCGTTTCCTGCGGCCCGTAAACCATGTCAAAAACAAGATGTCGTGCTTCAATTGAACTCAGTGCCTCGTGCACGGGCCCCCCATCCAGCCCGGCAGAAGACGCATTCACGATCAGGTCAACCTCACCGCACACCTCCGGAAAATTCTCCCAGGGTTCCACCCTGATTTCTGTTTCCGAGGAATCGGCAAGTTCATAAGCGAGCCGTTCGGCCTTTGCAGCAGTTCGGTTTAGCAAGATCAGCAACGGAACATTGAGCTCCGAGAGGTAACGAGCCGCCGCCTGTCCAGCTCCTCCGCCCGCGCCCAGAAGAGCGATCCGGACGGACGACAGGCGGCATCCGAACGCTTCCGCTATCGCGGCCACAAATCCTTTGCCATCAGTGTTGAAGCCGAACAATCTTCCAGACTGATTTACGACGGTGTTCACCGCGCCAAGGCGCTCCGCCAACGGATCGAGTCCATCCATCAGATCTATAGCCGCTAATTTGTGCGGCAAAGTCAGATTCCACCCGATAAAGTCCCGCCCGCGCAGGACGCGAAATGCCTTCCCGAGATCTTGCGGGCGAACGCGTAAGCGGCCATAACGACATGGGAGATGGAGAAACTCCAGGCCCGCGTTGTGCATCGGTGGGGACAGAGAGTGATCAATAGGATCTCCAATCACCAAAAGGCGAAGATTGGGATCCTCGCGAGTGCGCAAAGCCTGGAGGGTAAGCGAACTCATCTGAACTCATTAATCGCTCGGTCCATCCGCTGCAGCACTCGCGCTTTCCCCATGACTTCCAACATGTGATAGAGACTCGGACCAATCGATCGGCCGCTCACCGCGACACGCGCCGGATGAACCAGTTCGCCGGTCTTACATCCGATTTCCGTTCCCAGTTGTTTAAGAGTCGCTTCGAGAGCGGCCGCCGACCAATCTTCCTCCCCTTGGTACCTCTCTCGAAGGGTCCTGAGACGATCAAGCGCCCCAGGTTTTCTCAGTGTTTTCGCCACCGCCTCGGGATCAAAAGCATAATTCTCCGTAAAAAAGTATCCGATCCAGTCCGGAACGTCCCTGAAGAGTTTAATCTTTTCCTTCACAATCCCGAGCACCTTAAGGAAATATGGTTCGTCCGAGACTGTTATACCTGCCTTTCGGATAAAGGGCTCGCTCAACTCCCGGAACCGGCTCAAAGGCATCTGAAGCACATATTGGCCGTTTAACCAATAGCATTTGTCGAGGTCGAACGCGGCGTTCCGGCGATTGATATTTGCCAGGTCAAACAATTGAACCATTTCCCCAATCTCAATTTTTTCCCGATTATCCTTCGGAGACCAACCGAGGAGACAGAGATAGTTCCGGACTGCTTCCGGGGCGTACCCCTGTTCAATGTAACTCGTGATGCTGGAACCCTCGTCGCGTTTGCTCATCTTCGAACCATCTCGATTCAAGATCAGCGGGATGTGAGCGAAGCGCGGCGGAGCTACGCCCAGCGCTTCGTAAAGCTCAACATGTTTTGAGGTATTGGTCAGGTGGTCTTCGCCTCTGATTACGTGAGAAATCTTCATTTCGATGTCATCGACGACATTAACGAAATGAAAGATCCACGATCCATCCGGACGCCGGATCGTCATGTCGGGATCTGTGCTGCGGTCAAATTCGATCCGGCCGCAAACGATATCATCGACGATCACAGATTTCCGAGGAGACCGGAAACGAACAGCACCCTCATCCACATAGACGCCCCCCTTTGCTTGCAACAGGCCGAAGTACTTCTCGTAAATCGCATTCCGCTCGCTCTGGAAATAGGGGCCGTAATCGCCGCCGCGTCCGGCGCCCTCATCCCAATCGAGGCCGAGCCAGCGCAAACCATCGTAAATCGCTTGCACCGCCTGGTCTCGCTCCCGGCTCTTGTCCGTGTCCTCTATTCTCAACAGAAAAGTCCCTTGATTGTGCCGGGCGAAAAGCCAATTAAATAACGCGGTTCTCGCGCCTCCAACATGCAGGAAGCCGGTAGGGGAAGGTGCGAAACGAACCCGGACCAAGGAACTCATCGTGGAATCAATTCCAAAGCGAAGCTGTCGTGCAACCGCTTTTTTGAGTAAGCGAAGCGTCCCGCTTTAGGCTCCCGGTAGGGCGAGGCTCCGTCCGAGCCGTGGTGGGCACGTCGTCCTCGGCTCGGACGGAGCCTCGTACCCGGAAAGCAAAGCGGGACGCTTCGCCTACAATTTCGATGCGGTTGAATAAGTTGGGCTACAAAAAAGTCCAAAAAGCCAAGGTCTGTTATGAATAAGTATGTTCCTTCGCTGGTCTACGCCGCTGCGGCTTTAACGCTCACGACTTTCGCCTCGTCTGCCGATCGGTCTTCGCGTAACAATCGAAATCATTATGTAGCGTACCAGCAGGAGGATGCCAACTCCATCGTCGAGACGGAATCGGATTCGGAGGGCACCTACGATGTTTTCTACGATCGCCTGGCGCCTGAAGGTCGTTGGTTCTACGACGATGACTACGGATATGTTTGGCAGCCAAATGTGGCAGAATCGACGAGTAACTGGCGCCCGTACACTGACGGACACTGGGTATGGACAGACCGTGGTTGGCTCTGGGATTCAAACGAAGACTTCGGATGGGCGACGTATCACTATGGACGCTGGGTGATGGTTGCCGGAGTCGGCTGGGTGTGGATACCGGGCGATCAATGGGCACCCGCGTGGGTGTCATGGCGTCAAACGGATGACGACGATTACGTTGGATGGGCACCACTCCCACCCGAGGCAACTTTCAGCGTGAACGTCGGCTTCCATCCTTGGTGCGACAATTACTACGACATTGGCCCAGCAGCATTCGCGTTTATCCGGATTGTAGATTTTGGTCGTCCGTCATACCGGGAATTTTGCGCGCCACCGCAACAGAACCTGGTTCTGATCAACCGGACAACGGACGTCACGAAAATTGCGTATAACAATAACGTAATTTACAACAATGGACCGCAATACCAGCGGGTGTCTCAGCTAGTTCAGCAACGAACGGGCCAACAGATCCCGGCCTACAGGGTCAATTATGCGGCCCAAACGCGGCCTAACGGTGCCTTCAAAACGGCGGCGCAAGGTAAGCAGCTCAACGTCATTGCGCCACCGCAAAGGTTGAGACCGATCGCTACGGTGCAGCCCCAGGTTGCGAAACAGCTCGGAAAAGCGCAGGTCGAACGAGGTTGGCAGAACGTTCCGCAAGGGCAAGCTCAACAGATTCGGCACCAATTTGCGCAGCAGGCTCCGGTACCTCAGACTCTGCCGCCGAAACCCGTTCTACCTAACAAACCTCAAATCCAGGCGCTCACAAAAGGACAACCGCCAAAGGCAGAAACGCCAGCGCCAGGAGGGTCTGCGAAAGTTCAGCAAGGAGTTAACGGCAAGCTGCAGCCGTTCATTGAAAAGCCCGGAAATAAGGGCATTACGGAACAGCAGAAGCTAGAACAGCAAAAGCTCGAGGCGCAGAAGGCGCAGAAAGAGAACGGACAGATCCGGCAAGCCGAAAACGTGAAATCTGTGGCTCACGAAGAATCGCCGAAAGGCAAAAAGGAAGTGCCGAAAAAGGAGCAGCCAATTCCTCCGCAAGCTAAGGCAAACCAGCACGCTCAGTACGCCGTGGCCCATCCGCAACCGCAATACCACGCCCAACAACAGGTTCATCAACCGCACCCGCCATCGCCATCTCACGTCGCGCAAGCGCCTCACGCGCAGCCGCACCCGCCTCCTCAACACGTCGCGCAAGCGCCTCACCCGCACGCGCAGCCGCAACCTCACCGGGCCACCAGCAATAATGGTCAAAAACAGAACAACGGCCACCGGAAGGGATAATTGCGGTTTTCGAACGACTTCTAGGTTGCCGGGGCACATTTTTCGTCCGAAACTGCGAACCGATGAACCGGATTGTCGGTCTGGAGACGGAGTACGGATGTTTGATCTCAGAAGATCAGGCTCAGAGCCAGGCCGATGCCTGGCCGGTCAAGGTTAAAAACTATCTATTCAGGAAATGTCATGTCGGCGCGATAGACTTGCACTATCGGGATTATGAAGAACCGCCGGGAAACGGCGGTTTTCTTTTGAATGGCGGTCGACTCTACCTTGACATGGGACATCTGGAGTATTCTTCGCCGGAATGTATTAACCTCCGGGATCTGGTCTCATTCGACATCGCGGGCGATCTGATGCTGAACCGGGCGCTCACGGAAATGGGTGTCGCAGATCAAGTCGCTTTCCTGAAGAACAATGTCGACCATCACACCGGCGCGACCTTTGGATGCCACGAGAACTATCTCATGCGCCGGGAAGCGCAGTTTACACCCGAGGTCCTGGCCTCTCTACTTGCATTTTTGGCAACCCGACAGATCTTTGCCGGCGCTGGACGGGTTGGGCAGGCGAATCCGCTAGCATTTGATTTCGAACTACCCGACCGGCCCGGGCATGTGAATTTTCAGATGAGCCAGCGGGCTGACCACATCGTCAATGACATTTACCAATGGGTACAATTCAATCGGGCGATCATCAATGCCCGCGACGAACCGCTTGCCGACTATCGCAAATATCGCCGACTGCATCTCTTGATTGGCGATTCCAATATGAGCCCGTTCGCAACCGCGTTAAAAGTCGGGACGACCGTTTGCGTACTCACTTTGCTCGAGGAAAACCTGCTCCCAACACACATCGCGCTGAGAGACGCGGTGTTGGCCACGCGGGAAATTTCGCGGGATCCCGATGGCAAATGGCTCGTGGAAATGGATGACGGCACCCGGCGAGACGCGCTGGATATCCAATACCAATTTCTCGAAAACGCGCACCACCACCTATCTGGTCAGGACCAAGAAACAGACTGGATTCTCGAAAGTTGGAGTTTCACGCTGGACGCCATCCGCAACAAACCTGAGCTCCTGATTGGCGGCGTTGATTGGATCTCGAAGAAATGGCTACTAAGCATGTTCATGGATGAAGAAGGTTTGACTTGGCAGGATCCCTGGCTGCAAAGCCTCGATCTCGAATATCATAACATCAATCCGAATAAGGGGTTATTCTTCGCTTTGAAGCCGGCGAAAGCTATCGGCGAATTTAATTCCGCCGTTCGCCGGGAAGAAGCAATGCGGATTCCACCGCAAAATACTCGGGCCAAAGGCCGGTCTCGAGCCGTACTGCAATTTCAGAAGCGAAATCTTCCTTATATTATTAATTGGGACTCCGTTGCACTGGAGAGCCAGGATTACTTGCCCATGCCGGATCCATTTAACGCGTACGAAGAAGAGGTCGATTTTTTCCTCCGCTAGATTGATTCTAAACTCCGAAGTTGAGCAGTCATTGTCCTCGAGAATCCTGATTGGAGTTTCACAATCAGACGAACGGAACAAAATAATTACAGGACAATCGGGCTCTTTCCGGGCAACAGAAGGCAATGCACCGAGGACGAGAACGATTCCCGGACTTCGGAATTTGGGTTAATTGCCCGCCTGCACGGACGCGCGGGAGCGCGTCCCTGCCGCTTCTTATGACGCAGAAAGAACGAATTCCGCCAGCAATCCTGACTGACCTTTATGAGGTGACCATGGCCTATGGCTATTGGAAACGGGATATGTTGGAGCATGAGGCGATATTCCACCTGTTTTTTCGCCAGCAGCCGTTCAACGGTGGCTACACCATCACTTGCGGACTGGGCGATGCCATCGATTACCTTCAGAACTTTGAGTTTCATCCGGATGATCTTTCCTATCTGGCCGAACTCCGCGGATCGGACGGCGAACCGTTGTTCGAAAACGAGTTTTTAGACTATCTCCAGGGGCTGAGATTTAGCTGTGACGTCGATGCAATTCCCGAGGGAAACGTCGTATTCCCACATGAGCCGCTGCTGCGCATCCACGGCTCCCTTCTCCAAGGCCAACTGTTCGAGACTGCTCTCCTGAACATTCTGAGCTTTCAAACGCTGATTGCGACAAAATCGGCGAGGATCTGCTTGGCGGCCCGCGGCGAGCCAGTGATAGAATTTGGGCTACGGCGCGCCCACGGGCCCGATGGCGCCCTCGCGGCCAGCCGCGCAGCGTATATTGGTGGCTGCGTCGGAACTTCAAACTTGCTTGCGGGTAAGGTCTTTGGAATCCCTGTTCGCGGCACACACGCACACAGCTGGATCATGTCGTTTCAAACGGAATTAGAGGCATTTCAGGCGTACGCCGAGGCCATGCCGGGAAATTGCATTTTCCTGGTAGACACCTACGACTCTATCGAAGGCATTCATCACGCCGTTGAAGTTGGCCGTTGGCTGAAGTCTGTGGGCAAGGAGCTAATCGGAATTCGGCTGGATTCGGGCGATCTGGCTTATCTGAGCATCGAGGCACGAGAGATTCTGGACAAGGCTGGGTTCAGCTCGGCAAAGATCCTTGCGAGCAATGACCTTGATGAACATGTAATCAGCAGCCTCAAAGAGCAAGGTGCATTGATTAACCTATGGGGCGTGGGAACAAAACTGGTCACAGCGTTCGATCAGCCGGCTCTCGGGGGCGTCTATAAGCTCGGCGCGATACGAGCCAGAGGCGGTTCGTGGCAAAAAAAGATCAAATTATCCGAGCAAGCCGTCAAAGTGTCGAATCCCGGTTCGCTCCAAGTTCGGCGATTCGAGCATAAAAACGAATATGTGGCAGACATGATTTACGACGATTTGGCGGGGATCTCCAAAGGTCGTGATATCGTGGATATAGCGGATGTCACAATTCGAAAAAAAATCGCCGGGACCGTGAAA
>DASXBV010000085.1:0-3770 GCA_036491515.1 Chthoniobacterales bacterium
TCGCCGATGAAAGTTTCTCAGAAATGTTCACAACTTATTCACATCCGCTTTGTTCCCGTCCTCGCCAGCGGGCTTGAGACTAGAAACCGGTCTCAAAATCGACAAGAAAAAAATGAATTTTATTTTTAATCGCCAAAAAAAATCTTCTTGACTAGAAAACCGAAACACGCGTGTCCGAGGAAGAACCGAAAATGGTTGCTCGGGCAAATTTCGCCGCGACGTTTGGCCACCCCAATTGGCAATCGCCGCGGCGAACTACTCGGAATCGTTGCATCGTGTGGGGCACTCCCGAGTTGACCGGAATGGCCTGCATGCGCAATTTTGACGGCCCCCAGAGTGCCACGAGGGATCGCTCTCCGAATCAAAAATGCAGCCAATGCGCGCGGAAATGACGAGCTGGCAGGAGAACCGTACCGGCAATTCCAACCGGCCCGCGACGCGCCGAATTCTTCTATTCGGTCTGATCGCTTTTTTTCTTTCTGCGCCGTGCGCATTTCCGGTTGATGAGCTGATTCCGCCGTTCGGCTTTCGTTGGACCGACTCGATGGCGCGTGTGGACACCGTCCTGCACGGCGCAAAGGCCAAAATTGCCTCGCGGGAAAAAAAAGAGAACCGCGAAATCTGGACTGTGGAAGGGCTCGTCCATCCTGGATTAAAGCGCACGGTTTTCACGTTCAAGCAGAGGGCGCTTGTGGCGATCGAGTTACAATACGAATACCCGGATTGGTCGATCGAACGTTACAACCAGCGAATGGGAGAGATTCGCAAGTACTTCGACGAAAAGTACGGAACGGGAAAACTCGTTTCGCGTTCTCGCGATAACGACACGGACGTGATTCAGACACTGGTCGGCTATCAGTGGATGGTCGGCGCGACGATGCTTGAGCTTTTTTATTTCTCAGCGCAACACGATAAGCTCGTTTACCGCACCATCACTGTTGATTACAAGGCGTTGTAGACGGTTCGGTCTCGTCGCCCCGAACCGCGCCCTTCGCGATCGCCGACGGCGGCTTTTTTCCTAGTCTTACCGGCCGCGACAAGCTATCACGTCGTGCTGCAACGTAAGCGAGGAGTTGCCATGCCAACCTCAGACGTCACCGAATCTGTTAGTTCTGCTGTTGCCGAAATTCCGGCGAAGCTCGAGACCGACCCGAAGAACGGTTTGAACGCCGCCCAACTACAGGAACGTCTGAAAAAGTACGGCCCGAACGCGCTCGCGGAAGAAAAGAAAAGCTCGCTTTCCGCTTTCCTGGCTTATTTCTGGGGGCCTATCCCATGGATGATTGAGGCGGCTGCTCTGATGGCCTTGATCGTAAGAGACTGGGGTGATTTCACGATTATTGCCTCACTCTTGCTATTCAACGCCTTGCTGGGGTTCTGGGAGGAACATGAGGCTTCCAATGCGCTCGATGCCTTGAAGAACTCGCTGGCGTTGAAAGCACGTGTCCTTCGCAGTGGAGAGTGGCAGGAAGTCGACGCCCGTACGCTGGTGCCTGGAGATATCGTTCGCCTGTACCTCGGCGACGTCGTACCTGCTGACTGCAAGCTCATCCGAGGCGACTACATCAGCATCGACCAATCGGCGCTTACAGGAGAATCGCTGCCAGTCACCAAAAAATCGGGCGAGGAAGCGTACTCCGGTTCCGTCGTTAAACAGGGAGAAATGGTCGCAGTGGTTACGGCGACCGGAGCGAATACGTTTTTTGGGCGAACCGCAAAATTAGTCGCCGCCGCCGGAAGCATTTCTCACTTCCAGAGAGCTGTAATGAAGATCGGTAACTTCCTGATTATCCTGGCACTGGTCTTGGTCGTAATTCTTGTGGCCAGCCGTCTTTTCGATATGCGGGGCCACTACGATCGCATTGCGCTGTTAAGGCTCGCCGAGGTAGTGCTCATCCTTTTGGTGGCGTCAGTGCCGGTGGCGATGCCTGCCGTACTCTCCGTGACAATGGCTTTAGGAGCACGAATTCTTGCCAGGAGTAAGGCAATCGTTTCCCGCCTGGAGTCGATCGAGGAATTGGCGGGCGTCGATGTGCTCTGTTCCGATAAGACCGGCACGTTGACCCAGAACAAGCTGACCCTCGGCGAAGCAGAACCCTGGACCGGAACCGACGTAGCAACATTGATTCTGATGGCATCCTTAGCCTCGCGCGCAGCTGATAACGATCCGATTGATCTCGCAGTAATGGCTGGCCTGAAAGACCCCTCCATACTTAAGAGCTATCAACAGGAAAATTACGTACCGTTCGATCCTGTCAACAAACGGACCGAGGCAACGATCAAGGATGCCTCTGGTAAAATCTTTAGAGTTACTAAAGGCGCGCCGCAGGTGATTCTCGGGCTGGCGAAGCTTTCTGGCTCCGACTTTGAAAAAGCCAACCAGACAGTGAACAGTTTGGCCAGTCGTGGCTACCGCACCATGGGTGTTGCGGTCGCGCAAGGCGATGGCCCTTGGATATTCCAGGGAATTCTTCCACTGCTTGATCCGCCCCGACCCGATTCCAAGAGCACCATAGCAGAGGCTCGTGCGTACGGCGTTAAAGTGAAGATGGTTACCGGCGATAACGTCGCCATTGCCCGGCAGATCGCATTACAACTAGGTATGGGCGCAAATATTCAGCCGGCGACTGAACTTTTTCCTGGCGACGGCACAAAAGGCCAGATCCCGCTGGACGCTGTCGAAAAAATAGAGGCGGCCGATGGTTTCGCGGAGGTTTTCCCGGAACACAAATATGCAATCGTAAAAATACTGCAGCAGAACGGCCACATCGTCGGAATGACCGGCGACGGAGTCAATGATGCTCCTGCGCTAAAGCAGGCGGATGTCGGGATTGCCGTTTCCGGCGCAACAGAGGCAGCCCGGGCGGCTGCAGCTTTGATTCTGACCGCACCAGGCCTGTCTGTGATTATCGAAGGGATCGCGGAAGCGAGACGCATCTTCGAGCGAATGATGAGCTACGTTTTGTATCGGATCGCTATGACTATCGCCATCATGGTGTTCGTCGTACTGGCGTCGATCTATTACCACTTCTTTCCTTTAACTGCGATCATGCTAATCGCGCTTGCCCTCCTGGATGATGTTCCCATAATGACCATCGCGTTTGACAATGCCAGCGTGCCGCCTCAGCCTGTGAAATGGGAGTTGGATCGTGTCTTAGTGATTTCGTCAGTCCTTGGACTGCTCGGAGTTATTCAAAGCTTTGGATTGTTGTACTTAGGTGACACGCTTCACCACCTGGACCGACCACAGTTGCAGACGATGATGTTTCTGCAACTCGTCGCCGGCGGGCACCTCATGTTATTCGTAACTCGCACCCGTGGGCCTTTTTGGAAACCACCCTATCCGAACACAAAGCTCTTCTTTGCAATCCTCGTGACTCAAATTGCCGCGGTATTCATGTGCAGCCAGGGCTGGCTGGTGCCGTCATTGCCATGGAGAATCATCGGCTTTGTCTGGGTCTACAACCTCATTTGGATGATCGTGCAGGACGCCGTGAAGCTTGGACTGTATGGGATTCTGGACCCAGTTCGTTCCTGGAATAGGTCGCTCTTTCAGCCAATTCGAATTCCAATAACCAAGCATGAAGCAGCGGGGTAATTACGATCATGGCTAACTATCGAAAACAGTTCGTCGTAAAACCCAGAGCGGAGATCCGGCTCAAACATTTCGATCCTGGCTACCATGGTAAACACGAATCACACAAGAAAGCGCTGTCGGAGATTCAGGAGAACCTGCAAAAGATGGAGCAATTGCAATATCGGATGTATGC
>DASXBV010000086.1:0-8531 GCA_036491515.1 Chthoniobacterales bacterium
CTTTGTTGAATCAGGTGATGTCCAATTCCACGTTTTCTCCTGGATTGGGCGGCTTGGGCGCTAGACGTTAGGCGATCCGCCGACCGGCGTAAATGGAACAAAAGTTCTAAGCCTTGGTCTCTTCGGCGATGTCCGTGGGCGGGGTGGTTCCCTTCTGAATAGCGGCAAGGGCCTTAACCCGTCGGTTCTTCGCAAAGCGCCTTTTACGTCGCCTCGTGTTCACGCGACCTTTGTAGTCTCCCATAATCTTGGTGATCTTAATCCCGTTTCCTGAGAGGTGCCCGAAGAGATTTTGAGAACCCCCGCGAGAGGGGGTGAGGGGTGAGAGGTGAAAGGTGAAACGTGAAAGGTGAGAAGTGAACGCCGAACGCCGAACGCCGAACGCCGAACGCCGAACGCCGAACGCTGAACGCTGAACGCTGAACGCTGAACGCTGAACGCCAATGTCCTTATGCAAGAGGCAAAGGGCTGGAGCCTTTCGCTTACACCGTCCGATGACCGCAAGATGCTGTCACCCATCCTGGTATGTATTGGCCGCCGTCTCGCAGTCGCCGATCGAATTGCCGGTAGTCCGGTAGGTAAAATTCGACCAATCGCCAAAATTTAGGCGAATGGTTTAAGTGCTTCGTATGACACAACTCGTGCACGAGCACGTAGGTAACCAGTTCTGGCGGTAAAAATAACAACCGAGCGTTGAGACTGATCGAACGCCGCGAGGAACAACTGCCCCATCGGGTCTGTTGCTGCCTGATTGACGTTGACGTGTAACCGAGCCCGGTTTGATCGCTCACTCGTTTGAGCCAATGGATAAGATGCTCCTCAGCCTTACGGGTTAACCAACGTTTTAAAGCTCGCTGGCAGCCAGCAGCGTCTTCGGTTGCGCCGTGCACAATAAGAGTTTTGCCGGATTTTTCCAGCACGACAACCGTCTTCATATCGTCCCGGCTAATAAACACACTCCAGTTGAGGTCGAGCGCACACAACCTAATCTCTTCCGGCATTTGCCAAACCGGCACGGGACCAATCAGTCGCTCGTAGGCTTTTGCCTTCTGAAAGGCCCGTTCGATCCATTGGCTGTTCTTCTCGACCAGCGATGGCACTCGTGACAGGCTAAACCGCTTGGGAACAACGACTTCTAAGCCCTTTTCGACGCTCACCTGAAACCGCACGTGTTTCGCCTTTGTACTGACGCGCAGAATGTAAGGGAACTTCTGGTTCATCGATGTCGCTCGCAAGGCTGCGAAAATGCGGGCTCAGGTTAATCGTTGCTGCGAATTACGACAAGCACATCGTGTTCTTGGGTTTTGGGTTTTGAGTTTTTAGTTTTGGGTTCACCCGCCGCTGTAGAACCGCTTGAAAGTTTTGAGTTTTGAGTTTGGCGTTTTGAGCTTTGAGTCGTTGTCCAAGACGCTCGGCGCTCACTCAAACCCCAAAACTCAAAACTTAAGAATGCAGGTTAGAAACTCAACGACGCGCCGTTCGAACCACGGTTCGACTCCGTGGATCAGATCTATAAATCCTAGGTGGCCTCCTGATTCAGGCGCCTCGAAAAACAGGCATCGATTTTGTGCTGCCTCCGCAAAGGGAAAGCATTCCGGCGCGAGAAAGGGATCATCGCAGGCGTTTATGAGCAAAGTCGGAATTCTTATTCGAGCCAGGTACTGCTGCGCGCTTGACTTCTGCCAATAATCGGCTGCATCCCGAAAACCGTTGATCGGTGCTGTATAGCGGTCGTCGAATTCCTGCAACGTGCGGATCGCCCGGCTTCGGCTCACGTCCAGGTGATCGGGAAATCTGAGCGCCTTGGCTTCAACTTTAGCGATCAGGCTCTTAATAAAGCGGCGCAGGTAGATCCGATTGGCCCAACGTTGATCGAGAGCCCGCGCGCATGTCGCGAGATCGATGGGCGCTGAAATCGCAGCAGCACCGATCACGGCCGGATGCGGGGCGGCTTCGCCAAGATACTTCAGCGTCAAGTTTCCCCCGAGGCTGAATCCAATCAGGGCGACTCGCGAATATCTAGTCGCAGCGAGCCGAATCACCGCCCCCAAATCGCCCGTCTCGCCGCTGTGATAAAATCGTGGTAGCCGATTCATCTCTTTCCCGCAGCCGCGCAGGTTCCAGGAGAGCGCATCCCATCCCGCTGAATGGAGGGAGGTCACCATTCCGAGATTTGAACGATCTTCAGAGCTTCCCTCCAACCCATGCGAGAGAATGACCAACTTCTCGCCGACGGTTCGCGCCCAGTCGAGATCGAGGAAATCGCCGTCCTCCAGTTCCAACCGCTCTCGTTCAAAAGCGATTTTCAGTCGTCGAGGCAAAAGCACAGACAGAACCGTTTGGATGTGCCCATTGCGCAGGAAAGACGGCGGGTTGAAACCGGAGGTGAGAATCGGCATATGGACCTTAACGCAGTTGCGGCGACATTTTGCCATTAGCTTACACCTTTCCCAAGTTCGCACCTTCGTTGGACGGGCGACGCCGGATCGCGCAAGGGCGCTTCCCTACCACCGGGACGCGCCGCAGGCGTTGTGTCGCGCTTTGGGACTGTCGCCCGGTTCCATGTTCAGGCGGCGTAGGCGAAGCTTCTCGCTTTGCTTCTTCGCGGAGGGCAAAGCGAGGACGCTTCGCTTACATCACACCGCCGCCGGTCCATTTTCAACGCAACCCTCGTCCCTCGGATTGAGATGGCGTATGGCAAACCGGGTGATTTAAATTAGACCTGACTCCCAAATATGAGGACCCATTCTAATCAGCCTAAGCTATCGTCGCCCAGAAAGGGACTGATCTACGTCGCTTTTTTCGGGCTATTTCTGCTCTTCTTGCCGCGGATTACTTCCGGTCGTAACGCAATCATCTTTGTTGCCGATGGTCTTCGTCAAGGATCTGTTAACGAAGAAGACGCTCCAACGATGAGCCTTGTTCGAAAGCAGGGCGTTTTCTTCGCGAATAGTCACTCGCTTTTTCCGACGTTCACAACACCAAATGCCTCGGCGCTCGCAACGGGGCATTATTTAGGCGACACCGGGGACTTCAGCAACACCGTTTATACGGGATATCCACTTTCGATGCTTGGCGAAACTCAAACTCCATTTCTCGAAAACGATCGAGTGCTCGCCAATATCGACGAGCATTTTGGAGGGAATTACCTGCGTGAGGAGACTCTGCTCGCGTATGCGGCCACGCACGGCTTCGATACCGCGGCGATCGGCAAACTCGGCCCGACGCTTATCCAGGATGCAGGGGAGGCAAATCCGGTGAATGGTTTCATTCCGGTTCCGAGAACGGTTATAATTGACGATTCCACCGGGAAGCCGGGCGGCGTGCCAGTAGATCCCCGGATCGCGCAGGCGCTTGCCGATGCGCATCTTCAGACGGTCGCTCCCGACCGTTCGAACCGGGCGGCGCCGACCTCCTAACAAAACAACGGATTCCCCGGAAGTGATTCCTCTCCGGGCACGCTTGCCGCCAACGTCGTTCAGCAGCAATACTTTGCGGACGCTCTGACAAAGGCGGTTCTACCGATGTTTCAGAAAGACGGGAAACCGTTCGTGGTGGTGTTCTGGTCGCGAGATCCGGACGGCACTCAGCATAACCAGGGAGACAGTCTTAACCAGCTCAGCCCGGGCATCAATGGTCCGACTTCAAAGGCCGGCGTGCGTAACGCAGACAACAACTTCAAGCAAATAATGAGCTATCTCGAAAGTGTGCCAGGTCTGGCTGACGACACCGATGTTTTTATCACGTCGGACCACGGCTTTTCGACGATCAGCAAACACGAGCTCGATTCTTCCGGTACCAAGTTCACCAGCAGCTATGCAGCCACCCAAACCTACAAGGATGTGAAAGGGCGCCAAGAGGTGAACAGCGGATTTTTACCGCCCGGTTTTCTGGCGATCGACCTTGCGCACCACCTGAATCTGCCCCTTTTTGATCCGGACAGCACGATCACAGTGGATGGCTCTGAGCAATATAGGCCGGTCGACCCAACGACAGCAACGGCGGAAAAATTGCAGCGCCCGACTTTCGGCTGTGGTTTAATCGGCGGAACGGGAGCTATCTCGAGTCCGTGCGATGCAAAACTCATCGTGGCAGCGAACGGAGGATCGGACCTTATTTATTTGAATGATCGGGATCCCGCGCTGGTGAAGGATCTGGTAAACTTTCTGAGCGGTCAGGATTACGTGAGCGGTATTTTCACCGATCCGGCATTTGGGGAGATCGAAGGTGCGCTTTCGTCAAGCGATCTTAATCTAAAGGGGTCGTCCGTTCTTCCGATCCCGGCCATCATTGTTAACTTCCGCAGTTTTTCACTTGACGTTGCTAACCTCCTTCAGTCGGCGGTGACGATTTGTGATACCGGACTCCAGGAGGGCCAGGGCATGCACGGATGTTTCAGCCGCGCCGACACGCTCAATAGCATGGCGGCGATTGGACCGGACTTTAAGAAGACTTACATCGACGCGGCTCCTGTCAGTAACGCAGATGTCCCCGTAACTTTAGCGCATGTTCTCAATCTGGAATTACCGAAAAAGGGGAGCCTCACCGGCCGCGTCATTGACGAGGCGCTGGCCGGCGGACCCGACAAAACCGCATTTGAAAGCGGCATTAAGGAGTCGAAAGCTAACGAGGCCGGAATCAAGACTCGACTGAGCTATCAAAAAGTAGGCAAAACGTGGTATTTCGATACAGCTGGATTCGCGGGACGTACCGTCGCGCTGCCGGGCAATTAATGTGAAATCCGCCCTTAAAAGTTCGTCGCGCCGCATTCAGAACACGCTTATTTTTGGGACTAGGGATCGCCTGGGTTTCTGATTGTCGTGACTGCCAACACCTCCATCTGGTCCTCGTTGCGTAACCCGACCTATCTTCGGTTGTGGTTAGCCTTGGTGGTCTCAGGCACCTGCGTCTCAGCGCATGAAATGGCGGCGACTTGGGCGATGAATTCGTTGGGAGCGTCAGCTCTGGGGCTCTCCTTGATGTCCTCGGCCGCCACTTTCCCATTTTTTCTGTTCACACTGCCTGCCGGTGCGTTAGCCGATCTCGCAGATCGCCGGCGGCTGCTCCGCTTTTTCAACGGTTGGCTGGCTTGCAGCGCGGGTTTTCTCGCCGTTTGCGCCTATGCAGGCGCGCTAACTCGGGAGGTCATCCTCGCGGCAGTCTTTCTGTTGGGAACCGGTTTCGCGTTTCAGGCACCGGTAGCTGCAGCTTCAATACCTGAAATTGTCGGCAAAGAGCAGCTTCCATCCGCAATCGCACTTGGCGGAATTCAGATGAACTTGGCCGGAATCATTGGTCCGGCGCTTGGCGGTCTGCTCATTCCGCTGGTCGGCGTGAGCACCATCTTTACACTGAACGCGGCGGCTTTCGTCCTTGTGTTGATGGCGGTGATAACCTGGAAACGCACAAGCGTCGCAGTTGAAGCGCCGCTGGAGGGATTTTTTGATTCCCTGACCGGCGCAGTGCGGTACATGCGGTACGCGCCCGGCGTTCGGATCATTTTGTTACGAAACCTGATTTTTGGTGTGTTAATCGGTGCGATCCCAGCATTGTTGCCGGTGGTTGGCCTCAAGGTCCTTCACCTTGACGCGGTCAGCCTCGGTCTCGTATTCACCAGCATGGGATTTGGATCTCTGGCCGGTGCAGTGCTAATCCTTGAACCGGCGAGGAAGAGGCTGAAACCGAATCAGATGACCATCGTTGCCAGTGTGGCTCTGACACTCGCTTATGCGCTGATGGCAACTGTGCGCTATCCGGACACCTTCTTCCTGGTTGCCGCGGTGGCAGGAGCCGCATGGACCATTTCCGCTTCGGAGCTCTGGGTAGCGGGACAACGAGTGATCCCGGACTGGATCAGAGGTAGAATGAACGCAACGCATATGATGGTGTCGCAGGGTGGCATGGCGATCGCCGGGCTTCTGTGGGGCGCGCTCTCGGCCCGGTTCAATGTCGATTGGGCTTTGTTGTCGGCAAGCCTACTGGGTGTTGGCGGCACACTCACGTCGAAACGATGGTCGATCGATTTTTCCGCCGAAACCAACCTGGAACCTGACCCGCTAATCGATACGTATCAAGCTCCTTATTTGCCAGAGGCTGACGACGGGCCGATCACGGCGACCATCGAGATTGAAATCGCTCCGCAAAACCACGTCCGATTCTTTCGCCTCATGAAACAAATTAGACTGATCTTTCTGCGTAACGGAGCATTCAATGCCCGGCTGGATCAGGATATTGAAAATCCCAATAGATTCCGTCTCCAGGCCATGTACAGCTCGTGGGCAGCGCTGCACCGAGCTGATCAGCGATTCACGAGAGATGAAAATGCGCTTTGGTCGGAACTCTGGACGCTGCACTTCGGCCAAGAATCGCCTCGTCCCAAACGCCATCTGGGCATTCAGCATTGGATACCGGAGGAGTCGGCCATTTCGCGACTGAAACCCGCGCCTCCACCGGCAGCTCCCGGGGACTAGACAGCAGCGGAGAACTGAGTCGGGCAAAGGCTCAAGAATCCATCCTTGTCCTACTGCAACGTTTCCCTTCTCATCTGACCCAACCGAACTAGATGCCCGTACCAAAACCCACTGAACTAACGGAGGAACAGGTCCAACTGCCCGCGCTGTTTGCATGTTCAGGTGGGTCAGCTAAATGGTAGTTTTGTGCACAGAGCATTGATTGTCTTGTTCCTGCTTAGCCTGTGCTTGTCTGCCTGCGATTCGCAACCGGCAACGGAAGCTGAGTTTTCCGCAGAGCGTAAAAAGATGGTGGAGGAGCAGCTCGCTGCCCCGGGACGCCACATTCAAAACCGCCGAGTGCTGGAGGCCATGGCCACGGTACCAAGGCACGAGTTCGTGCCGAAGGTCGTTTCGAAGTATGCGTATTGGGACGAGCCTCTGCCGATCGGCTACGGCCAGACTATTTCCCAGCCGTTTATCGTGGCATTTATGACCGAGCAACTTGATCCCAAGCCAACCGACCGTGTGTTGGAGATCGGCACAGGATCCGGTTACCAGGCTGCCGTGCTATCCCGGCTGGCTGCGGAGGTCTATACCGTCGAGATCATTGAACCTTTGGCCAAACGGGCCGAGGCGGATCTGAAGCGGCTCGGATACAACAACGTAAGAGTCCTCGCCGGTGACGGCTACCAAGGTTGGCCGGATCATGCGCCCTTCGATGCGATCATCGTAACGTGCGCTCCGGATCAAATCCCGCAATCGCTTGTCGAGCAGTTGCGAGATGGTGGCCGGATGATCATTCCCGTTGGCCCTGCGGACAACCAGCAGCTTTACCTTTTGCAAAAGCACGGTACCAAGGTCGAGCAGCAAGCCACATTGCCTGTGCGTTTTGTTCCGATGAGAAAGTAGGGTCAACGCCAAAAAGGCGCTTAGCTTTTTCCGGAAACCAAGCCTAACGTAAATGTGGGGAGGTGTTCAATGAACACCAAAAATTTCCTTTACGCGCCAGCGTTGTTCATCGCCTTGGCTCTTATTGCCGCATCCGAGTTCCTTGCACTCGGGGCGGAGGGGCGCACAGAGCTCCCTGCGAGAAGAGCGACCGTATTCAGAGAAACACAAAAAATCAAGGACGGCCCTGTGATGGCCGAGTACCAAATTGCCATTACCAATGGCGAGATGGCCCTTACCACCATGATTGTAAACGCCACGGCTTGCGCACAGTGGCAGAGCAGGGACGACGATTACCTCAATATCTATTGGAGAGAT
Organism: Chthoniobacterales bacterium; assembly: GCA_036491515.1. GTDB lineage: Bacteria > Verrucomicrobiota > Verrucomicrobiia > Chthoniobacterales > JAFAMB01 > JAFAMB01. Next base: position 7,719 of record DASXBV010000086.1, read on the forward strand.
GGCCGAGGCTTTGAGTGGAAGCCGGGCGCAAGTGAGGGCATCTGTTACCCGTGCGACGAAACCGAAATGGAAAACTATTTGGTCTTTTGGATTAATCGCGGCGGGCTTTACAATTACCCGCTAAGATATTTTCCCGCAAGTCAACCCGACGGCACGTACAATCTCGACCTCCCAGATAGCGATCCGCTTAAAGAGGATTATCCGAACGTCAGGGTCACAGTAGTGGGAGGAAAAGTCTGGGTAAGCGAAGCCACGCTTATGAGTACAAAAATGCCAAATCAACCCATTGTAACTATTAGAGCCCTGCCCACCGTAATCGACGATTTTCAGATTCCACCCCTACCTACTTCCGTGCAGTTCAAGCCAGCGAAGAATCCCCTAGCCGAGAGAATGCGGTATCACGACTGAACGATTATGTGAAACCAGATACGATGGTAATTTCGTAAGTAAAGCGTCCCGCTTTACCCGCGGTAAGCCCGACTCCGCAAGGCCTACGTCGCGGCCAAGTTATCCGACTATGCTGGCCGCAAGACGAGGGCGCGCCGTAGCGTAGCGAAGGAGGCCTGGTGTGCCGCAGCGTTTATACTGGAAGAGCCAAATCCGCGGGCAATTGCGGGATGCTTATTTACGGCAAAGTGGGCACGCCACGATTACTGCGAGCGCTGCCTGGGTAAGGCAATTGCCAGAATTGCCGGAGATGTAAATATTCGAGCAAGGGTAGCTGGACAATGAGTGGGTTCTTTTGGGCATCCAGCCAGTGCAGTATCTGTTCCAGGTGAGCTGAGCTCACCGCGGTACAACCGGCTGTTCCCC
>DASXBV010000087.1:0-3436 GCA_036491515.1 Chthoniobacterales bacterium
GCGAAGTATTGCGACATCGCGCCGATCTTCGGCAATCTTGCGGATTTCGACCACTTGATCACTGAGGCCCACTCGCGAGGTCTTCGCGTTATTCTGGATTTCGTCCCCAACCATACCTCGAACCAGCATCCATGGTTTCTCGAGAGTCGAAACTCTCGCGATAATCGAAAAAGGGATTGGTACATCTGGAAAGATGCGCAGCCAGAAGGCGGTCTAACAAATAACTGGTTGAGTCATTTCGGCGGGTCAGCGTGGGAATGGGATGAAAAGACGAAACAGTATTACTACCACTCGTTCTTGAAAGAGCAGCCGGATCTCAACTGGCGAAATCCTGCCGTAAAGCAAGCCATGTACGACGTTCTGCGATTCTGGCTCGATCGCGGCGTGGACGGGTTTCGCGTGGATGTGCTCTGGATGCTGATCAAGGACGAGCAGTTTCGCGACAATCCAGTGAATCCCGGTTACGTTCCCGGGGAATCTTCGTACAAGCGGCTGTTGCCGCTGTATACCGCCAATCGACCGGAAGTTCACGAGATCGTCGCCGAGATGCGCGCTATATTGGACGCGTATCCGGAGCGCGTACTGATTGGTGAGATTTATCTACCGATCGAAGACCTGGTTACTTACTACGGACAAGATCTGAAGGGCGCGCAGTTGCCGTTCAACTTTCAGCTTATTCAAAGCGCATGGAACGCGGCGAGTGTCGCTGAGATTATGGACAAGTATGAAGCGGCATTGCCACACGGGGCATGGCCAAACTGGGTGCTGGGAAATCACGATAAAGCGCGGATCGCCTCGAGAATCGGTGAGGCTCAGGCACGAGTTGCCGCGATACTACTGCTTACTTTGCGGGGCACGCCGACGATTTATTACGGGGAGGAAATCGGAATGAAGGACGTTCCAATCGCGCCCGAACAGGTTCAGGATCCGGCTGAGAAAAATGAGCTGGGGCTGGGATTAGGCCGCGATCCTGAGCGGACTCCGATGCCGTGGGACGGATCACTTCGCGCGGGTTTTACTACCGGGACGCCATGGCTGCCTTTGGGACCCGATCATGCGAGCGCAAACGTCGCGGCCATGTCCGAGTCTCGCGAATCTCTATTGAATTTGTATCACCGTCTCATTGAGCTACGTCGAGGCAATCCGGTGCTTACACACGGGGCAATTGAAGCGGTCGGTGTTGAGGGCAACATTTTAAGCTACGAGCGACGCCAAGGGAATGATCGTCTCGCCATTGCCCTCAACATGGGTCATGGGCCAGCGCAAGTCTCGCTCCCCTCGGGTCAAGTGCTGCTCTCAACACATCTCGATCGCGCCGGAGAAGATGTGAACCAGGGCGCGTCGCTTCGCGCGGACGAAGGAATCGTTGTTCAAGTGACGTCTGAATCAAAGCGAAGTGGCCGTGCATACAAACGAATGCCTGATCTTCAGCAGTGACACGGCGGTCTTGGTTTCTACCGCGCTTTGCTTCAGTTTTTTAGCGCAGGCGGAAATTGACAGTGATCGACGTTTTAGTTGAAACGGGTTTTTCGTTCAGATAACCAGGCCGATATTTCCACGTACGCAGCGAATCAATCGCAGCTTGTTGCAGCAGCGGAGGACCCGAGATTACCGCCATATTTGTCAGCTTCCCCGTTGCGTCAATCACCGCATCGATTGTCACCTGACCTTCTACACGAGCTTGCCGAGCCATGGCAGGATAGATCGGTGCGGAGCTAACTAGGAGTTCCGGCTCTTTCGCACGACCTCCGCCAGGCTGCTGTGTCCCGAGAACCCCTTGCAGTGGGCCTATGCCTGTATTCGAATCGACTCCGGTCACATCGGGCGCCGCGTCTCGGCCCATAACTGCTAAGCGATTTGCCGAGGAATAGGGGGTTAGGAGCTTTTCCTTCGTGATCTTCTTCCCGGAAGTGCTGCTTCTGGGCGAAGTGCTCCTTCTCTCGGATGGACGAGAGGGGCGGATGTTGTCGGCAAAATCGCGGGTTTGGGTGCCGGGGAAATTGTCAGACTTCGCGATCGGGAGTTGCGGCACGACAAAAGTTGGATTGCTTTTGGGCTGCGGGCTTTGAACCACGTTGGCGATTGGCGAACCGAGAGAAACCTCGGGCATTGGTGCTGTCTGACTGATTCCAGCAGGTTGCCCCACGCCATCGCGCAAGAAAAAAAATCCCAACACACCGAGCAACACGAGGGCGGGCACGAGCGACACCAAAACCAAGTTTCGTTTCGGCGAAGGCGTTCCGTTGGTCACGGTTCGGGCGGTTGGCAGTCTGCCCCAAGAAAATATCCAACTCCCAATCCGAAAGCGTGCTGAACTCTCTTCTGAAGTCCGGGGACCTGACGCCGGGGCACTTGACGCCCGCGGACTTGAGGTCTCGGGACTCGAAGCCCGGGCACTTAAAGTCGGGGCCAGAACAATATGCTGACTGGAACCGCTTCGGCGACTTGCGTCCAGCCGCGTTTCAGAGTCCATCCCCATGGCAGCCATGTGCTGCACTGGCTCCTCATGGAAAGGAATTTGGATTGGATAGTTTGCGGTTGGCTCTTCTTCAATCCGGACCGCAGGAACAGCAGGTACAACTAGTGAGGCGGTCACGCCGCCGAAAGGTACAGAGCCCACCTCCTCAAGAAACCCGTTGCTCCAAAAGTCCGCGGACGCCGACGGCATCGCCGACTCCACTTTCGCTGCCAGCCTCAAGATCCCTTGCGACGCATACGCGCCCCAAAAATTCGTCGCGGAGTGCATGAATTCGATTTCGGCGTAGCCTTTTATGTTTGGATAGGTTCGGACATTGACGATGCGGCAAAGCATGATCTGGCCCGATTTGCGGTTCGCAATCACAACCAGCTGGCCGGGGGCCGCGCCGGCCGACAATCGGATCACTGCGCCCTGCGGAAACACAATCACGGTGCAGGTGTCTTCCGCAAACACCTCAACCCGCTCCGACTGGCCCGAATCAGATTCGACGCGGCGAGATCCCCACACCCCAATCGGAACCTCAAGGACGCCAATTGGAACCGCAACAGACTCCGAGTTCGCCTCTGGCGAAGTTGGTTGCGTTGCAGAACTTTGAGCGAATTCACCTAGTACGCTAAACGGCAGTTTCGTTGGTGCTGACATTTCCATCGTTGCGGCGGCCTTTTCCCCGATTGGCCTTCCCCCAAAGAAGTGCAATTGAGCGATCTTGTCCCGGACCGAGTCAATCGACCTATAGTACTTTGCACGAAAGTTGTTGCAGTTTTGGAAACGTCCTAAGCACCCTTGGGCGATCGCGTAGGCTCGGCCGGGAAGCACCTCCTGGTGTTTTTCCGCACCAGGTGGGTTCGGGTAAGGCATGTCTGGAGAACCCAAACCTGCAAGAGGAATTACTCTGCCGAGTAACCAGCTCGGATCCCAGCTTCATGGGCAAAACGCAGGTCGCGGTTGAATTGATCA
>DASXBV010000088.1:0-10454 GCA_036491515.1 Chthoniobacterales bacterium
GTTGAATCGAAGATCGCAGGATGGGCAAAGCATAGGTCGCCGCACGATGAAGTATTTCCGCGGCGAGCTTGTTTGCATAACTTCTTTGCTCTATCATGTGACATGGTTCTGCAGTTCGGAGGGGTATCCTTGCAACACAACTCAACATCTCCAATCCGATGTCTTCCCCCGGAAAAATCAGTTTCAATCTTTCGAAGTTCCCTGAGGGCGGTCTCATTTTAGTAATCGTCGCGCTCGGGCTGCTTCTGGCAATTTTCGGCGGTTCGGTTCAACTGCCGAAGTTTCAGACGACTCCCGACGGCAAACGCGAAAGAGTTTTCGTGACCAATGCGGCGGGTCAGCGCGTTCCAGCCTTTGAGACGGTTAACAAGTTTTTCAACGCGCGCACCATTGTCCAGATTGCCAAGGACACCAGTTTCTTTGCGATCATGGCGGTTGGAGTGACGATGGTGATCATTACGGGCGGAATCGATCTTTCGATCGGTTCCATGTACGCTCTGGCCTCAGTGTGCGGAGCCTTGGTATTGTCCCCGTATGGTCCGTCCGGCGGCGGCACCGCGACCGTCCTTGGGATCCTTACGACCATTGGCGTCGGAACGCTTCTCGGTTTCTTCAACGGAGCGATGATTACCGGGTTCAATGTCCATCCCTTCATCATCACTCTGGGGACAATGGCGATCTACCGCGGGATCGCTTTCGTCCAGACAAGTGGCCAGTCGATCGGCGGTTTTCCGGACGCCTTTCGGCAATTTGTGAGGTGGGAAATTCTCCCGGATTTAAGTCTGGTGCCGCTGATCGTGATGTTATTGGTCACGATCATCGGCGGGATATTTCTTTCTCAATCGGCAATTGGCAGAAAGATTTACGCCGTCGGTGGTAACGAGATTGCGGCCAAATACGCCGGCATCCGTGTGGGAAGGGTTAAGTTGCTGGCTTACACCATCTCGGGATTAGTGGCTGGAATTGCTTCTGTATTGTCTCTGGGTTATTACGGTGCCGGCTCCTCAGGCGACGGGCAAGGTTATGAGTTGAACGTTATTGCGGCATCCGTTGTCGGAGGAGCGAGCCTGGTTGGGGGTAAGGGCACCGCGCTTGGTGCGTTCCTTGGCGCGGTAATCCTCCAGATGATCTCGAACGGCTTGGTGATCCTCAACATTCCCCAGAATTACAGTCAGATCGTTATCGGTCTGGTGGTGATCGCTGCGGTGATGCTTGACCAGCTCAACACTTGGGCCGCAAAGCGTCGCACGTTGGCAAGAACCAGCTCAATAAAGAAGGAAGTCGTTCAGGCGAGCGACGCCCCTGTCTCTTTGAAGCCCAAAACCTCATAAATCGAATGGCTTTCTTAGCGGCCGAACACATTTCGAAATCTTTCCCGGGGGTGCGTGCCCTCGACGATGTCTCCGTTGAATTCGACAAAGGATCAATCCATGCGCTGATGGGAGAGAATGGCGCGGGCAAAAGCACTCTTGGTAAGATCATCGCAGGCGTTTATTCACCGGACAAAGGCGTCATCAAAATTGAGGGTCAGGAGGTCAAGCCGACCGACCCGCGCGTTGCTCAGGGGTTGGGGATCGCCCTTGTGCATCAAGAGCTGGCCTTCTGCCCTAACATGACTGTTGCAGAGAACCTTCTCCTTGGAGGATTTCCGACAAATGCGGGATTCATGGACTGGCCTAAGCTTAAGGACCGGGCGCGGGCATTGCTGCGGGAAATTGGAGCCGATATGGATGTCGACATGCCGCTTGCTCAACTGACTACTGGTCAGGAGCAAATGGTTCAGATTGCAGGCGCGGTCGGCGTGAATGCGCGCATTATTATTTTTGATGAACCTACCAGCTCGCTATCGACCAACGAAAGCGAACATCTCTTCGAGTTAATGAGCCGACTCAAAGAACGCGGGGTTGCCATGATCTACGTGTCCCATCGCATGGACGAGATCTTTCGGATTTGTGATAAAATCACTGTGCTTCGCGATGGTAAATTTGTCGCAACTGAGCCAACGGCCACAACTGGTCGAGATCGGTTGATTCGGCAAATGGTGGGTCGCGAAGTCCTGATGACGCGACCAAAACACCTTGATCTGCAGCCTGGCGAGGAAATCCTGCGGGTCGAAAACCTTACTTCTGTGGGAAAATTTGAGAATGTCTCATTTAATGTCTGCCGTGGAGAGATCGTAGGAATGGGTGGTCTGGTAGGAGCAGGGCGGACGGAAGTAGCGACCGCGATTTTCGGGTTGGACAAACGCGCGACGGGGAATGTGTTTATCAAGGGTAAGAAAATACCTTTGGGCAATGTGAATACGGCGATGCGCAACCGAATCGGGTTCCTCCCGGAGGACCGCAAGCGCTCTGGACTGGTGCTCGGCATGAACATCTCGGACAATGTCTCGCTCGCTCACATAGACCACTTTAGCAGTTTCGGATTTGTCGATCGGAATCGCGAGGTTGTAGAAGTTGAGAAACTGACAAAACGGCTCCGCGTGAAGGCGCCCTCGCTCGAGTCGATAACCGCAGGCCTCAGTGGCGGCAACCAGCAGAAAGTTGCGCTTGCGAAATGGATGGTCCAAGCGTGCGATCTCTTGATCGTGGATGAACCGACCCGAGGTGTTGACGTTGGCGCAAAAGCGGAGATCTACCAACTATTGGACGAGGTAGCGTGTCAGGGCGTCGCCATTCTAATGATCTCTTCCGAGCTACCTGAATTACTCAACCTCGCTCGCCGAATTGTGGTGCTACGGGAAGGATTTGTGACCGGTGAACTATCGCACGAAAAATTCTCGCAGGAGGCTGTGCTCCACCTGATGGCGTAACCGGCAGTAGGTGAAGCGTCCTCGCTTTACTTCTTTCCGACGGGGCAAAGCGAGGACGCTTCGCTTACGTTGCGGGGAGACGCACCCCTCAAAAAAACCTAAATAATCAACAAGGGTCTTAGAAATGCCTAATCGTTCCCCTATCACTGCGCTCGCTGTCCTCTTCGCCATATGGCAAGCGCCGCTTTCGGCTCAAAATGCAGGCGAAAACAGATTGGAAGTCTTTTCCTGGTGGACCTCTGGAAGCGAGTCTGCTGCGCTGGATGCTTTGTTCAATGTTTACAAGAATCGGGACCCCGGCGTTGAGATTATTAATGCAACGGTGGCCGGTGGTGGCGGTTCTGCGGCCCGGCCTGTCTTGCAAACGCGCCTTGCCGGCGGCAACCCACCTGATACGTGGCAAACCCATCCTGGTTGGGAGTTGCTTGGGCAATATGTAGAACCGGGTTACTGCGAGCCGATTACAGATCTCTACAAGACCAACGGCTGGGATAACGCTTTTCCGAAGGAGTTGGTAGTGAACCTGATGACCGCAGATCGCAAGATCTACTCCGTAATAGCAGGGATCCACCGGGGGAATGTCCTTTGGTACAATACAAAGCTGCTCGAAAAGAACGGAATCAAGGTCGGCGATCAGATGACGCTCGACCAGTTCTTCGCCGCTTGTGACAAGCTGAAGGCAGCCGGTATTACCGCACTGGGAGTAGGCGATTCAGGGATTTGGGCCTCAGCGCAGCTTTTTGAGAACACGCTCCTTGGAGTCATCGGGCCGAAAGGTTGGACGGATTTGTTCAGCGGCGCGATGCAGTGGGACGATCCCAAGGTAAAAGAGGCCATGAAGGCTTTTGGTAAAATGCAGGATTATCTCAATCCGGACCATGCGGCTCTGAGTTGGGATCAGGCGATCGGCGCGCTCATCGAAGGTAAGGTAGCGTTTAATTCAATGGGTGACTGGGCCGCCGGCGAATTTCTTAAAGCCAAATTGAAGGAGAAAGAAGATTTCGGCTGGGTTAGTCATCCCGGCACCGCCGGCTCCTTTGTCATCGTAGCGGACGGCTTCACATTGGCCAAAGGCGCTCCCCATAAGGAAGCAGCGATCGCCTGGCTGAAGACTGTCGGTAGCAAGGAAGCCCAGGAGGCGTTCAACGCTATCAAGGGATCCATACCAGCTCGCACGGATATCGACCGCTCAAAATTCGACGGATACCATCAATGGTCGATGGATTCATTTGCAAAGGACAAGCCGGTTCCGAGCTGTGTTCACGGCGAAGCTGCTCCAGCAGCCTTCCAGCAGGCGTTTAACGATGCAGTCACCGCCTTCATGGTGGATAAAAACGTTGATAATTTTGCCAATACGCTTGTGCTGGCGGCGAAAGAGTCTCAATCGGCGAAATAGGGGAGGTGGCTAGTGGCTGGGAGGACGGGTCCAAAGGGGGCGAAGTGCGTTTCAACCCAAATTCCGAAATTTGGGAATCGTTCTCCATCAAATAAGGCATAGATCTCCGCCTTGGTTCCGATGTCGACACCGCGTGTTGGCTCATCAACGGTGAGCACCGTCGGTTGTACGGCGAGCCATTTTGCCAAAAGCACCTTCTGCTGATTGCCACCACTCAGAAGACCCGCCCTTTGTTCGAAACTTGGCGTGCGTACACGCAGCCTGGAAATGTATTTCCGGATCAAGTGGTTTTCGGCGCTGTAGTCGACGAACGGTCCACGCGCCACGCTCCGCAGTGCTTTTCTGGATGGGGCGGAGCCACCGCCTCGGGACTCATCTGGGGTATTGGAGCGTGAACTAAAGCGTTAGCGAGGTTTTTTACCGAGATTCAAACAAATTCGTTTCAATGTAGGCGAAGCGTCCCGCTTCGCTCGGTTCTCAAGAAGCAAAGCGGGACGCTACATTGAAAACATTTGCGGCCGTCGGAAGGTACGCCCAACGGACCCTGTCCACGATGAATGCCTGTAGAGACACAGTTCTAGCGATTATTCCGGCCTACTCCGAGGGGCGATTCATCGCGCAAGTGGCCCGTCAGGTACTGCAATACGTAAAGGCAGTTTTGGTCGTCGATGATGGGTCGTCCGATTGTACCGCGAGCGAAGCGGAAGCTGCCGGCGCCAAAGTGATCCGGCACTCGACAAACCTCGGAAAGGGAGCGGCCATGAAGACTGGTCTCAAGTACGCTGCCACAGACGATGTAGCCTTCTTTTTGTTCCTGGACGGAGACGGTCAACATGATCCTTCGGATATCCCGGCATTTTTTGAAGCGATCAATAATTCTCAGGCGGAACTGATTGTTGGCAACAGAATGAACAATCTTGGATCAATGCCGCTCGTTCGCAGATGGACTAATCAATTCATGTCCTGGCAAATCGGAAAAATTTGTGAATTGCCGCTCCCAGATAGCCAATGTGGATTCCGGCTCGTGCGCAAAGAACTGCTGCCGATCTTGCTGGCTGCTAAAGATCGCTTCGAGTTCGAGAGTGAGAGTATAATTTTGGCTGCACGGCAAGGGTTCCGAATCGGCTTTGTACCTGTTCGAACAATTTACACGGATGAACGCAGCAAAATCCGACCGTTTCACGATACGGTTAGATACATCCAGCTGATAAGCAAATACCGGCATCAAATTGATTGTCGTCGTCGAGCAAGGTAGCGTAGGCACCTTGCCTGCGCCATGCTACGCGTCGAAACGTCACAGGGGATTCTGACTATCCGAGAACGTTGCTCCATGCGAACTCACGCTCTTCGGCCACCTGGCAAGAGAACAGGCGAGACGCCTATTCTACCTTAGCGCGCAACCGCATAGGGTCGCATCGGCTCAGACGGAGCTTCGCCCTACCCGCGCCGCCAGCCTACCCGCCGCCGGCCTACCAGCCGCGGACACTTGCGACCGGTAGGGGCGAGGCTCCGGTCCGAGCCGCCGACCCTACCAGCGACGACGGACCTGGTGGTCTGGCGAGCCGTTCCTGGGGGGAGACAGTCCCTACCTGTTTCTTGATTATCCTTGCCCTGCGAGTTGGACGACGGTGGTCGACCCGACTGATCGGTTCGGCCTAGGCCTTCGACTTCCTCGATTTCGGTGTGTGCATCGGCGGAGCTGCGGCCGTCTCCACCGGTCGAACGAGCTCTCCATTTACCAAAACTGCCGCGTATAACGGCTGAGTTGTGTCGCCGACCTTACCCGTCATGTTTACGAGATAGTAGGGATACGGAAGGGGCGTCCCATTCTTGTGCGTAGTTTTCCATTCGACCGAATTCGCTGCCACGCCTGAGGCGCCATAGAAACCAATCGCCCAATTCACGGCAGCCAACGCCGCTGCCTGCTCAGACACCTTAAAGCCAAGATCCTGTGCTTTACCCGCAGTATCGGGGACTTCGAGGCGGTAGTTCTTCACGGTACCGCCACCCGTTACGCTGAAGTTGATTGCGTCGGACTCGGCCTGATATTCCGTGTGCTTTTTCGACGACTTACTGGCCTTTTTTCCGTGTTCGGCGGCCATCAATGGCGGGGTAAGGGTTAGTGCAACTAGCAAGAGGAAGGTAGTTTTCATCTTTGCGATTGTAGCACTACGATCGAACATGAAAAGACTTGGATAATACTCTTTTTCGCCAAACCGCTCATTCCCAGTTGGTTCCACCCCGCACCAGTTTTACCGGTCGCCGGGGCCAGCCAGATCCCCGGAAGAGTAAAACTGGTGCGGGGTTGGAGCTTTCGCTTACCTGTCCGCAGCTGCCACAGCCTGCATCGCTCACAAATCTCTAACGATTTGGGAGGGATGCAGGCTAACCCTTTCGGGCCATAGTTTCTCGGTCAAAAGCGTTTTACGTTCAACGAGAACACTGGAGTCCGTGTCTAATGTGCATGCAAAAAGAGGTCGGTATGAAATTCGCGATCAGCGTAGCCATCGCCCTTTGCGCATTCGCTCTGTGCGGCAGGGTAGCCGCGCAGCAAACTAAGGTGATGATCAATCTCACCGGGCAAGCAGCTTATTTGATCGAGGACGGCCGAGTGGCTATCGTCTCGCCGATCGCCTCCGGCAAAGATGGTTGGGGAACTCCGACCGGTAATTTCAGAGTTATCAGTAAGGACCTTAACCACAGGTCGGGTAGCTTTGGACTTATCGTTGATCGCTCGGGCAGGATTGTGAATCCGAATGCGACCCCGGGCTCCTATATACCTGCAGGTTGTTATTATATGCCTGCCCCGATGCCTTATTTCATGGAATTCAGCAAGCGTGTCGGGATGCATGCCGGCTACCTTCCAGGTTACCCCGCGTCACACGGTTGCGTTCGGATGCCGCGAGATCTAGCCAGTGAGTTCTTCGCCCGCGTGCAAATCGGCACGCCGGTGAGAGTCGTTGGCAGCGCGAGAAATGTAACCAGAGTCCGGCGAGCTATTCCAGTCGTCCAGGCTCCTGCTTTGCGATACGCCATAAACTATCGTTAGGCCGCAGCCGACGGCCCATTTTGATCGCAACAAAACACATGCTATTTTGGGGACGGGACGTTAGTGTCTGGCACATGGAGAGTCACATCCAACCGCAATTCCCAGACGAACAATCCCAGGACGGACGTTTCGTGCGACAGCAGGACGCATTTCGGCAATGGGTCACTGCAAACGGGGAATCGGGTTTTCCCGCTGCTAAAGGGCGGTATCAGCTTTATGTATCGTGGGCCTGTCCCTGGGCGCACAGAACGATCATCGTTCGACACCTGAAAGGGCTCGACGAAATCATCGGAATGACAGTCGTCGATCCGATTCGAGATGAACGCGGATGGGCATTTCGGGATGGGCCCGGTCACTCGAGGGATCCAATCAACGGCTTCGAGTTCTTGAGTGAAGCATATCTAGCGACCGACCCGGCATACCGCGGTCGCGTCACCGTTCCGGTCCTCTGGGACAAAAAAACCCGAGCGATCGTCAATAATTCCGATGATGATCTTATGCGGATTTTCAACAGTGAATTCAACTCATTCACAGACAGCGACTTAGATCTCTATCCGGAAAAGCATCGAGCGGAAATTGACCGGCTCAATGAGCTGATTTATGAAACCGTCAACGACGGAGTTTATCGAGCGGGGTTTGCGACCTCTCAAACGGCGTACGAACAAGCTGTCTATCCGCTCTTTGAGACGCTCGATCAGCTAGATGCGAGATTGTCGGCCAGACGGTATCTTTTTGGGGATTTACCGCTCGAAACGGACTGGCGGCTTTTCGTCACGTTGATCCGATTCGACCCGGTTTACCATGGTCATTTTAAGTCCAACATCCGCCGGATCGTTGACTATCCGAACTTGTGCGGCTACCTCCGTGACCTTTACCAGATCGATGGGATAGCCGATACCGTGAATTTCGATCACATCAAGCGCCATTACTACTTTACTCACGACGATATTAATCCGACCCGGATTGTCCCAGTCGGACCGGCGCAGGACCTTTGGGCGCCGCATCGGAGAGAGTCGCTGGCTTGAGCCAAGCATTCAAGAATCCAAGAACTCAAGAATGCAAGAAAACTGCGATGCAGACCTCGGCGCAGAGACTGTTGGTTCTTCTTCTTGAGTTCTCGAGTGCTTGAGTTCTTGAGTTCAGTTATAGTGGATAATATCGCTATGTTCGAAGGAGCCAAAATTGTGGTCGAGGTGCCATTTGAATATGGTCAGCGAGATCAGTTGCTCCAACTAATGGAATCGAAGTTTCCGGGGGCCAAGATCCTGGTGGTTCACGCCGAAGTCAATGAGCCGCAGGTCTCGGAGACCTTTGTTGAGCACGACTCTCCGGCCCATCGCGCAAACGCCGAACCGGCGGGTCAGCGTGAAGACGCAACGACTTTGATGGACGAAGCCACGGATACTCTGTTTAAATTCACGAGACCGTCGGAATCATAGAAGATGGATCAGGCAATTGGATTCCAGGTACGAAATTGCCCGCCCTGAACGTGCAGCCGATAAATGTTTGAGACAATCGGATTTTAGCGTGCACCTCAACGCCAACTAAGGTAAGATTCCGTCAACCCGCTTAGGAAATGCGCTATGTCCCGGTTTTTGGACCAGATTTTCTCTTGCCGGAGAGACGAATACACAAGTTGTCCGCCGAATGTATTGTTAGAGAAATGTTCTGTTCCGGCAGCCGCCGTTGATCAGGCGGAGCTTGAGCGAGCTGCATGGCTTTGGGAACGGCGTCCAAGATATGTGCTCTTTGATGCCGGAAAAGTTTTGTGGGGAAGGTTGACCCTGTTCGTTCTGGCAATCCTCTTTCTCGTGTCATTTGATATTCCAGGGTTGCTGATTGCGGCCGGGCTGAGTTTTGTTGTCGCGACGTTGATGCTGTTCGATTTCTACTGGCGAGAACGTTGGAAACGGGATTACGAAGCCTGCCTTTACCGCCTGATTCGCGCGTACCTGCGGTGAGGCGATTTGTGAGCGACGCAGGCTCTAGCTAAAGCTAGCCTGACTTGCGTCGCAAGTTGGGCTAGCGTGCAGCTATCGAGACACAAAAAAGAATGAAGCCGACCAACTGCAACGAAGCGCGAAGCCCTTGTGCGATCGTCAAGCGAGCCCCGACGGATTTCCAGTCTGCCGGTAATTGTTCCGGATTCCAGTCTGCGATCTCCTGCTCGATTGGCTGATTCAACCAGATCCCGGATGCGGCGGCCGCCGAGAAGCAAAAGACAGCTCCCCAAACCGTTTGATTTGCGACGCTGTTCTCCTTGAACCTGAACGCGTAGATAAGAATAAGAATAACGGAGAGTCCGTTCAGGATTGGCATCACTCGGTTGAATGTCCGTAGGAAGCGTTGCTCGACCTCGACACGGTGGCGGTCCGGTAGCCCTCGGATATTTGGCCGCGCAAATAAGAAGAACCCAAACTCGGCGCACGCCACAAATCCTGGAACCACCAGGTCAAAGAACTGCAACCAGTCCATAGGCGCCGGAGGATAGCAAGAAGCCAGGAAGCCAAGAAGCCAAGAATTCTTGAATTATCACCCCGTCAAGTCAGAGCATGGGACAGAAAATCGATGAGGATTTCGTTAAAGGCATGAGCTTGCTCGACGTTGCCCAAGTGCGCCGCATTTCTCAGCAGGATCAGCTCTGAGCCTGCAATTTTTTGCTGGATCGCTCGCGAAATTCTTTCCGGAAAACCGAGATCGTGCTCGCCCGGAATAAGCAAGGTTTTTGCCCGTATCGCGGGGAGTGAATCGGTGAGATCAAGCTCCTTAATTGCGCGGCAGCAGCCCACATAACCTTCCACTGAAGTTGAGCGAATCAGGTCGGATACCCACGCCATGGTGCCGGGTCTTTCTTCGATAAAACGAGAAGTGAACCAGCGAGTGAGCGTTGGCTCGACCTGGCTTTGCGGCCCGGATTCCCGAACTTTGTTGATCCGGTCTTCAAGCACAAGTTTCACTTGCTCTTCAGTCTTGCAGCCGGTGCTGCAGAGGACCAAGCCGGAGAGCCTATTGGGGAACTCCAGGGCGAAGACCTGGCCAATCATTCCGCCGATTGACAATCCGACAAACGCTGCGCGTGGAATCTGCAAGTGATCGAGCAGTGCCGCGACGTCGGATGCGAGCTCTTGCAACGTGAACGAGTTGCCTGGTATTTCGCTACCGCCGTGACCACGGAGATCGTAGAGCAAAACGCCAAA
>DASXBV010000089.1:0-1916 GCA_036491515.1 Chthoniobacterales bacterium
TTCCTATGGGTGCCTCGCGGGGTAGAGATCCAGGCTCCCTTCGAAGTTTTTCACCTGGTCCGGGGAGATTCGGCGGCGGTTTTTCCACACACGTTGATAATAGCCGACGATAACAGCCGGGTGACATTTCTGGAGCATTTCGTTTCGGCGAATCCAGAGGATCGCGGATTCGCTTGCGGGGTAAATGATCTGGTTTTAAAGCCCGGTTCCAAGCTGACCTACGTCAGTATTCAGGAGTGGAGCCGGGAGTTTGTATCCGTTCAAGTCAACTCTACCGTTGCTGCGAAGGACTCCGCGGCAATGAACCTCGCCTTGAACTTCGGAGGCAAATACTCGCGTCTCGAAAGCATCAGCCGGATGGTCGACCGAGGTGCGCGCAGCGACATGTTGGCGCTTAGTGTGGCGCGGGGCGAACAAGAGTTCGATCAACGCACTCTGCAGGATCACTTGAAGCCGGATACTACCAGCGATCTGCTTTATAAGAACGCGTTACATGATCGGTCGCGAACCATTTTTTCGGGACTGATCAGGGTTGAGCCCGGCGCGCATCGAACTGACGCCTATCAGAAGGTTCGAAATTTACTGTTGAGCGACGAAGCCGAGGCGAACTCGATGCCTGGTCTCGAGATTTTGGCGGATGATGTGCGTTGTACACACGGAGCGACGTCCGGACAAGTCGAACCCGAAGAACTGTTTTATCTTAAGAGTCGCGGCATCGATGACCTGTCAGCAAAGCGCCTCATCGCTCGCGGCTTTCTCAACGAAGTGGTCGACCGTTTGCCGGACGGGCAACTTCTCGAGTACCTGCATCAGCAGATCGAAACCCAGTTGGAATAGAAAATATGGTCACATTGCTAGCCAGCTTTGCTCCTATATTGACGGCAGCCGAGGTCGCCGTGTCCAGCGGTCGACCCATACCGGATTGGGCCAAGGGCAACACGATCTTTGAGACATTCTTCAAAGGAGGACCGGTCATGTACCCGATCGTCGCCGTTCTCGTCCTCGCGGTTGCGGTCATACTAGAGCGCCTCGTTTGGTGGACGTTTCAAACTGCTCGGCGGGATCCGGATAAACTAGACAAGGTGTACGCAGCCTTGGAACAAGGGAACATCGCCGCGGCCATCAATCTTGCCTGCGGTTCTAAAGACCCGCTGGTTCGTACGGTCTGGCACGGGCTGAGTCACGTTCACGCTTCCCTGGAAGGTGCTCTACAGGTCTCTTCCGGGGTGGAGATTCAACGAGCCGGGCGATTTATGTCGGTGATGGATACCACCATCACGTTGGCGCCCCTCCTGGGCCTTCTCGGTACGGTGACCGGGATCATGGGTTCTTTTAACTTCGTTGGGAATGCCGATTTGGCACCGACCAAAGTTAGCGGCGGCATCGCGGAAGCACTGATAGCGACGGCTTGCGGCCTCGGGATTGCTATTTTCACTTTGATTTTCTTTAACTTTTTCAACGCCAAAGTGGCGCGGCTGCAGTTCGAGCTCGAATCGACATGTAACAACGTCATTCTGATGCTCAATTCTTTACGGAATCGAAACAATCTTGCCACCACTGACCAAGATGCGCATCAGCGGCCACCGCAGTTCGCCGGTACCAATTAAGAGGGCCCGGATCGAGATCATTCCCTTGATCGACATCATGTTCTTCTTGCTCGCCGCATTCATGCTGGTGAGCCTGACGATGATCAACATGAAGGGGATCGATGTTAATCTCCCGACGGCGACGAGCGCTCAACCGAACAGCAAGCCCGACTTCACTATGGTGAGCATCGATGCCCTCATGGATATCTATTTTGAGAAGGAGAAGGTGCCGAGGGAAGAAGTTCTGCCGAGGTTCCAACAGCTTTACGCAGCCAATCACGACGTCAGGATTTTCATTCGCGGCGATAAGAATGCAACCTACGAGACGGT
>DASXBV010000090.1:0-3297 GCA_036491515.1 Chthoniobacterales bacterium
AGCGACTCGTCGTAGCCGTTGTCAGGGCTAAGTGCCACGAATGGCGGGTCTTGATCGAAGACGTTCTGGATCCCAAGTGTGATCGTGGTGTTATTCAACCAAGCGCGCCATCCACAGGGATTGTATTCGGCGGTGGAGACGGGCACGACGTTTTTCTCCTTTCCGTCCTTCATCTTCACGTTTTTACCCCCATCTTTGGCAAAGCCAGGCACCTCCGCAGCAGCGGGCGGTAGCACATTAAATGTATAAGAGGCAATTAGATCGAGCGTAGTCCACGCGGACACTTTGCGCGCGCGGAAAGGAAAAATAGCAGCGTTACCTCCCGGGCCGCCGGTTCTAGGCATGTTTACCTTTGGCGATAGTGTCAGACTCACGTTGTCGTCTTCGTATTGGCCGGTGTAATGGACTACCGCGCCAATGTCCAAACCTTGCAGCCACGTATCGGCCGGGCCGTCGTAGAACAGACTGCAGTTCGCGCGGCTCCAAGGTAGCGAACTGCTCAAGCTGAATCCCGGCGGGATAAATTCACCCGCGATACCGAATCGTTTGCTATCAGGCCCAATTTGAAGCTCAGCCCGGGAGAGCCAGGTGCCGTTGACCGTCGCGGTCAGTTTGCCAAAATCGCCGTGACCAAAGAGCGAAGACTCCAGAATATAGCTCGCTTGGTAATCGAGACCTTCAAAAATCGCACCGGTAAGATTTTCGTTAGGATCAATGACCAGGATGACTGGGCCAAGTTCACCGGGACTCGTAGAAGGACCACGGATAACCAGACCGTGGAGATTATTCTCAACAATAAATTGCGCACCGAGAAACGACGCGATCGATCGCATATCAATATGCCACCAATCGGCGCTGAGCGTCAGGCCATTGAGCCACTTCGGACTATAAACGGCCCCGTAAGACCATTCGTACGCCACCTCCGGGTGTAGATTCGGATTTCCAATGACACGTTCTTCGGTAACATTATCTTCCCTCAGAAATGGATCGAAGAACGATGTAGCATTCTGCGAGGAAGCGGGCGAAATTTCCGATAGAGCCGGCGCATGAAACGCTTCGGTGTAGCTGCCGCGCAGGGTAAGTGCGCCGATGTATTTTGGATCGAGCGGTTGCCAGCGTACAGAAACTTTTGGCTTCTGCGCGTTGTAATAGCTGTGCGCCGCAGGCTGAAATGGGAATGCTCCAGAAGGTAGAACTGCAGACGTGTTGTTGCCGTACCATTCCTCGCGCTCGGCAAAGTCAACTTCGAAGCTGTAGAAGACGGGGAAGTTCCACGTCGGACTGGTGAAAGGTACCCGCACTTCCTGGTAGATTGACCAAACATCCCGGTTCACCCGTGCGCTTTCCCCATCGGCGGAGCCGATGCTTTGAAACGTGGTATTGAGTGAGTCGCGATCGCGCGTCCACCTCGGAGCGTCATACTCACTGCCAAGGGCAAAAGAGACAGGCCCAGTCGGAAGATTGAACAAGTCGCCGTTAAGGGTGGCATAGCCAATTGGCAACTCATATTCGCCCGAGTTAAGAAGGGTGACGTAAACCCTCGCTCTGGCCGCTCTGGTGTTGTGAGCAGTGAAATTCAGGAACGGATCAAATGCGGTGGCAGGGTTTGTATCCAGCAGCGCATCCCGCAATCCGGGCTGGCTGACATCACCGACGGACAAGTCCTGCCCCTGGTTCCGGGAATAACGAAAACCCAACTCCCAGTTCCACGCCTTGAAATAATCGCCAAATTCTCCCATCTCGCCGCGCAGCCCAACATCAAACAGCGAATCCCAGTAAGTGAATTTTTCTTGTCTGGGACTGGTGTCGTTAATACCGCGGAACCCGACTCCAGTCGTCACCGGGAGACCGGATCCGTCAGGGAAGAAATTTGGAATGGTCGCGCTTGCCGTAGTGAATGGATTCCACGCATTCACGAGAGGCACGCTGATACCCGTCGGACTGAAGCCGACGTTGGTGCCGGGAACCTTAAATGGATCAGGCGTGAACGGCACAGCAGCGAACGACGTATCGAAAAATGAGCGGGCAATCTTGAAATCGCTAAACACTGTCAGGTATTTGTCGCAGATGTCCCGGGTAAACGAACCATAGTACACCTGGCGATCTCCTGTGGGCAGAGCCGGCGTGACCGTCGCGAAGTTATACAGGAGATAATTTCCGTCCAAAGTGGTTGGACTTCCCGTAAAACCAACGTTCGTGCCGTTAAACAACCCGGTATCGGGGTTAAATGCCCTATAATCTGGTGTATTCTGGCCGGGAGCTGGAAATGGAACCGAGTGCGGAGTTGGTGTATTCACGCCAATGGTTGGATTACCGCCCGGGCCAAAATACAGGCCCGGATTCAAGCGCAAACCTGTGTAGTCGATTGCGCCGGGTACGTTGATGCTGCGCGAATCGAAGCCGCCAAAGCGGGTAAAATTACCGTTGGAAGAGAGATCACGGTCAGCGCTGAAAACCCCGCCGGTGCGCTTCCAGAAATCGGCAATAACGACGATATCTGTCTTATCATCTCCCGTGCCTGCTTTGATCCATGCCTCCCACTCGCCCATGTCGTTAGAAGCACCGAGATCGGTATTCCCGTAGCTGCCACCGATCTCCAAGCCGCGGAATTTGTGGATCAAAAAGAAGTTGACCACGCCGGCGACCGCGTCGGAGCCATAAACTGCCGACGCGCCGTCCTTCAAAATATCGACATGATCTATCATCGGAAACGGAATGAGATTAATGTCCACACCGCTGCCGAACCCGACGGCATTCAATGAACCAAAAGCGACACGTTTTCCGTCAACGAGCACCAAGGTTTCCTTGGGTAACAAGCCGCGCAGGTTAAACTGCACCGTACCGTCACCGCCATTGCCAATGTTCAGATTGACGGTGCCGCCTGCTTCCTGCGGCAGAAAAATTGTCAGGTCCGTTGCATTGCGGATCCCCAGCTTCTCGATGTCCGCCGGACGATAGGTATCCACTGGGTTAGGCCCGGTTTCTTCCGCTGTTGGAATGTTTGAGCCAGTCACGACTACCCGCACGATGGTAACGCCGGCCTGGTCAGCCGTCGGTGGCGCGGACGAAGGATTCTGCGCGAACGTCACGAGGCTCGGACAAAAGACACCGACGGTGATCGCGAGGCACAGCCCGCTATTGGGAGGCTTCTTCATACATTGTGGAGCATTCCGGTAATCTCCATCACCGATTCCTGCCGAGGGACATAACAAAATTTCCTATCGGTTAACAGGTTTCGTTTCGAAATTGATTGGCGAGGCCTTTTCGGTTCGTTCAGTACTTTTCGCCGAGCAACGG
>DASXBV010000091.1:0-16332 GCA_036491515.1 Chthoniobacterales bacterium
CACAACACCGAGAGCTTTACGCATTGCTGGGTTTAAAAGGTCCGCCGCTGGAAGCCTTAGGGATCAAGCCGCGATCGGCAGAACCAGCCAAGCCGGGGGTGAAGGTTCCAGGATTCGATGTTTGAGGAGAGAGCGAACTCGCAGTGTGCTGATTTGCCACTTGGACAATACTTGACCATTTTTTCGCATTTTCGCACACGATCTTGCATGATTGTGCGTTTGTAGCTGGTCTCGCCAGAGACATGTGGTCAACTCTTGGTTTCCGCTCTGGAAGCTGATGTAGCGCTTAAACACTGGCGGTGAGGGAGGGATTCGAACCCTCGGTACCCTTTTGAGGTACAACGCTTTAGCAAAGCGCCGCTTTCGACCGCTCAGCCACCTCACCAAGATTTGCGGTGCAAAGGCTATATCCTGGAAACGCGGGGCGTCAAACGAAACCTTCGGCACCCGTCCAACGTGCAGAGTCACCTCCAGCTCCCCAGGCGTTGTCACCAACGTCCCTCCAGCATTTGTTTCCCATTCAGGCCTTTCAGCAGAATTCAAGATCCAAGAATTCAAGAAGAACCAACAGCATCACGCCGAGGTGCGCTTCGCAGCCTTCTTGAATTCTTGAGTTCTTGAGTCCACTTCTTACCCCTATATGTGTCTCCGTCGCTTTGCCCTTCTCACCTTCATCTTAATTCTGAGCACCATGTCTGCCGACGCAGATCCTCCACAGGCACCCGAAATACCACACGAAGTGACTGAGGCCGGGCATACGAGAAATGACCCTTTCTTCTGGCT
The DNA here is from genome assembly GCA_036491515.1 of Chthoniobacterales bacterium. Classification (GTDB taxonomy): domain Bacteria; phylum Verrucomicrobiota; class Verrucomicrobiia; order Chthoniobacterales; family JAFAMB01; genus JAFAMB01. The sequence continues at coordinate 784 of DASXBV010000091.1, forward strand.
CCGGGAGAAGAACAACCCCGACGTTTTGAAGTATCTGCGAGCTGAAAACCGCTACACCGAGACTGCCCTCAAGCACACCGAAAGCCTCCAGGACACGATCTACCACGAAATGCGTCAACGAATTAAGGAAGATGACGTCTCGGTCCCCCAAAAAATTGGCGACTATTATTATTATTCCAGGACAGAGACAGGGAAACAGTACGCGGTCTTTTGCCGAAAGAAAGGGAGTCTTGACGCGAAAGAAGAAGTGCTCCTCGACGAGAACGAATTAGCTAAAGGAAAGGAATATTTCCGTGTCGGAATATTAAGCGTCAGCCCGGATCACAAACTGCTCGCGTACTCGACGGATACGAACGGCAGCGAAACCTATACCATCCGGATCAAAAATCTCGAGACGGGCGAGTTGTTGCCAGACGAAATCAGCAACTCGAGCTATTCCTTCGCGTGGGCCAACGACAATAAGACTTTCTTCTACGACCAGCTCGATGACGCCCATCGGCCGTACAAAGCTCTAGAACACATTCTGGGAGCAAGCGTCGATCAGGATCCGACGGTCTATGAGGAGAAGGACGACCGTTTCTTTCTAGAAATATCCAAGTCGCGCAGTGAGAAATTCATTTTCGTTTCGGTCGAGAGCGAACGCGCGAGCGAAGTTCGGTTCGTGGACGCGGACCACCCTGGAGGGGGATTGACGCTCATCCGGCCCCGCGAGAATGACCTCCTTTACAGCGTCGATCACCACGGCGATCGCTTTTTTATAGTCACAAACGAAAACGCCAAGAATTTCAAAATCATCGAGACACCGGTCGCTTCACCGGACAAGGAGCATTGGAAGGATTTCCTTCCTTACGATCCAGCAGTCAAAGTTGATGCCGCTGACGCTTTCGAAAATCATTTGGTCATCTCTGGGCGGCGCAATGGGCTTCCCGCGGTTTGGATTTGCGACCTCAAGTCCGGAGGAACTCACGAAATCAACTTCGATGAGCCTACCTATGAAGTTTCGCTCGATCGAAATCCGGTATTCAAAACCGACGTCGTCCGCATCGATTACAGTTCATTTGTTACCCCGAATTCCGTGATCGACTACGACATGGTGTCCCGCCGAAAGGAACTCAAGAAGGAGACGACCGTGCTTGGTGGATACAAAAAGAGCGACTATGTGTCCGAACGCATTTTTGTGAAGGCCGACGATGGCGTCGAGATCCCGATTTCGCTGTTTTACAAGAAGGGCTTCAGGAAGGACGGCACTGCGCCCCTTTTGCTCACCGGATATGGAGCATACGGGATTTCCACCGATGCAGACTTCAGCTCAAGCACGATCAGCCTCGTCGACCGGGGATTTGTTTTCGCCATCGCGCATATCCGTGGCGGCGGGGAACTAGGCAGAACCTGGTACGACGATGGTAAGCTGTTAAAGAAGAAAAATACATTTACGGACTTCGTGAGCTGCGCTCAATACTTGATTGATCAGCAGTACGCGGCGCCGAAGCGGGTGGCGATTCTGGGCGGAAGCGCGGGCGGGCTTTTGATGGGCGCGGTGATGAACATGCGCCCCGAACTGTTTACAAGCGTTATCGCCGTGGTGCCATTCGTCGATGTCCTGAACACGATGTCGGATCCCTCTCTCCCGCTCACGGTGACCGAGTACGAAGAATGGGGCAACCCTCAGGATCCAAAATATTTCGATTACATCGCATCATATTCTCCCTACGATAACATCGAGGAAAAACAATATCCCAATCTGTTGGTCACAGCCGGGCTGAACGATCCGCGGGTGAGTTATTGGGAACCTGCAAAGTGGGTAGCCAAGCAACGGAGGCTCAAGCACCAGAACCGAATCCTGTTGCTGAAAACAAATATGGGCGCGGGCCACGGCGGGGACAGCGGTCGATTTGACCGACTCAAGGAGGTCGCCATGGAGTACGCGTTCGCGATCGATACGTTGCATGCTAACTCGGCGCCCGAAAGCACGAAGCCGCTTTCGGGCCGGTGACCCAAAAACGGAAGATAAGAGGTAAACCGGCGGAATCTGCAGTTTCAAATTCGGTGGGACGCTTACAATTCCAATCTCCACTCCTGTTTCCTGCATTGCAGCGTAAATCCACTGGCGGTCAGACCGCGGTGCATCGCGACATTTTGCCGATCTGCTTCCGCATAGAGAGTTGCATAGCCGCCATGTTTCATAATTGCCCAGGCTTCGGCCAGTAGAAACGACGCAATTTTCCTTCCCCGAAACTCTGGTTTAACCCCAATGAAACCAATCGTCGGCTCTCCCAACGCCAGGACAGGAAGGACGATACCTATCGGGCGGCCGCTTGGCGTAAGAGCCACCCTCCACCAGCGCGGGTCGTACTCCGTCAACTCCATTATTTCCAACGTCATTGCCGCGTCCGCCATGGCGCCGAGACGCCGCCGATACAATTCAATCTGGGAATCGGCAGACAACTCTGATGTCTGTTCGATGAGCGCAATTATTTCAGTCCGATCAAAGTTGTCGGTTTGGGCAGATCGATAACTTTGCGCTCCAAAGTCTGCGGGGCCTTTGCATTCAAATCGCACCACATTCCGCCAGGGCCGAAATCCTGCGTCCGAAATGATTTCGATCTTGGCGGGATCCTCTGGAACTGTGCAAAAGAGTTCACGAGATCCCAGAGTTCGAGCGTTCTCGATGGCAAAATTGAGCATTCCAAGCGAATCGATCTCCCCTTTGGGGTTCCTGTGAAATTCAAAGACTTCGAGCGGAAAGCCGAACTCGGTTTGCGTGGCAAGTGCCAACGTTCCAGTCAAAGCCTCAGCTGTAAACCCGAGGACTATCCACTCTGGCCTCGTACAATTAAACTTAAGCAGCTCTGACAGCCGGTTCCATGCCTCAGGGCTTAGCTCCGATCTGATCGTTTGCAGGTCAGATTGCCGTGCAAACCGGAAGGTGCAGCGTTCCATAGGGATGATGAACTTCCTATTCTAATCGTCCTCGTCCTCGTCGTCGTCCTCGTTCTCGATCTTTCAAGGTCGCAGCTAAAGGCTGGTTGGGATCTGAGAAGCCGCAACCGATAGAACCAAACCGCGCAATAGAATTCGAGGACGAGGACGATTAGAGGTACTCCGCGATTGACCTTCTGCTGATCCCGAGTTAAACGTCATGCTTCTCGACTCGTGATGGGCACCTGGGAACCAAAAGCCGTGAACTGGCCCTCTTTGGAAGGGTCTCCGATGCCTCTGGGTGTGACGCATGTCCCCGAAGAGAAAGCATACAATTTCGCGCTTTACTCCAAAAACGCGACCGACGTGACGCTCCTTCTTTTCAATAAAAACGACTATGTGACGCCGTTAGTAGAGGTCTGCCTCGAGCACTTAAGCCACAAGACCAAACGGGTTTGGCATTGTCGGCTAAAAGAGAGTGAGATTCAGGACGCATGTTATTATGCCTATCGCGTAGACGGACCCAAAGGAGGTAGTCCGAATCGTTGGAATGCATTTGATCCGGATAAGGTTTTGCTCGATCCCTATGCGAAGGGAGTGTTCTTTCCGCCGGCGTTTAAGCGCGAGGCGGCAATGCGACCGGGAACAAATGCAGGCCGCGCACCTCTCGGCATTTTTCGATTCGACGAACCGGAATTCAACTGGGGTCAGGACAAATCTCCGCTGCATTTCTCGGACGCCATCATCTACGAGCTGCACGTGAAAGGGTTCACCGCCAGCCGCTCCAGCGGTGTTCCTGACCTGGTCCGGGGAACGTACGCCGGGTTCATCGAGAAGATCCCCTATTTGAAAGAGTTAGGAGTGACGATCGTTGAGCTGATGCCTGTTCATCAATTCGATTCTCAAGAAGGCAACTATTGGGGATACATGACCTTGAATTTCTTCGCACCGCATATCGCTTACGCGTCGAGGCCGGACGCCGCAGTCACCCAGTTTAAGGCAATGGTGAGAGCGCTCCACACGGCCGGGATCGAAGTGATCCTCGACGTGGTCTACAATCATACTACTGAAGCCGACGATCGAGGGCCGACCTATTCTTTCAAGGGGATCGATAATGCGAGCTTCTATCTGCTGACGCACGAATCCGGGCGACCTTACGCCAACTACTCCGGCACCGGCAACACACTGAACTGCACCGATCCGTTCATTCGAAACCTCATCCTCGATAGCCTTCGATACTGGGTCACGGAAATGCATGTCGACGGTTTTCGCTTCGACCTGGCATCCATCCTGACCCGCTCTGAAGACGGCTCGATCGATTGGAATGACCCGCCCCTGCTCTCCGCCATTCGGACTGACCCCGTGCTCAGAACGGCTCGCCTGATCGCCGAACCGTGGGACGCCGGTGGTGCTTATCAGCTAGGTACAAGTTTTCCAGGCATGTTCTGGCACCAGTGGAACGGCATGTTTAGAGACGACATTCGCCGTTTTGTACGAGGGGATCCTGGCGCGGTACCGCCCGTCATGAGGCGACTTTACGGCAGCGATGATCTTTTTCCCGATCGCATCGAAGAAGCCCGTCGCCCCTTCTACAGCATAAACTACATCGTCTCCCACGACGGATTTACCCTGTACGACCTGGTCTCATACAATGAACCGCACAACGACGCGAACGGGCAAAATAATACCGACGGGACGAGAGACAATTTCAGCTGGAATTGCGGTTGGGAAGGCGATGACGGCGTTGCTCCCAAAGTGATTACTCTGCGAAAACGCCAGGCAAAAAATCTCTGTTGCTTGCTAATGCTGTCTAATGGGATACCGATGTTCGCGGCTGGCGATGAATTCCTGCATACGCAGGGCGGGAATAACAACCCTTACAATCAAGACAACGAGACGACTTGGCTTAATTGGAATCGGCTCCGAGAGCACGCCGATATATTCCGTTTCTTTAAGCGCATGATCGCTTTCCGCAAAGCGCATCCGACAATTTGCCGCAGCAGATTCTGGCGCGAAGATATTCGTTGGCACGGAGTCGAGTCGTCGACGGATCTGTCCTATCACTCCCACAGTTTAGCTTATTACCTTAGCGGCAAGTCTCAGCATGATGTCGACCTCTACGTCATGATCAATGCCTACACGGAGCCGCTTAGATTCACAATTTTGGATGGTCTCGCAAAACCATGGTTTCGCGTCGTCGACACGAGCTTCTCTTCTCCTCAAGATATCTGTGCACCCGGTAGCGAAGTTCAGATCATCGGATCGAAGTACGTCGTGAAGCCCAGATCGATCGCGGTGTTAATGCAATAAGCCTGCAGCGCTCACAAATCCTTAGAGATTTGTGAGCGCTGCAGGCTGTCAGATCTCTTTTGCAACGTCCACGAGGCGTTCCCACTCGGGAGAGAGCGACTGAAGCTCCTCCGTGACCGACTTTAGCTCCTTGCTCACTCGCATGGCGCGCGCAGAGTTCTCGTGGACATCGGGCTGCTCCAGAGAAGTCGCGAGCTCCTTTTGGCGGGACTCCAGCTCCAGAATTCGTTCTTCGAGTGCCGACAGCTCCTGGTCGAGCTCTTTTCTGGCTCGGGATCTAAGTTGCCGCGCGTCAGCTTCCAGACGCTTCTGTTCCCTGTTCCGAGAAGCCAATCCGGGGAAATTGCCGACCTCGAGGGATTTCTCGCCTGCGACGAGGCCTGCCAGTTCCGATTCGGCGGCAGTCTTTTCGAGATAATAATCGTAATTTCCGGGATAAAATGTCAAAACTCCGCCACGGATGTGCAGAACCGAAGTGGCGATTGATCTGATGAAATAGACATCATGGCTAATGAAAAGCAGTGTTCCGTCATACTGCTTGAGCGCTTGAATCAGCGCTTCAATGCTTGCCATATCAAGATGAGTCGTCGGCTCATCCAACAGGAGGAAGTTGGGCGGGTTCAGCAGCATCTTTGCGAGCACTAACCTGCTTTTCTCTCCGCCACTGAGGACACCCACGGGCTTAAACACGTCATCGCCGCGAAATAGAAAGGCTCCCAGAATTGTGCGCACGGTCTGCTCAGGAACCTGTTGGCCGCAATCCTTTGCTTCCTCGAGTACGGAGCGATCCAGAGCTAAAATGTCGATGCGGTGTTGAGAAGCGTAGCCAACCTGGACGTTATGACCAAGTTGGCGGGCTCCCTTTTGAACCGGCAGAACACCTCCCAAGAGTTTCAGTAACGTCGACTTTCCCGCGCCGTTCGGACCGACGAGGACGGTGCGTTGGCCTCGTTCCACCGTGTAGTCGAGGCCTTGATATACCACGTTTTGTCCGTAGGCGTGATCGATTCCGGTGAGCTCGATAACTTTGTGTCCGCCACGTTGTGGCTGCGGGAACTTGAAAACCACCCGGGGTGCCGTAAAATCTGGCATCTCGATCTTTTCCATCCGCTCGATCTGCTTCCGTTTGCTCTGCGCCTGAGACGCTTTGGTGTTTTTCGCTCCAAACCGATCAATGAAAACCTGCAATCGTTTGATTTCTCTCTGCTGGTTCTTGTAGGCGGCCAAGAGTTGCTCTTGCCGCGCGGCTCTCTGAGCAAGATAGCTGTCGTAATTGCCGCGGTAACATGTCAGCTTTCGCTGATCAATGTCGACGACCTGTTCGGCCAGAGCGTTCAGGAATGAGCGATCATGGGAGATCAGGAGGATTGCACCGGAATAGGTGCGGAGGTAGCTCTGCAACCACACCAGGGACTCCAGGTCCAGATGGTTCGTCGGTTCGTCCAGTAGCAGTAGTTCGGGCTCAAGGACCAGCAGACGTGCCAGATGTGCGCGCATGATCCAGCCACCGCTCATCGTCTTCGCCTGCCGCGAAAAATTTGTCTCTCTAAAGCCCAACCCTTTCAAGATTCGCTTGGCTTTCGCTTCGATTTGTTGGAGATCGAAACAAACCGAACTCTCTTCATGACCTGGACCTCTAACTTCCGACGCCTGGCGGTGAACGAAGGAGGTAGCTAACTGCAAAACGGTTTCGTCTTTTGTCGCAGCGATTTCCTGCGGAAGAAATCCGACGTTTACACCGCGCTGTAAAGCCACTTCCCCCTTGTCCGGTTCGTCCAGTCCCAAAAGGATAGAGAACAGAGTCGTCTTGCCGGCGCCATTTGGCCCGATCAACGCGATCCGGTCGCCACGATTTACCTGCAGCGACACGTCTTCGAAAAGTACGCGGCCACCAAAGGATTTCGAAAGCCGGGAGACGGTTAGCATGGGAAAAAATGAACTCAAGAACTCAAGAACTCAAGAACTCGAGAAGAACCAACGAGCCGAGGTCCACATCGCAGCATTCTTGAGTGCTCGAGTGCTTGAGTTCTTGAGTTCTTCGCTAACCGGCAAACCGAGACGTTTTGCTTACCTGAGGAGCGCAGCCCGATCATGTCTCAAATCGAGGCCGCTCCGTTCGGTGGGATAGGGCACATCGCCCTTGATGCCTTCCCAAATGATTCGGTTATACTGTTCCGGGTCTTTCAGATCGTCCTCCCGGGTGAAATCAAAACCAGCAGTTTTTTGAATCCAGTAGCTGCCATCGTGCGTTGAGGAACTGGCTCCGGCAGGCCCCTGTTCCTTGATCGGTAATTGGGTGTCATTTAAGTAAACGGACGGCACCGCGTCAAAATTCCAGTCTTGTTGATTCAAATCAAAGACATCGACCATCGGGCGTTGCGTTGCGGTATTGATGTTCAAATGTTCGGCGCCGACCAGGTCCTCGAGCGTTCGAACCATGTTCACCGTCGTATAGCGGTTCGATATAACCGCTCCATGTTTAACATACGGGCCAACGATATAGGCGGTCGATCGATGCGCGTCGACATGGTCAGCACCGTTTTGCGCGTCATCTTCCACGATGCAGATCAGCGTACTGTTCTTGTAGGGGCTGTGAGCCACCTTGTCGACCAGCAACCCGACCGCATAATCGTTATCGGCCACCTGCCGCTCCGGCGTATTCACATTATCAAGAGCGCTGTTAAAGCCCCCGGTATGATCCACGCCGAAGCGAACCAGTTCGAAAGCAGGCAAGTTGCCGTCCCGGACAAAACCATCAAACTCGCGCTCCCATTCCCTTTCTCGGTAATAATCCGGCAGCGCCAGGTCAAATCCTCGGAAATAAATATCCGTCCTGCTGAGCAATTCCGGGTCCGAGACATACGCCACCCGCATTTTTGATTTGTACGGGTCCCGCTCGAGTGGCGAGTAGGAGGAATCGACAAAAAAACCATAGTTTCGCACGGTCGTCCCAGCCCGCAAGGCGGCGTCCCAGATATATCCTCTGCCGCTCTTGGTACCGACCGGGCCATCAGGGGCGGCGACGTTCGCGTTGCCGGGGAGCAGGTCCGGATCATTTGGCGTTGCCGGATTCAGCGCGATCCGCTCCTTGGTGGTGCCTACACTCAGGTTAATATTACGGTTCGATCCCTCGTATTCGTAGTTTGTACCGCGTTCGGAGTAGTTCAATGGTACGGCCTTCACGCCAAAATCACTCTCGCGACCGGACGTGCTCCAAGGCCAGCCATCACCGCTAACGTCGCCAGAATCAAAAAAATTATCCAGATCGACAAACGCACGAGCCAATTGATGAGCGTTCGGGGTAATCGCTTCGCCAAATTCAGTGAGCTTCGGATCCCCATTTCCGCGGTCGAGGTCGCCCAAGACTTGATCGTAGGTTCGATTTTCCTTCACGATGTAAATGACATGCTTGATCAGCTGCCGCAGCCGGCCAAAAAGCTTGTCGTCGTCCGCGATTGGAGAAATTCCGAAAGAATTGTTAGCGGCTACCGTCCGGGTAAGTTGGTCCAGGGAAGTAGTATCGGGCAATTTGAAACTTTGCAGACCTGACTGTTGTAATTGTTCGATGTATTGGTTTGCGCTCCGGTTTTTGCGTGAAAATTTGGGATTCGGGCCACTTGGGCTTTTACCGTTCACCACAAAAAGTCTGTCCCCGTCACCGCTGACACTCACGGAATTGGGGTAGAAAGCTGTCGGCAGCAGTCCAACAACGGCCGATTCCGGTGGCGATAATTTAATGATCGCAACCGAATTTGTACCTCCGTTAGTTACGTATAACCTGCTCTCGTCGGGTGAGAGTACCAGACTGTTAGGAGCGCTTCCCCGGTACTTGTTAATGCCGGCCAGTATGGTCTCTGGAGCAGTCGTTCGAACGGTCTCCACAATTCGGTCAGTCTTTGTATCGATCACGTCGACCGTGTCGCTATTATCGCAACAGACAAACAAGCGCGACTGATCCCGGTTCAGCACCATCTTGTTCGGATTTCCCTCGACGTGGATCCGCGCCCGAACCCGAGGTTTATCGCTTAGTGCGAGAACAACAATCTCACGATCCCGGAGACTGGAGACATAGGCTGTTTCATCCCCTTTAATTGTTACCCAGAAGGGATATTCGCCGCCGGCGACGCCAACCTCGCTGGGATCCACCTTGCCGGGTCTCAAATCCGTTTCATTGCTGACGATTCTACGGGTAGCGTCGACGACGGACACTGAATCATTGTAGACGTTCGCCACCACAATTTTCGTTCCATCGCCGGTAACCGCCAATCCTCCGGCGACGAGCGTCGACGCTCGTAAGAGCCCGATACCTCCGGTGTGCCCAAGAGAAATGGGGTTGCCCGACTCGGACCAGCTGCCGTCATCTTGTTTAGCAAAGGTGTGGACATTGTCATCCTTTCCTCCGCTGACGTAGAAAATTTTTCCGCGCGGATCGAACGCGAGGCCCGCAAAGGTGTTAGGGACCTTTAAGACTTGTCTCTGAACCGGCTTCGCCGAGCTAATGTCGTAGATAAAAATGTATTCCTGAGAATCGTCGGACTTGCGCTTACCGTCGAGTCCGCTCATCAAGTTAAAACCACTGGTGAGAACAAGGAGGGTGCCCTGGTCTGGGCTGACGGCTGTACTAATCGCCCCGCTTGCCACGAATTCGGGAAAGTCCTTCAAGCCCGGGTTTAATAACTGAAAGGTGGCCCCGGGAACAGCCATTGGCGTGATTTGCTTTCCCGTGGGTAAAACAATTGTCGCGGAGGAGGCCGCGTTTTCGTCGACGTTTTGCGCGGACGCGTTTCCGCAGAGCAGCGCAAAAAATAGGGTCGGAATAACCGACCGAAAAGATACAGGCAGATTTAAACCGAGCATCACGTCCACTATATGCAGTGGAGAGGTGTCGGTTGCAAGATAGGGCAAAAGCGAAAATGGTGTGGAGACGTGCAACGCCGGATCGCGCAGGAGCGCGTCCGATAGGCGTCAACTTAACCCAAATTCCGAAATTTGGGAATCGTCCTCGTTCTCGTTCTTTGAACGTTGTTGGCAATCGGCGCGTTTCCCGCGTCCAAAGAAGTCGAGAACGAGGACGATTGGAGAGGTACTTATACCGCTGTACATATACGAAACCCTGGGCCGAGATATTGTCCCCTTTCAAGGGAGAAATGGCTCGCTCGTTCCCTTAAGTTGACGCCTATGCGGAGTGCGTCCCGCGTTATTAGCGCGTCGTCCTCGGCTCGGACGGAGCCTCGCCCTACCGCGGAGCCTCGCCCTACCGCGGAGCCTCGTCCTACCGAAGCTTCGCCCCCTTGAGTCTACTGTTTCTGCGACTCAAGCATTTTTTCGAACTTCTTCACCTTGGGAGCGACAACGAGCCGGCAATATCCCTGATCCGGGTTTTTCGCGAAGTAATCCTGATGATAGTCTTCCGCCTTGTAGAAAGCTTGAAGCGGCACGATCTCGGTTACTATTGGATCGGGCCAGTCTTTTTGCGCTTCGGCCTTCACCTTTTCCGCAGCCGCTTTTTGATTGTCATCCTTATATAAGATAATTGACCGGTAGGAGCTCCCCACGTCCGGGCCCTGTCGATTCAGCGTGGTCGGATCGTGGGCGTGAAAAAATTTTCGAAGCAGATCCTCATAGCCGACCACGGCGGGGTCGAATTCGACCTGAATGACCTCGGCATGACCCGTAGTTTCGCTACACACTTGCTCGTAGCTCGGATTTTTGGCCGTCCCCCCGGCGTAACCTGAAACCACTGACTTAACGCCGGGGACCAATTTGAATTGAGCGTCCAGACACCAGAAGCAGCCGCCACCAAAGACTGCCGTCTCCAGTTGAGATGATGATTTCATATCTTTCGTTTGTGCTGAAGAAATTGTCACCGCTCCTCCGAAACAAGCAAGGAAGAGCAGTCCGCAAAAAGACATGATCCTAACCTGCATAGATCCGTTAAAGGTTGCCGCCTTATTTAAAAAGCTTGACATAATCGCCATAACCTTCGGCCTCGAGTTTGTCGACGGGAATGAAGCGGAGCGCGGCAGAATTCATACAGTACCGCAGGCCGGTTGGCTCTGGACCATCGTCGAAAACATGTCCCAGATGAGCGTCGCTTTTGGCGCCGCGGACCTCGGTCCTGACCATACCGAGGGAAGCATCCCTCTTCTCGACAACGGCGTTCGCATCGATCGGTTTAGTAAAACTTGGCCACCCGGTCCCAGAGTCGAACTTGTCTTTCGAAATGAAAAGAGGCTCACCGGAAATCACATCGACGTATATCCCGGGTTGGTGATTGTCCCAATAGGCATTGCTGAACGGGGGCTCAGTCCCATTTTGTTTGGTCACATAAAACTGCTGTGCGGTCAGTTTCTGTTTCTGTTCGTCATCGGAAAGCTTAGACATATCGGTTCGTGGATTTGGTGTGGTCTGGCTGAGGGCAGCATTGACATAGACACTCATTACGGCCACCAGAGCCAGGATCGAGCAGTTCCTCATTTGATTCTATTTTTGTACTGACCAGGAGAGCCCGCGAAAGGTTCAATTATTCCAAACGTGGGACAATCTACCCAATTTCTAACGCCGCGCCGTCGAAGGAGACAGCACACTAGCACTAGTGCGTTCTTGTTCGCCGTTCCTTCACCACCAGGACAGGACAGGGGGCGTGTTCCACGACTCGTTCGGCCGTGCTGCCAACGAGCAGGCGCGTCATCCCGCTGCAGCCCCGAGAGCCGATCACGATGAGGTCGACATTGAAGTGGTCCGCCATCGCGACAATCTCGTCAAACGGATATCCCACGCGAATATATGCCTCTGCCTTGATGCCACGGCTTTCCACCTGCTGTTTGAACGCCTCCAAACTCTCCCTGCCTTCTTGCTCGGCGACATTTACCCGCGATGGGTCCAGCTTGGAGAGGTGTTTTCGTTGGGCAAATGGAGTTACCACATAGTCAGCTATCTGAAAGACGTGCAGAAGCTGTATCGTAGCGTTGTCCCGAGACGCTAAATTTATGGCGATTGAAACTGTCCTCGCGCAATGCTCGGAGAAATCGATCGGCACGAGAATTCGTTTGAAGGTGAGGTCATCTTCCTGCGTCGCCATCGGAACGACTTCCTGGCTCGTGTTCGTTTGGTCAGTAGCTGAGGAGAGAACGTCTTGCGCCATAATCGATCTGGCCGGGAGTCTAAATCATTTTTTGTCTGAAAGCACGAATTTAAGGGGCTTCAGGTTAGCCTCATCGCAATGTTCCGGTGTGTAAGTAAAGGAGGGCGAGGACTTCGGCGAGCTCAGTCGATCCGCTCCGTCCGAGCCGGGGTTGGCGCGTCGCCCTCGGCTCAGACGGAGCTTCGCCCTACCTCGAGTCCTTGAGTTCTCGAGTTCTTGAGTTCTATTGCCGCGACCCATGATTTGGCTTCTCATTTTCATTCTAAGTTATCTTATCGGCTCGATTCCGAGCGGATATCTCGTGGCACGATCAAAAGGCATCGACATCCGCCAGCGTGGCAGCAGCAACATCGGGGCTGCGAACGTGGCCCGTGTCATGGGTAAGAAGTGGGGCTACCTGGTGGGTTTTTGCGATTTTTTGAAGGGTTTTTTCGCCGTAAAGCTCGGGTTTCTAATCGCCGCGCATTTTCTTTTAGGTTCCGTTCCCGGTAGCGTTACCGCAGCGATCGCGTGCATCCTCGGTCATAACTACACCATCTGGCTCGGTTTCAAAGGCGGGAAGGGTATTGCCACTTCGGGCGGAGCGGTTCTTGCGCTTTTGCCGCCTCTGGTTTTCCTTTCGGGCGCGGTGGTCTGGGTCGGAGTGTTTCTTATCAGCCGGTACACTTCCTTGGCCTCGATCATTGCAGCTGTGGTCCTGCCAATCGCAGTACTCTTGATCGTCGCTAAGACCGGGACCGACTTTTGGCTACTGTTTACCTTTTCGGTCGTGATAGCGGCCCTGGCGATCTGGCGTCATCGCGGCAACATCGTGCGACTGTTGAACGGGACCGAGAACCGGTTTGGTAAGAAATAGCCTGCATCGCTCACAAATCCTTAGAGATTTGTGAACGATGCAGGCTGTCGAATTCTCGGCTTCTTGAGTTCTTTGCTTGATGCTTCGCCTGCACGTCGTAAAGAAGCCGTTTGATAAACATTGGGAGGAAAGCGAGCATCGTCATCGCCAAATTCACTAAAACGCCAGGAATCACTCGAGCCCGGTCTTTCGTTACGGCCTCCAACGCCTGTCGAACGACTTCCTGAACGGAGACAACAAAGCAGTTCGGAGCCGTGTGCTCCTGACGGTCAGATCCGCGGGTAGCACGTGACAAAAATTCTGTCTCGACTGGTCCGGGACATAGCGCGGTAACAGATATGTTAGACAAGCGCAGTTCTGCGCGAAGGGCCTCGCTGAAACTGGTTACGTAAGCCTTGGTCGCAGCGTACACCGCGCTGTTGGGTAAAGGTAGCAGTCCTGCGACCGAACTTACATTCAGAATCGCACCATTCCCGGCCTTTCTCATTGCCGGCAGGACTCTGAAGGTGAGATAGGTCAGAGCGCGCACGTTCACCTGCAGCATGGAGTCAACGCGCTCCCATTCACTTTCAACGAAGGGTCCATGATCACCCGCACCAGCGTTGTTAATCAAAAGATCGAGGGTCAGACCGCTTTCATCAAGCCAATCGCAAAGACTTTCCAGCTCAGCGGGGCGACGAAGGTCCAAAGATCGGCGGAACAGCTTCAGCCCGGGGTTGATCGCCTTAAGTTCCAACTCAAGCGTTTCCAAGCGATCATCGCGGCGAGCTACCAGTATCATCTTACTCGCCACCGGGGCAAGCTGACGCGCGAACTCACAACCGATCCCGGCGGATGCTCCGGTAATCAGGACCGTATATCCAGCGAAATAGCCGATGCGCACACCCTCCCCTAAACTGGATTACGGCGAGAAGTCAAGGAGGAGGCGTTCGACGTGAGGCGACTCACCTCACCCGCAAGGCAAAAATAAGAAGGCAAAAGGCAGAACGAAGAAGTTGGGATGGTGGGCCAAACAAATAACTTCTGCCTTTTTCCTTTTGCCTTCTGCCTTTTCCCTCTCGGTACAGGCTGGAAGCCCATGCTGCTTTGCTACCGCTGAAACCGCTGAACCCGGCGGAGCTTGGCCCTACCGTGATTCTTTAGCTCGTACTGGATTGGCAAATACCAGTCTATGACTAATATTTGCGAATCCCGCACTAGTGAATATGGCCAGGCGCTTTCAGGACCGAACTGAAGGGGGGAAGTTGTTGGCAAAGGAGCTGGGCAAGTATGCCGATCGCAAGGACGTCTTGATCTTGGGATTGCCTCGAGGGGGTGTGCCTGTGGGGTTCCAAGTTGCGAACGCGCTTCGCGCTCCCCTTGATGTCTTCGTGGTGCGCAAGCTCGGCTCACCGGGTCACGAAGAATTAGCTATGGGTGCGATTGCGACCGGCGGCGTGCGGATACTGAACCACGGGATAGTCCGTGCGATGAATATTCCGGACGAAGTGATCGAAGCAGTCAGTGCAAGAGAACGCCTCGAGCTAAAACGGCGCGAGCTAGCCTATCGAGGTCACATCCTTGCCCCTGAGATCAGGGGCAAGACAATTATCCTGGTCGATGATGGCATCGCTACCGGTTCAACGATGCTCGCTGCGGTCGCCGCGTTAAAGCAACAGCAACCGGCGCGAATTGTTGTCGCCGCCCCGACTGCGCCGGCGTCAACTTGCGATGAGCTCCAAGTAGTGGTTGATGAGGTTGTGGTCATCTCGAGACCAGATCCGTTCTATTCAGTGGGCCAGGCCTATGAAATCTTCGGCCAAACATCTGACGAAGAGGTACGGGAACTACTTAGCCTGCATCGCTCACAAATCTCTAAAGATTTGTGAGCGATGCAGGCTCAAGGCGTAACCGCCGTTTTTTGAGACTCATTTGAGTATGACAAAACGATGGGGGCGCGCCATCGCCAGGATTCCCAGTGCGCTCCCCTGCTGGCGGTGAGAAGTACCTGGAGTAACGACTCCCCTTGTTCTCACCGCCAGTCGGGGGGGAAAGAACTATGTGCGGACGGTTAAATAACGAATGGCCGATGGAATCCCACAAATGGACCATGATGGTCAACGCGTTTTTTTGATTTAGGTCGTGTAGATCGGAGGCCCGATAATTTATACAATTATCCGAAAATATATCGGAAGATCCTCAGAAGTCAGGAATTGCAGGAGTTCAGAATGCTTCGGGTACGAGGCGCCGGGTAGGGCGAGGCGCCGTCCGAACCGGGGTCAGCGCGTCGGCCTCGGCCTACCCGGAGCCTCGCCCTACCCGGAGCTTCGCTCCGCTCACT
>DASXBV010000092.1:0-11245 GCA_036491515.1 Chthoniobacterales bacterium
CTGGAGCTTTGGCTTATACATCTGCTTCGATAAGTACTGCTCGAATGTCCCGGAACGAACATGACCGATCGTCATTCCACTCCATTAAGCAACATGCCTTGTCAGATTTTGTAAATTGCGCTATCCCCTTTTCGGAAACGCTGAGCGCACGCAACACCCGATCCATCATCTCTTCCCATTGCGACGCAGGGTAGCTCTTTTGAACCGCAGCGAGCGCGCACCATTTCACGGCATTCGGATCCAAAGCCTGGACCTTATTGCCTTGCGCGTCTTCGGCCGGCGATTCCTGACACCAGGTGTCTGGCGAGCTTAACAGTTCATGGGCTTTCATCTGAATTCGTCGGTGCGATTCAACGCCTTCCCGGCCATCAAAGCCTTTCGACATCAGCGAGTCGAACCCGAAGAACGCGTCGCATCAATAATGCGCCACCCATATCGCCTCACACAACTCCGAAAAAAATTCAACCCTCTTTTTCCAAACACTTCCGCCCATTGATCAAATCACACCACTAACAGGGCCGGCGCTATGCAAAAAGAAACGACATCCTGGGCAAAAAAATACAGTTGCGAGTTAGGGTCCCGAGTTCCGCTCCCCTGGGAACCTTGGTAGCACTCGTCGTGCCGCTGACATCACACCGTTAGATGCTGCTTCACGACCTTGTCGGTCAGCTCCCCGACGGCGCCCTGCGCGACGACGCTGCCCCGATCCAGGATCGCGAAATTGTCGGCCAGTTCCTTGCAGAATTCCAGATATTGCTCCACCAGAAGGATCGTGATGGACTCCTTTCTCAGGAGCTTAATGGCCTCGCCAATCTGGTCGATGATGTTGGGCTGGAGTCCCTCAGTTGGTTCGTCTAGGATCAGCAGCCTTGGTTCGGTGAGTAGCGCTCGCCCGATCGCGAGTTGTTGTTGCTGGCCGCCGGAGAGCATCCCACCCTTGCGCGGCAAAAATTCTTTGATGATCGGGAACAGTGAATAGACCCGTTCCAGCCCCTCTTTCGCTTTCTTCCGCTTCGCCACAGCGCCAATAAAGAGATTTTCCGCGACCGTCAAATGCGGGAAGATCCCTCGGCCCTGGGGAACATAGCCAATCCCGGCCAAAGCCCGCTTCTCTGGCGGCATCCGGGAAATGTCGCGCCCTTCAAAAACGACGCGACCGCTGTTCGGTTTATAAAGGCCGACCACGCTCTTTAACGTTGTGGTTTTTCCCACCCCGTTGCGCCCCATCAAACAAAATACATGATTAGCGCAGAGATCCAGACTCACGTCGCGCAGAATCCGGGAGCCGCCGATCGCGATGCTGAGCTTGTCAATGCTCAGGATGGATTGTGTCATGTTTGTGCTTCTTTCCCAAGTACACCTCGATCACCCGCTCGTCATTCTGGACCTCGTCAAGCGATCCCTCGCGCAGAACGCTGCCTTGATGAAGCACGGTGACCTTGCTAGCGAGCTGACGCACAAAGACCATGTCGTGCTCGATGACGATGATCGTGTGCTTTCCCGCCAGGCTCAGGAGCAGTTCACCGGTCCGCGCGGTCTCTTCGTCCGTCATGCCGGCCGCCGGTTCATCCACCAGCAACAGTTCCGGATCCTGGGCGATCAGCATCCCGATTTCAAGCCATTGCTTTTGACCATGCGCAAGAGCGCCCGCTCTGATATGGGCCTTGTCCTTAAGACCGATAATCTCGAGCACGTGGTAGATCTGATCGTTCTGAGCTGGAGTGACCCTTCCGAAAATCGCGCCCCAGACGCTCCGGCTGCCCTTGAGCCCTAAAAGAATGTTCTCGTAAACCGTGTGATCTGAGTAGACGCTGGGCGTCTGAAACTTGCGCCCGATCCCCATCCGATAAATCTGATACTCGGTCTTTTTGATGACCGGCGTACCCTTGAATTCAATTTGTCCTTCGTCGGGCCTGGTCCTGCCGGTGATCAAATCGAGAAAAGTGCTCTTGCCGGCCCCGTTCGGTCCAATGATCGTGCGAAGCTCGCCCTCGTCGAGGTAAAAGCTCAAATCGTTGATCGCCTTGAAACCATCGAAGCTTTTCGACACCCCCTCAGCGGTGAGGATGAATTTCTTTGTCATATCGGGTATCCGGAGTTTTCAGGGGCAATTCCGCACCGGCGCCGCGCTGCGCCCAGGTCTTTTTCAAAAAGGCGGAGCTTCGCTTGAACAGGGACAAAAGCTGCGCCGGCAAACCAACGATCCCCTTCGGCAGAAACAGCACGACGATCACGAACATTGCCCCGAGGATAATGAGCCAGAGATCAGGAAAGGCACGCGTGGCCCAGCTCTTCAGCGCGTTGACAACGATCGCACCGATGACCGGACCGATCAGCGTTCCTCGTCCCCCAACGGCGACCCATACCACAGCTTCCAAAGATTTGTCGGGCGCCATCTCACTCGGGTTGATGATCCCGACCTGGGGCACATAGAGCGCACCCGCCAAGCCCGCGATAATGGCGCTGACGACGAACACAAACAATTTGAAGTTGGCCGCCGCGTAGCCCGAAAACAAGACCCGATTCTCACTGTCGCGCACGGCCCTTTGGATTTTCCCGAATTTCGTCACCGTCAGCCACCGGCAAAAGACATAGGTTAAGATCAGAAGCACGCCAGTGGTCATGAACAAGCATCGCTGGGTAGCGGGGCTCCGTATGTCGTAACCAAGAATAAACTTGAAATCCGTCAGTCCGTTATTGCCGCCGAAGGTGAAGTCATTGCGGAAAAACATCAGACAAGCAGCGTAGGTCAGCGCCTGGGTCAGAATTGAAAAGTAGACGCCGCGGATCCGGGAACGAAACGCAAGAAAGCCGAACACCAAGGCCAAAAGACCTGGCACCAGAACAACAGCGGCCGCGGCGAACCAGAAACTCCGGAACGGCTCCCAATGAGGCGGCAGCCTTGGGTAGCCGAGGAACACCATAAAGTCGGGAAGATCGCTGTGGTATTGCCCGAGCTTTCCGATCAACAGCATGAGGTGCATGCCGAAGGCGTAGCCGCCCAAAGCAAAGAACAAACATTGACCTAAACTTAATAACCCGGTGTAACCCCAGAGCAGATCCACGCTGATCGCAAGCACGGCGTAGCACAGGTACTTGCCGTACAGATTGATCGCAAAATCACTGAGATGGAAAGCGCTGCTCTCGGGCACAAAGGCGTTGAGCGCCGGCAGAATGCCGAGAATAATAATTGCCCCGATTCCGATGCCCCACATTTCGGCCTTATGAAAGCTCTTTTGCACGCGGCGGCGAAGGCGATGCTAACCGTCCAAGCTACGGCTTCGGGTTGGAAAGAACCCTCCTGGTTTCCATTGCAAAAAGAGGATGATCACCGCCAGGACTGTGATTTTGCCGAGCACAGGCGAACCCAGCACCTGTTGGAGAACCTGGTCAGAACAACCGATTCCAAGCGCCGAAACCACTGTTCCGGCAATGCTCCCGACTCCGCCAACGACGACCGTCATGAAGCTGTCGATAATATAGCTCTGCCCCAGGCTCGGCCCGACGTTCCCGATCTGTGAGAGGAACGCTCCCGCCAATCCGGCGAGACCGGACCCGAAAGCAAAGGTGAGCATGTTGACCCGCTCAGCGGGCACACCCATGCAAACAGCCATGTCCGGATCCTGAATCACGGCCCGGATGAACAGGCCGTGCGGCGTCTTGGTTAACAGCATCCATGTTCCGAAAACGATCAGGATGGCGAACGCGATCACGAAGATCCGATTGTATCCCAGAATGACATCGCTGACCGTGAAATTGCCGAGGAGCCATGAAGGAGAGTTCACCTGGACATTGTTCGCCCCGAAAACCAGACGGAACAGCTGTTGCATTATGAGCGAAACGCCCCAGGTCGCAAGCAGCGATTCTAACACCCGGCGGTAAAGAAACCGGATCACCAAACGCTCGAGCGCGAGCCCTGCAAGGGCAGCCGCCAGAAATGACAGGGGGATTGCGAAAATGAAATACGTCTGGAAAGGCCATCCGCTGAGATGCAGGCCCGGCAGCGGGATCGGGACGCCCAGAGGAGAGAGCGTGAGACCGTCCCGGAAAACGTTTTCCACCACGTACGTCGTGTACGCGCCAACGGCGATCATTTCACCATGGGCCATGTTGATCACTCCCATCAGGCCGAATGTGATGGCCAATCCAAGCGCGGAAATCAAGAGAATCGATCCCAGGCTAAAGCCGCGAAAAATTGTTCCGAAGAAATTCACGACCGAGAGATAATTCCGGATGGATTGGACCGCCTTCGCCGCGGCCAGCTTGGCCTCGGCTGACGCGTTCTTGCTTTCCATCAAACCTGCAAGGGTGTCAAGCCCGCCGATACAGTTCGACTTCGCCAGTGCGTCCGCCGCAGCGACCTGCCGATCAGGGTGCGCCGTATCCGCGAGTTCTATCAGAGCCTTTGCTTCAAGTAGTACCTTTTTCACCCCGGGGTCCGTTTCCAGTTTCAGGCGCGTCTCCAGGACCGGCAAATTTTCAGCCTTTTGCGAGGACCCGAGCTTGAACGCCGTCCCGCGCCGGACCTCCGGATTCGGATCAGACAGGCTCAAAAGATCCAGCGTTCGCTGTATTTTTTTTCGCAGTATGGCGTTCATTTCCGCTGCAGTTGCAGTGGTTGGGTCGATCATGACCGCCTCGCCGTTCGAATCCTGCAGCAATTCGCCGGTATCCACCCTAAACGCACGGGTTTTATCGGTCGTATCCGGCTGCTCGAGAATGACGGGGACGATCTTGCCCGCAGAATCGTTGTACAGGTAGATTTCCCCGTTATTCCACGAAGTGAGGAGATCGCGCTCCGCTTTTGAGACCGCTCCAGAACTGGCTATCTGATCGAGGATCAAGTCCTGATCGGTTGGCGAGCTGGTGACAGCACGCGCGATGGACTGCCGGATGGACGCCTCGGGACTGGTTTCCGCATGGAGGAGGAGAGGCGCCAGCATCGCCGCGAGACAAAAAAGCTTCAGTCCGCGCATTGAAACTGTCGATAAGCATTATCCTTGCCAACACCTGCTCGGTCGACGAAAACACCTTTTTCAGGCACGAGTCCTGCTTCTATTTTGTACGGTTTCGACGCTCGCTGTCCGGTTTTCGGGCTGAAGCTCGCCTCGAACCTCCCCCACGGCGCGAAGATCAAAAAGCAAATAACAAGAGTACACAAAAAGAAGATGAAATACCCTAGCAAAACCAGAATTGCTCTGGCCGGTTTCCTTCCAGGAAGCGAAATGTTTTGTATGTCCGCTTGGGTGGCGGCGATAACAATATCCCTTGCCTGGACAGCCGAGTTACGAGGCAACGAAGTCGATCTTAGCAGCGGCAAGGTTAAAGTCGGTGTGTTGCACTCGTTGTCGGGCACAATGGCAATCAGCGAAACATCGTTGCGGGACATGCTGTTGTTTGCTTTCGACGAAGTAAACAAGAGTGGCGGCGTTCTCGGGAAAAAGATCGAACCTATCGTTGTCGACGGCGCTTCTAACTGGCCTTTGTTCGCTGAAAAAGCAAAGCAGTTGTTGCAGCAGGACAAAGTAGCCGTGGTGTTCGGCTGTTGGACCTCCGTGAGCCGCAAGTCGGTTCTTCCTGTCTTCGAGCAGAACGACGGTACGCTGTTTTATCCGGTGCAGTACGAAGGCGAAGAGCTGTCAAAAAACATCTTCTACACCGCTGAAGCAGTCAATCAACAAGCTACGCCCGCGGTCGACTACCTGCTAGCCCAAGGGAAAAAGAAGTTTTATCTGGTCGGAAGCGATTACGTTTATCCGCAGACCACGAACCTCATCCTCTTCAAATATCTCGAGACCAAAGGTGTTCCGGTCGAAAATATCGGGGGCGGGCTTCGCAAGGACAGCGCCGGGAAAGTCATCTCGGCCGGCAAATACGTGCCCTTCGGTTACACGGATTTTCAGCAGATCGTCTCTGAAATCAAACAATTCGCGGCCGGGGGCGACGCTTGCATCATCAATACGATCAATGGGGATTCCAACGTGCCGTTCTTTAAGGAGATTGCCTCCACCGGGCTCAGTCCGGCGGAGTGCCCGATCGTTTCCTTCAGTCTGGCGGAAGACGAGCTGCGCAGTCTACCAACGAGAGATCTTGTGGGGGAACTGGGTTGCTGGGATTATTTCATGTCTTTGAGAACGCCTGAGAACAAGGATTTCCTGGAGCGCTGGAACGCTTGGCTCAAAACCCAGAGTCATCCGGGCGTAGTCAAGGAAAAGCGCGCGGTGGACAGCCCAATGGTGCTTTCCTATGATGGCGTTTATCTATGGAAAAAGGCCGTCGAAAAGGCGGGCACGTTCGATGTGGATAAGGTTCGCGACGTGCTTGAGAATGATGCGATCAGCTTTGATGGTCCAGGCGGCAAGATCACGATGCAGAAAAACCATCATGCCACGAAGAACGTCTATATCGGCGAAACGACTGCGAACGGACAATTCAAGATTGTGGCCACCTACACGCAGGTTAAGGCCGAGCCTTTCCTATTGAAGAGTCTCGATGAACAGCTTGAGAGGAAAACCGCGGGGCAATAAAGCCGGGTATTCCGGCTTGCAAGTCGGCCGCCGGGGCGTAGGGGCGTCGCGAATCGCGGGTTCGACCGACTCGTAGCTCGCCAATCCCGTTTGGGGATTGGTGTTGCTAGGATCGGTATTTGGTCATGAACCGAGGCGAGATGGTGGCAAGCGGCTCGGGACAAACAATGGATCAGGATGAAATTCGCGAGATGATCGCGGTGTAAGCCGGTAGGGCGAGGCTCCGGGTAGGGCGAGGCTCCGTCCGAGCCGGGGTTGGCGCGGCGTCTTCTGCTCGGACGGAGCCTCACCCTCCTGACTTCTTGACTCATGGCAGCACCTCAGGCTAACGAACCTTGGCCGGCCGAACTTCACCTTCGGTTCGCGCGCAGGGAGACGCGTACAGTCCTGGTCGAAAGGCGACATTCGGGTCCGCTGACTGTGCAAAAGGCGCTTTATCCTGAGGGCGAACAAGTCTGTCATGCGGTGATTGTTCATCCGCCGGGTGGGATCGCCGGAGGCGATGAGCTGGTCTTTGAGATTGATCTTGAGGCGAACAGCAACGCAGTCGTGACGACGCCGGCGGCTGCCAAATGGTATAAGGCGCCGTTGCGACAGTGCCGACAGAAAGTCATGATCCGCCTGGCTCAGGGAGCCACTCTCGATTGGTTGCCACAGGAGAACATCTTCTTCAACGCAACGCGCGTGGAATCATCTTTCGCCCTGCAGATCGATACTGGAGCAACGGCGATAGGTTGGGAAATTGCGGTACTCGGAAGACAGGCGTCCGCGGAGCAATGGACGGAGGGCTCGCTGCGCTGCCTTACATCGATCCAGCGAACAGACGGGTTACCGTTGTGGTTCGAACGGCTCGCGCTTGACGCGGGTGATCCGTTCCGGAAGGCGCCGCATGGTCTCTTCGGGTATAACGTTTTCGGCACGCTCTGGGCGATCGGCCCGGGCTGCATGGCCGCGCGTTCCGAAGAGTTGGTTTCCCATTTGCCGTTCAGAAACGGATTGCGAGCGGGAGCAACCTGCCTTCCGGGCGGGATACTGCTTATCCGAGGCTTAGCGGACACCGTCGAACCGTTGCGCGACATGATGGTCGACTGCTGGCTGCGCCTCCGGCCGCAAGTACATGGTCTGCAATCCCACCGACTCCGACTTTGGGCGACGTGAATTCATCGACATTTGGCCCCCAGTAAACCCACAATCCGAGCGTTGCATGAACCTTACTCCGAGAGAAAAAGACAAGCTGTTGATCTTCACCGCCGCATTGCTGGCGGAGCGGCGCTTAGCACGTGGGGTGAAACTAAACCATCCAGAAGCAGTCGCCTATCTCACGGCAGCGCTTCTGGAAGGCGCCCGTGATGGTAAGACCGTGGCAGAATTGATGCACCACGGCACCACGCTGCTCAATCGCGATCAGGTGATGGAAGGCGTTCCGGAAATGATCCATGAGATCCAGGTCGAGGCCACTTTCCCGGACGGCACAAAACTCGTCACTGTTCACTATCCGATCGGGTAACCATTCAGGAGAAAAAACATGATTCCCGGCGAAGTGATAACGGCCTCTGGCGAAATCGAGCTGAATGCGGGACGCACAACAGTCGCGCTAATCGTCGCCAATACCGGTGATCGACCGGTTCAGGTTGGCTCGCACTTTCATTTTTTCGAGGTCAATGAAGCGTTACACTTCGACCGTGATAAGGCGCGCGGGTTTCGACTGAATATTATTGCCGGCACGGCCGTCCGGTTTGAGCCCGGGCAGGAACGCACCGTGGAATTAGTAGAACTCGCCGGCGACAGGATTATTTACGGATTTAACGCAAAGATCATGGGCAAGCTCTGAAAGCGAACGTTTTCGGCCATCACCTAGACTAGCCAGTACCGGCATCTGTCGGCAAAAATAATTACCTCGAGGTCGCAAAAAAATATGATGCCGAAGCTCCAATCACTATGAGCAATCATCAACGCACAAAACGGAACCCACCCCTGCGTGTCGGCATCGGTGGACCGGTCGGGTCCGGTAAAACCACTCTCGTCGAGATGCTTTGTAAATCGATGAGAGACCGTTATGACCTGGTCGTCATCACCAACGACATTTACACAAAAGAGGATCAACGCCTTCTGATTATTGCCGGCGCTCTGCCGGCCGAAAGAATTCTGGGAGTGGAAACCGGCGGTTGTCCGCACACCGCCATCCGGGAGGACGCATCAATCAATTTGGAAGCTGTCGATCGCATGCTGCAGAAATACCCGGACGCCGATGTTGTGTTTATCGAATCGGGGGGCGACAATCTTGCTGCCACCTTCAGCCCGGAGCTTTCTGACCTGACCATTTACGTGATCGACGTAGCAGGCGGCGAAAAGATTCCTCGCAAAGGCGGCCCGGGTATAACGAAATCCGATCTTCTGGTCATTAATAAGGTCGACCTTGCTCCCTACGTGGGCGCTTCTCTCGCGGTGATGGGGAGCGACGCGCGAAAGATGAGAGGCGAACGCCCATTCGTAATGTGTAACCTCAGGGAAGGCCTCGGTCTTGCGGAAATCGTCACATTTGTTGAGGGACAAGGGCTGCTGAATTGCCCCTAGCGCGAAAATCTGACCAGCCAAAGCGCTCGGGAGATTTTCGCGCTAGCGATGTAAGCGAAGCGTCCTCGCTTCGCCCTCTCGGGAAGAAGCAAAGCGAGGACGCTTCGCCTACGCCGGCGGCCCGATTCGCGGCCTTGATTTCCCGGCGATTGTCGCAATGCGGAAATAGCGTCCTGGCAATTATTCGCGCGAACGCAATTTTGTCTTGCTTCTCACTCCACTTTGCACTTCAACATTTATTCTAATACTGGTAATTTAGAGACTAGAAGCTGCCGAAACAAGCCGAGTGGTAAAGTGTTACGCACTAGGTTTTGTTTATTTTTGTCCCTCGCTAACACCCCCAGCCAAGCAGCAAAAAGTAATCCTTTTTCTCGCCCATTAAATAAATCAGAGGAAGATAGACTCATTTCCGGATACTCCTACCCGGTGCCGAAAGATTTTTGGATTTATATAGTTAGTGAGCGGTGCATATAAATCAGAGGTGATGACCGAAACTAACACTATACTTCTATATGCACCACCATGTGTAGCCTGAAACGCTTCGTTGATGGAATCACCATGAACATCTGTGCTTTTCGAATAGTGAAATCACTGACCATCCTTTTTGGGCTGGTGGGTCTCTCAAATCAACTTTCGGCGCAGCCTGTCGCCCCGCCGGACGAGGCTAAGGTTGCTGGAAAACAAGTCGCGGATTTTCCGATGGCCGAGTTCGATTACTTCCGCGATATGGACATGATCGGTGATCCAAACAACAGTCAGGCGGTTGCGCCAAAGCGTTTAGCGCTGGATTTGGATGAGATCAAAGGCCGGAACACGTGGGTGATGTGGTGCGGCGGCAACGAGTGGTTCTGGGATTGGTTAGCTCAACATAGTTACGGTTTCCTGGATTTCTTGAAGATTGTTGCCAGCCCCTCCGCCGAAGCGGCTGCGGACAAAAGGTCGAAGAGGTTCAAGGAAACGGGCTTGATCAATGAGCCGGGTTGCCAGCCAACCAAGCAAGCGGACAGCTACAGCGGGCTTTTTCTTGAGCAACCAGATCCTCAATCCCGTCAGCCAAGAGAAAATGTCTACGGCCGCTCGTCAGGGGTCGTTGGCCTGCGCTTATTCAAAAATCCAGCCTTTAACGATGAGGCACAAAAGAAGTGGGATGTGCAAAAATATTTTGCAGATAGCAACTATTTTAATGATCCGAAGCTGGTTCGCCCGTACCGGGTCGGGATGAGTTGCGGGTTTTGCCACGTCGGGCCGCATCCGCTCAATCCTCCGGCCGATCCTGAAAATCCAAAATGGGAAAATCTTTCTACTATCATCGGCGCCCAGTATTTCCGGCCCAGAGCGATACTCGGCGCGTTGCTTTCGAGGGACAACTTCGTCTATCACGTGCTTGAGTCGCAACTGCCGGGAACCATTGATACCTCGCTCGTCGCTACGGACAACATTAATAACGCTAATACGATGAACGCAATATTTGAGTTGCCCGGACGCCTCCGTCGCGCTGGCGCATTTCTGGCCTCTGGCGAACGTGAGGCATATGAAAACTCATTGGGCATCCCTGGCACTAAGTTGGGGGAGAATAAGCCCGAACAGCAGTCCAGTGTTTCAATTCAGCTTCCGTCGGTGCTGCCTGGTAATCCTGATCCTACCCAGAATCCGCGACCCGTGCCTCGCGTGCTTCTGGACGGCGCTGACTCCATCGGCGCATATGGTGCGCTCGCGCGCGTCTATCTTAATATAGGTACTTATTCGGAGCGCTGGATCCAACTGCACAACCCACTAATAGGGTTCGTGCGGCAGAAACCCTTCAAGATCAGCGATTGTGAGGAAAACTCGGTCTATTGGCAGGTAAACAAGGTTCGCACCCCCTATTTGGCGAGATTCTTTCTCAAATCAACTCCGGCGATGCGCTTGAAGGATGCGCCTGGCGGGACGGAGTTCCTGAAAAAGGATGACCAGGGCAGACCCGCCGGCGTCCCGTGGGACCCTGCCCTGAAGGAAGGCCGTCGCGTGTTTGCACAAAACTGCATCGCTTGTCATTCCAGCAAGCAGCCCGACTTTTTCGAAGAGGTGAAGGACACTGATCTCCTCGATCTTTTACATAAGCCGGATCACCCTTTTAATGCCCGGTACCGGGAGTGGGCCCTGGC
>DASXBV010000093.1:0-19512 GCA_036491515.1 Chthoniobacterales bacterium
ATAGTCGCCGCGTTTGGGATGTTGGATTGGGTCAGAAAATTTTGAAAGTCCTGGTTCCGCATCCGGATGTGCGTGACTTTCGCAGTACTAAAGTCCGGGCATTGCCGAAACTGCTTGCTGGTCAGGTGTTCTCCAGCTCCCAAGTGAACGGGAAACAGATCGTGTTTCATTTCGGCCAAACCGGCTCCCTTTGGCTCGGCATACACCTCGGGATGAGCGGCCGGTTAACCGTTGAATCAAGCTCGGTTGAGCCACGGAAACATGACCATCTGATATTGCGCCAAGCGAAGCGTTCACTGGTATTTTCTGATCAAAGACAATTTGGCCGAGTGCTTTTCCATCAAGGAATTGAGGCGCCCGATTGGTGGACACGCTTGGCACCGCCCATTCTGTCCGATCAGTTCACGGTGAAAGCGGTGAGCGACTTTTTGCTGCGCCGGAAAGGCACCCCATTGAAAGCGGTACTGCAAATGCAGGAACGGTTTCCTGGCGTAGGGAACTGGATGGCCGACGAAATCCTTTGGCGCGCCCGCCTAAACCCGGCGATGAAAGCAGGCGACCTGGAACCGGCGGCGGGGGCGAGTCTGTGGCGAACCATTCGCCGAGTGACCCGACTCGCCATCGCCTGTATTCAGGAGGATTGGGATTACCCGGCCAGCTGGCTATTTCAACATCGGTGGGTTGATGGCGGCAAATGTCCGAGGTGTCACTCCACGTTATCCCGTGCGGCGATCGGTGGCCGAACAACCTGCTGGTGTCCGAAATGCCAGGGTGCCCAAAGCTGAGAAAGCAAGAAGTCAGGTTGCAGGAGTTCAGGAGTTGCAGAATGAGACGGCGGTTTGGGGGAGCGTGTCGGCGGATCGGCGTATCGGCAGCTAGGCGGCTTTTGCTTATCCGGTTGTTTCAGCAAGACCCAATATATAGGGCTGCCGATCGGTACGAGGGCTTGAGGCTAGCGATAATTTTTCGGTAGAGGAAACACCAGGAAGGATTGCCGTGCAGAAGCAGCAGTGTCTCGCCCGTTCCTTCATCGATCTAGTGGACCCATTTCCCATCGAGATCGATAAAGCGATGCTCGACCGGGAAAAGCTCTGGCGGTACCTGAAAGGGCACGCTTTGCACAAACCAGTGTAGATAACTTCTGCTTATTTGGACAGCGTTGAAAGATCCAGATTGAACATGGCTCTGCGGAATTTGTGGAGCATCATCCACCCTGTTTCGTACGCGGAGCCTCGCGATACTTCTGACTTCTGACCTGCTTCTAAACGTAAGCGAAAGCTGGAGCTTTGTATGTGTATTGCGAAGTCTTCGACCTCAAACCGACCAGTGGTCTATACTCGGGCTGCCTGAAAAACCCGGGTCATTTGTTCAACTTTTTGGCGTAACGAACGGTTAGTTAGCGCAGATAGGCACCTCTCCAATCGTCCTCGTCGTCGTCCTCGTTCTCGACTTCTTTGGACACAGGAAACGCGCCGAATTGCCAATAACGTTCAAAGATCGAGAACGAGGACGAGGACGAGGACGAGGACGATTGGGGGAGGTCCTAAACCGCACTAAGCACGTACGGAGCTTTCGCTTACGCGCCCGGACCTGGAGCGTTGTGCAAATCTTCTGAGAGGGATTTTACGGTGTGCTCGAACTCTCCTGACATAGGGCTGTCATCCCGCGGGTCTATGCTGCGCTCAGTATTCAATCGGGTCGAACCATGAACTACCCATATCCCACTTTCTTTTTGGACGTCCAACTGGCAAAGAGACGATTAGCGCAGGTCCTGGCGACCGGACGAGGGGTGCCCGGCGATGACCTGTTTCCGCCGAGCAACAAAAGCGTGCCCGTTGCAAATGCTGAAACGGAGGCCGTCATGCCGCGGCTGGTTCCGCCCATTCGGGAATCGCCTGAGCGTCATTGAGCCGACGCGCTGGGGACGCCTCTTGTTGCGCCCCTTCGGCAACTCCCACCCGGCGGGCCGGGTGTTTTTCACTATAGGGCAGAGATTTGCACGGCTTCCATTATGTTGACGCTCATGGGCCTGTCCCCAGTGATCGGTCCGGTACAGGTTGGAAGCCTTGTGCTACGTAGCTCCGGCGCTGCGCGGCGGTAGCGGCTTTCGCGATCCGGTGGAGCCATTGAAGCGTCTCCACCCCTTTAAATCGGGTAGGAACAAGTTTCTCGACTATCCGTTCGTTTCCATGGACTTCGAGCAGACCCCAGCCGATGGGGACCTCGCGGTTATCGAGCAAGCCGGGGGTCGTAGTCAGGTAATGGAGGTTGCCGAGTCCGTATCGGGTGATCAGGTCGAACTTGGTATTTTCAAGGAGTTGACGCTGAATTCGAACAATTTTCTGAACGGTTTGATTGTATGCTCGGTGATCGATCGCAGTGAAGTCGAAGGTAGCCCATTCCGGGAACAGCGAATCAGATGTCCGCAGAGAAGGATGATGAACAGCCAGAAGGCTCTCAAGCTTTTGCCGGCGATCCTGAAGTGCTAACAAGTTCGATTTTAGTTCGCTCTGACGACGGTTATCCCGGAAAAGGTCTTCGCGGCTCTGTTTGCATTCGAAAACAGCAACTATTGGCTCCTGCTCGTTGCGGTCCGAACGAAATCCCGCGACATCGACCCGGAACGACGAACGCGGGGCACGAACTTCCATTGCGCAACAACGGAAACCGCGGTCATACGCCCAAAGGAAGGCTTGCTCTTTTAAGCGTCGATGCGTTGCCGATTCGCCTGTAGCCATGGCGCAGGGCTTCCTACGGCGATCGGAGGCTCACCGTCAGCGCCTCGAGCAGTGGCTGCATCGTTTCGACTGTCTCATCGCCCATGTTGGAGATGCGGAACGTCTTCCCTTTAATCTTCCCATAGCCGCCATCGATTTGAAATCCGTGTTCCTCCCGAACCCGCTTAACGAAAGCTGCCACATCGATCTCCCGGTTATTCCTGACGCACGTCAAAGTAACGGATCGATAGCCTTCCTGAGAGAAAAACTCGAATCCGTTGGCGTTTACCCATTCGTGCACAAGGCGGTTGGTCTGCACATGACGCCGATACCTTTGCTCAAGGCCTTCAGCGAAGATCTCGTCAAGCTTCGATCGCAGCGCGTAGACGTGCGGGATTGTCGGAGTGCTTGGCGTCATAAATTCTTCGGCGTTTTTCTTGAACTCGAGTAAATCAAAATAGTAACCGCGGTCGTTGATCTGGCTGGCGCGTTCAAACGCTCGTGCTGACGCCGAAAACAGGGACAAGCCGGGAGGCAGCGCCAGTGCCTTCTGACTTCCGGTCACCATAAGATCGATGGCGAGTTCGTCCATCGGGATCGGGAGTGCCGAGAAGGAGGAAACCGTATCAACAATAAAAATAACCTCAGGGTACTTGCGGACTACGTTGCTGATCTCTCTGAGCGGATTCATTAATCCGGTCGAAGTTTCATTATGGATCAGGGTAATTGCATCAAACTGGCCGGTCGCAAGCTGAACGTCCACTTGGCCCGGATCGATCGGCTTGCCCCATTCCACCTGGAGCGGCAGGGCGTGTTTACCGCAACGCTTAGAAACATCGAACCACTTGTCGGAGAAGGCGCCACACATGCAGTTGAGTACGCCCTTTTTCACCAGGTTTCGGATTGCACCTTCCATAACGCCCCAAGCCGAAGAGGTCGACAAAAACACTGGTTGCTGGGTTTGAAAGAGTTGCTGGAGTCCCGGGTATACAGCTCCATATAGCGCTTTGAAATCTGAGCTGCGGTGCCCAATCATCGGCTGAGTCATCGCTGCGAATGTCTTTTGCGATACCTCCACCGGCCCCGGGATGAAGAGCTTAATTTTCTTAGTCATCGATACCTTCGAATCTGGGAGGGCGTTTGGAAAACTCAACTCAATTCTAAAAAGGGAGAAGGCAGAGGTGAGAGGCCGGATTGCAAATGGAGGGGAGTCGCTTGCGGCTCCCGGAGGCGTCTGAGACGCCTCGAGGCGCTGCAAGCAGCGCCCCTCCAAGTTTCTGATCGAAGGAGGTTTTTCAGCAGAATCAACGATGAACGGCGTTCGGGATTCGGCTCGTCTCCGGCGTATAGCCTCTCACCTCTGCCTTCTTACTTCTTACTTCTCACTTCCCCTACTCTGGCCACAAAAAGTGTTCCAATCGGAGGCGGGTGAGCTGGTCTTTAGCTTCCTCGGAACGAGCGCCACGAGTGTTCGCCAATTTCTCGTAAATTGCAGCAGCCGATCTCCAAGAGTGGCGATCTTCGAGAATCTGCGCCGAATCGAAGCCGGCCCGGAAAAACCAGAGTTGATCGCTGCTGCCACCTTCAACGGCAAGGACATCATAATAGTTCGACAGGGCATCATCCATCTTGCGCAATTTCTCGAAGCATTTTCCTTTTTGATAGATAGCGCGCTGCTTCCATTCCGTTGGCAAACCCTCGCTAGAGATGAGCGTGTCGAATGTCTTAATTGCTTCTTCGTACATCTTCGGCTCATTCGCGGCCAAGGTGAACTGTGCTTCACCCTTTCCGTCCAGGGCCTGGTACCGAATGTCGACAGGCGGATTCTGAGTGAGCAGATCGTCGAGCAATACGATCGCTTCCTTTTCGTGTTTCGTCTGACGCATCGTCGTTGCCTGTTCGAGGCGGGCCTGAAACTTTAGCGGGCCGCCAAGTTTGTACACGTCTTCGAAAAGCGATATCGCTCGATCTACCGACGCCGAGTTGAGGCTTTTCCTCGCTGCTTCCGCCGCCAGGAAAAGGGCGCTCTCCACCAACGGTGAGTCAGGAGATTCCTCTTGGACCAACTCGAACTGTGTCTGCGCATTTGGAAAATCATTTTCCCTGAAATAGAGTTCGCCAAGCTTCAGCCGCACTTCAGCCTTTGAAGGCGAGTCCGGATATTTCTGAAGATACTCCTGTGCCAGTGCTTGCACCGAGCGGATGTTTTGGGAGGGGTCGGCGGCTACGGCAAAAAACTTCAGCCGGTCCGCTTTCTCCTCCAGGACCGGGTCACTGCTATCGCTGGAAATCTCTCGCAGCGCTTGGCGTGCGCCGTTCAAATTAGGCGGGTGCTCAGTTATGCGGATTTCCGACTGCACGAGCCGGGCTTGAGCCGCCTGTGCGTGGCTCGGAAATTCTCGCACGAGCATTTGGAGCGTTTCGTCAGCTGAGGTATTTCCAGACTTTGCCTGCAGCAAACCTTTGGCAAACAACAGGTCGCCGACGAGGTCGCTATGCGGCTGGCTCTTTTCGAGTTCGCGAAATGCTTGGTCAAAGCCCGCCGCGTCAGCGAGCAGAAGACTGCAGATCGCCCAGTTAAAAAGGGTGTTTTCCCGATCGTAATTGAATGTCTTGGAGAGGCTGAGAAAAATGTCCCTGGCGGCGGACACATTGCCTCGCCGGTAATAACTCTCGCCGAGAAGATACTTAACGCGAAACCGGTCAGCCGCCGGAAGACCGGGGGAGCGCTGCAGCAGGCTATCGAGTTGCTTTATTGCATCGTCGAAATTCCCGGTTTCAAGGTCTTGATGGCCCAGAATCAGGCAGGCTTCGACGGTAATCGGGTGATCGGGGAATCGTTTGACGAGGTTGCGACAGCTTTCTACCGCCTGGGCGGTGAGACCCTGTTGGAGCTGCAATCGTGCGAGGTAATAGAGCGCGTATGCCGGGCGATCCGATCCCGATAACACAGGGTTTTCCGAAGACCAACGAGCAAGTTCTGAAGTCCCCGGGTTATCTTCCTTGGAGTAGATCGCGAATAGATTTTCGAACAAATCGCTCAGAATCGGGCTTCCTGGCTCGTCCGAGATCAATTTTTCGAGCTCGTTATCTGCCTCTTCGTATTCCTGGTTTTGAATGTGCACTTTGGCTAATCCGAGCCGCGCTACGCTGATGATACGCAATGTCCGATCTGTCGGTTCGGCCAGGATCTTGTTAAAGGCGTCGGCGGCATCCGTCAATCTGCCTTCCTTCAATGCGAGTTCGCCACCGAGGCATAGCTTCTCCAGCTCGGTCTTTCGCGAGTTGGCTTTGACGCGAGAGAGGAGTGTTCCGGCCTCCTGGTGTTTCGATTCGCCGAGACATATCTCCGCCGCCAGGAGTTCCGCCCTCGGATCCGCCGTTCGATCATCTCCGATCAAGGGTTGAAGCGTTTCCAGAGCAGCCTCCGATTCGCCCAACCCCTTCTGAGAATCCGCGAGACCTAATCTCGCTTCGACCGAAAACCGACCGGATGTCGCGGCGAGGCTCGCGAACCAATCAGCGGCTTCTTGCCAACGCCTGGAGCGGAGAGCCTCCTGAGCCTTGAGAAAAGTGGCTTCGGGTCCGGTCACACTCTTCAGGACCTCGGTTGCCTCCGATGCTTTCTTGGTTTCGATGAGGCAACGCGCAAGCAGTAGCTTAGCTGCTTCCGCACGATCTTGTGCCTGTTGGGATGCCAGAAATTGCCTGAGCTTTGTAATGCTCACTTCCGGAATGCCGGTGCGGTGAGCCTGGATCGCGTCATCCAGTAAATCCGCTCGCGCCGAAGAGAAATCCATCCAGAGCGGGATCAAAATTAAGAGCAGTACTCTCATTCAGGTTGCAAGTGCTCGCTTCAGATAGCGACCGGTATGGCTGGCGTTGACCAGCACGATCTGCTCCGGCGTACCTTGGGCGATCACTCGACCGCCGCCGTCTCCGCCCTCCGGTCCGAGATCGATGACCCAGTCTGCAGATTTTATCACCTCAAGATTATGCTCGATAACGACCAAAGTATTTCCCTGGTCGCGCAGCTTAAGAAGGACCTCTAAAAGTTTATGAATATCGGCGAAATGGAGACCGGTCGTCGGTTCATCCAGAATGTAGACGGTTCTCCCGGTTGCTTTCTTGGCGAGTTCCGCTGCGAGTTTCACGCGCTGAGCCTCACCTCCGGAGAGCTGTGTGCCGGACTGGCCAAGCGTCAGGTAACCCAAGCCAACGGCTACCAGAGGTTCAAGCTTGTCAAAAATTGCCGGTACATTCCGGAAAAACCGGGCGGCTTCGTCCACGGACATCTTCAGGACGTCGGAGATGTTCTTGCCGCGGTAGGTGATCTCCAGCGTCTCGCGATTGTAGCGCGCGCCTCTACAGACTTCGCACTCGACGTAGACATCTGCGAGGAAGTGCATTTCGATTCTGATGACACCGTCTCCCTGGCAATTCTCACATCTGCCTCCTTTCAGATTAAAACTGAACCGTCCGCTATCGTAGCCTCGTACACGTGAAGCCGGCAACTGGCTGAAAAGTTCGCGGATAGGTCCGAAAGCGCCGGAATAAGTAGCTGCATTCGATCGTGGGGTTCGACCGATTGGGCTTTGATCAATTACGATGGCTTTGTCGATCTGATCGAGGCCTTGGATCGAGCGATGTAAGCCGGGGCGCTCTTTGGATTTATAAAAATGCCGGAACAATGCCTTCCTGAGGATATCATCGACCAAGGTGGATTTACCGCTCCCGGAGACACCGGTTACGCAAACCAGACAGCCCAATGGGAATGAGACTGTGAGGTCACGCAGGTTATTCTCCCGGGCTCCCACCACGGTGAGCCAGCCCTCGGCGCCCGGTTCTGGAACGCGGTCGCGGTTATAGAGCAAACCCTTTGGCAAAACTCTCGCTCTGGGAACGGGGATCCGAAGGGTGCGCGAGAGGTATTGTCCTGTCAGGGACTCGAGGTTCGTTTCAATCTCTTGAATCGAGCCCTTTGCCACCACTTGACCGCCGCGCGGACCTGCGCCCGGACCGAGGTCGATAATAAAGTCCGCCGCTCGAATAGTATCCTCGTCA
The DNA here is from genome assembly GCA_036491515.1 of Chthoniobacterales bacterium. Taxonomy (GTDB): domain Bacteria; phylum Verrucomicrobiota; class Verrucomicrobiia; order Chthoniobacterales; family JAFAMB01; genus JAFAMB01. Next base: position 7,782 of record DASXBV010000093.1, read on the forward strand.
TGTTCAACCACAACCACAGTATTTCCGAGGTCGCGCAAATGTTTCAGCGTGGCGACCAGCTGATCGTTATCGCGTTGGTGTAAACCAATGCTAGGCTCGTCCAGCACATAGAGAACGCCTGCCAGCCCGGAGCCGATTTGCGTCCCAAGTCGGATACGTTGAGCTTCGCCGCCGGAGAGCGTGCCACTTTCGCGATTAAGAGTGAGGTATCCGAGGCCGACCTCCACAAGAAACGTGAGGCGGTTCCGAATTTCCCTGATCACTTCCGTCGCCGCAACCCGCTGATGTTTGGAAAGAAGGATGTTTTCGACGAAGAGCTTCGCGTTCTCGATCGTTAACGCGCAAAATTCGTGAATATTCAGTTCACGTTCTTTCAGGTCCTGGATCGTGACCGCAAGGATTTCCGGGCGGAGCCGCGCTCCTCGGCACAGCTTGCACATCCTCCGTGCTTGGAACGCCTTTAGCCGTGCTCGGGTGAATTCGCTCTCGGTTTGTTGAAAGGTGTTTTCAAGTTGCGCAAGAAGTCCTTCGAATGGCTTCTCGACGATTTTTTCGCCGAATGTAAATCGAACCGCTCGACCACCTGTGCCGAAAAGAAGCGCCTCCTTGAAATGGGCAGGGAGTTCTGCGTAAGGCGATTCGGCGCTAACGCCGAAGTGTGTCGTTAAGGCGTTCAATTGAGCATGGTAATAAGCCTGCATCCTCTTGGTAGCTTTTCGCCACGTTGCGATGGCGCCTCCGGCGAGAGATCTGTTTTGATCCGGGATCACAAGTTCGGGATCGAAAAACGATTCAGAACCTAATCCCTGGCATGCCGGACACGCGCCGGCCAGACTGTTAAATGAAAAATGTTTAGGTGTTAGCTCGGGCAGTAAGAAGTCCGTCTTCGGATTGCAGAAGTTCGTAGAATAGGGAATATCCTCCCAATCCGACGCACCCGGAAGTTGTCGGCCGACAATCATCCGATTTTTGCCCCACAGGAGGGCGGTGTCCACCGAGTCTGCGAGCCGGGTGCGGACACCCTCTCTGATCACGAGGCGGTCAACAACAATCTCGATCGTGTGCCGTTGGGACTTGGAAAGCCGGATCGGTTCGGGTCTGGCTAATTCCAGAACTTCTCCGTCAATGCGGACCCGTACAAACCCTTCGCGTTTGACCTTTTCGAGCACGTCACGAAATTCTCCGGTCTCGTGCCGGATGACCGGTGCGACAATCAGAATGCGCGTTTCTTCGGGGTAAGCAAGAATCTGATCGACGATCTGTTGCGGTGTCTGTTTAAAAATCTTTTCACCGGTCGACGGGTCATGTGGCTGGCCAATAGCGGAAAACAGGACTCGGAGATAATCGTAGATCTCTGTGGTAGTCGCGATCGTGGAGCGCGGGTTTGCCGTGGAGCTTCGTTGTTCGATGGCGATTGCTGGCGAAAGGCCTTCGATGAAATCAACGTCCGGCTTCTCCATCTGGTCGAGAAACTGCCTGGCATAGGCCGACAGGCTCTCGACGTAGCGCCTTTGACCTTCTGCATAGAGAGTGTCGAAGGCAAGAGAAGACTTGCCGGAACCGCTCATCCCGGTGAAAACGATCAGTCGTTCCCGAGGAAATTCGACACTGATGTTCTTCAGGTTGTGTTGGCGGGCGCCTATTATGCGGATCGTCTCAGCAGCCATCGGTTGAAAAACGCAGTAAACAATCACCAAAGCATAAGAGTCCTTTGCCGACTAGTGCTTTTGGGGCGGTGGGGGAGGGGGAGGCGTGTCACGCCGGACGCGCCGGAGCGGGTCCCTACCCGCCACGTGTGCCGATAGGCCCTATATGTCCTATAGGTTCTATAGGTCTTATATGCCTCTTCCTCAAGGTGCCGTGATTCCGTGTTTCTGCAGACGACGATAAAAGGCGCTTCGACTTAGCCCGAGATCCTTTGCAGCGAGCAAAGCGTTTCCATTGTGCCGGGCCAGCGCACGGTTGATCAGATGTACTTCGGCCGCGTCAAGATCCATTTCTTCGAGCTGGGGCGCCTTTGTGGGTGCACCATGGATGCCAAGATCAGATGCTTGGACCATGCTGGAGTGGGTCAGAAGCACGGCGCGCTCTATCACGTGACGCAACTCACGTACATTTCCTGGCCAGGCATAAGCTTTGAGCGCAGCGATCGCATCCGGGTGAAATCCCTGAATCTGTCTGCGGTACCGTTGCCTCAGCTCTGTCAGGAATTCCTCGGCCAGCACCGGAATATCGTCGACTCGCTCGCGAAGGGCCGGGAGATGAATTTGGATCGTGTTCAGCCGGAAAAACAGATCTTCGCGGAACCTGCCAGCATCGATTTCCTTGCGCAGGTCGGCGTTCGTGGCGGTCAAGATTCGCACGTCCGCATGGCGAGTCTTCGAGGAGCCGACCCGCTCGAATTCGCCGGTCTCCAAAACGCGCAGTAGCTTGGCCTGCTGTGTTGCAGTGAGATTTGCGATTTCATCCAAGAACAAGGTTCCGTTATCTGCCAACTCGAAACGGCCCGCACGATCCGCGCGGGCGTCAGTAAATGCGCCCTTTACGTGCCCGAACATCTCACTTTCGAAAACGCCCTCGGGAAGCCCTCCCATGTTCACCGTGATCAACGGTTGGGAGGCGCGCAAAGAGAGTTGGTGCAGCATTCGACTCACCACGCCTTTTCCGGTGCCATTCTCCCCCGTAATCAGGACATTCGCGTCTGAGGGTGCAACTTGTTCGATGATCACCCGCACCTGTTGCATCGCGGACGATTTTGCAACGAACCAGGCGGGCGACGTCTGCGAGGACCGTAACGCGCTATTCTCTGCTTCGAGACGCTCCTTGCCGCGGAGCGCATCGCGCAGTGCGATTTGCGTGCGCAGAATCGAGAGGAGTCTTTCGTTTTCCCAGGGTTTCTGCAGAAAGTCTTTGGCACCGAGCCTAACCGCCTCGACCGCAAGTTGAATGGAGGCAAACGCGGTCATCACTACAACAGGTATTGACGAATCGATTCCGCGAATCTGTTTCAGGAGTTCTAAGCCCTCTTTCCCGCTCTCGATATCTTGACGATAGTTCAGATCGATCAGAATAAGATCGAAATCTTCCTTCCCTAATTTTGCCAGAACGGCGGCCGGCGAATTGACCGTAATCGGTTGATAGCCTTCCGCCGAACAAATGAACGACAGTGCTCTCAAAACTTCCGGCTGATCGTCGGCAATTAGCACGCGTGGAACTGGCATAACTAGAGTCCTCAAAAGTGGAAGCTGATGCGGGCGAATCAAGTTTTTTCATACGACTGTTGCAGAAAACGAGAATCCCCAGTAAAAGGAGGAAAACTCGCAATGAAGCATTGGTTGTTCGTTCCGATCGTGGCGGTTGCTTTATCGCCGGGTTTCGTCTCAGCGCAGGACACTGCTTACAAAGCGTTGCGGACGATAGGGGCACAGCGCGGTGAGAAGGCCTTGAATCAAGTCATCGCGATTTCTGGCCAGTCAGGTCGGCCTCAGCCGGTTGACTGGCGAATTGCTCTCGATGATCCCACGGCGCGTGATGGAGTGCGTGAATTGGACATCGTGTCCGGAAAGATTTCTTCGGAACGAACTCCTGTCCGGCCGTCTCAGGGACGCTCCACGCCGATCGATTTGACAAAACTGAACTTGGATTCTGACGGCGCTTTCCGTTCGGCCGAACAGGAAGCTAGTCGTAATCAGGTTGGCTTTGATAGCGTTAACTACCAACTTGCTGCGGATAGCGCGACCGGCCGGCCGCTCTGGACCTTGGAAATGTTCGATTATGAGCAGCGCCCGGTAGGTACCGTGCGGATCGCGGCCAGCAACGGGACATTGATAAGTTCCACTGACTGGGTTCCTCAGCGGACGGATGTCGATGCTCGCCAACGGCAGCGCCATTCAGATGACGAAGCGTTAGCCGGTCCACCGACTTCCGGTAGCCCAGTTGGCCGTCCGCCAGCTGACTACCGGCAACCGGAGTCCCAAGATCAAAAGTATGATTCTGCCGATGAGGATTCTGGCGAGCAGTCTGGAGGAACGGTTGGTGAACGTGCAAATCGATTTGGTGCCGGAGTTGTGCATTTCGGTCAAAAGGTCGTCCATCGGGCCACCCGGGTCTTTCAAACGGTTGGCGGCTGGTTTCAGGAAAAGTTTACTGGTCGCAATACGATAAACCCGAACCACGGCCAAGTTGATGATGACGATGACGATGACGAACCGCCTCCGCCTCCCTACAACCGGCCCGTGCAACCATCCGATCCCTATAGCCGGCCGGGGAATTAAGGGAAGGCAGAAGGCAGAATGAAGAAGTAAAATCATCGGCCAGAGCTCGATCACTTCTTCATTCTTCATTCTGACTTCTTACTTTTCCCTACAAACTCCACACCGTCTTTCCAGCCACGATTGTCCGCACCGCCCGCCCTTTCAGTTCCCAACCATCGAATGGAGTGTTGCGAGAGCGTGAAAAGGAATCCTCATTTCGATACGTCCATTCCAGGTCCGGATCAATCAGGGTAATGTCGGCATCTGCTCCGCAGGCGAGCGTGCCCTTCTGCAAGCGCAGAAGCGTCGCGGGATTCAGCGTATACATCGCAATCAAATGCTTGAGGTCGATCGCTTTCGTCCGATGGACGAGGATGGTGAGGAACAATGCGAGTTCCGTCTCCAAACCGAGGATACCAAATGGAGCCCGATCAAATTCCACTTCCTTTTCAAAGACGGCATGGGGCGCATGATCGCTTCCAAGCAAAGTGATGGTGCCGTCCGCCACACCTTCAATGAGCGCGTCGACATCTTCGCGCGCACGTAATGGCGGATTCATTTTGTAGTTGGTATCGAAAGAACTGACGAATTCGTCGGTAAGCGCTATATGATGCGGGCAAAGCTCACCGGTCACTTGGATCCCCCGAGCTCGGGCGTCTCGGAGCAACCGGACGCTTCCGCCAGAACTGAGATGTTGGCAATGGATGCGGGTCTTGCACAGTTCGGCCAGAAGAATATTTCGCATGACCATGATCTCTTCTCCCGTTCGCGGCCAGCCGTCCAGACCGAGCACACTACTCCAATAACCCTCGTGGATAACGCCTGTCCCAACCATGTTATAGTCTTGGCAATGGTCCAGGACCGCTAGATCGAACATTCGCGCATACTCGACCGCACGACGCATCACTTCATGGTTCTGTACGCAGTGGCCGTCATCTGTGATTGCAACGATGCCGGCTTGGACCATCGACCCGATCGGTGCCATCTCTTCCCCGTTCAACCCTTTGGTGATTGCGCCAGTCGCAAATACGTTAACCCAAGCACCTTCGCGTACCCGATCCGCGATCCAAGTGATCGCGCTGGGATTATCCGCCGGAGGATCGGTGTTCGGCATACAAACGATCGAGGAAAAGCCGCCGGCGGCTGCCGCATGACTTCCGGTCTCGATTGTTTCCTTATGGGTTTGACCTGGCTCACGCAGATGAACGTGTATATCGATCAGCCCCGGTGTTACGACGAGATCGCGCGCATCGATGACTTCATAATCAGTATTGGGCAATTCAGCGGACACCTTGCCGCCAATCACGTAAAGGTCGGCAATCTCGTCCCGTTGTCTCGATGGATCGATAATCCGGCCATTTTTTATGATCAGGTCCCTCATCTTGTCTTTCGTCCGGCAGTACTGCATAGGTAGAGGACAGCCATACGCACCGCCAGGCCGTTTGTGACCTGATCAAGAATCACGCTTTGCGGTCCGTCGGCGATGTCGCTGTCGATCTCTACGCCCCGATTGATCGGTCCCGGGTGCATTACGAGACAACTCGACCTGAGACGAGCCGCCCTTTCCTTAGTCAACCCAAAGAACCGAATGTACTCATTCAGACTCGGAAAATACTCCTTCCGCTGGCGTTCGTGCTGAATCCTCAACAGGTTGATCACGTCGGCGGAGTCGAGAATATCGTCAATGCGGCGTGCGACTTCAACGCCCATTTCCTGGAAGGAACGCGGGACGAGTGTGCTGGGTCCAACCAATGTGACATTTGCTCCCAGTTTCTTCAGCGCCCAGATATTCGAGCGGGCAACGCGGCTAAAGAGAATGTCCCCGACGATGGCGATCTTTAAACCTTCAATCTTTCCGAGGCGCTCTCGGATCGTAAAGACGTCCAGCAGCGCCTGGGTTGGATGTTCGTGAGCCCCGTCTCCGGCATTGATGATGCTGGAGTCCAGCCGTTCGGCCAGAAATTTCGGTGCTCCCGCCGAGGTATGACGCAAAACGATGATGTCAGCATATAAAGCCTGGAGGTTCCGAGCTGTGTCCTTTAGGGTTTCGCCTTTTTGCAAGCTCGATGTTGTCGCTGAGATATTCACTACATCAGCGCTCAGGCGAAAAGCGGCGAGCTCAAACGACGTCCGCGTGCGCGTACTTGGCTCAACGAAAAAATTGACCATCGTCTTGCCCCGCAAGGCCGGGACTTTTTTGATATCTCTAGAGCCAACTGTCTTGAATGCTGCCGCGGTGTCGAGGATCGTTTCGATTTCCCGCAACTCAAGTTCCCGGATCCCGAGCAAATCTTTTCGATGCCAAGTCGCCGTCTTTGGAAGGTCTTTTGCAGATTGAGGGTCGGGAACGTTCACGGCCTCTCTACCCGAACCGAATCCGGCTCTTTGTCGACGTTCTGCAGGCGCACTTTGACTCGTTCCGCTCGTGAGGTCGGCCAATTCTTCCCGACGTAGTCTGGCCTGATCGGCAATTCCCGATGGCCGCGATCCAGGAGCACCGCGAACTGAATTCGAGCGGGGCGTCCGAAAGAGGTGATCGCATCCATGGCAGCCCGGCAGGTGCGGCCGGTATAAAGAACGTCGTCTACGAGGACGACCGTGAGTTCTTCCAGATGAAGCGGCAGACGCGTTTCGCGGACACTTGTGAGAGTATTTCGAATACTCAGATCGTCCCGGTGCATCGAAACATCGATCGAGCCCAAGTCGGGCTTCCGCCCCTCGATAGCCTCAATCAAACCAGCCAGGCGCCGCGCTAGTTCCACGCCTCGGGATGGGATTCCAACGAGGGAAAATCCGCCAGGATCAGGGTTATGTTCCAGAATTTCGTGAGCAATACGGCGAAGAGCACGTGCCATCGCTTCACCATCCATGATCAGGATTGAGTCGGACATGACAACCTTGGTGACCTCACTGGATCACTTTAAAGGTAAAATTCACCCTCCTCCAGCTATACGCCTTTGACTTGTCGTTGTCTGCGCTCTCGCCATGCGGACCGATGTTTCACGATCCAATCCAGGAGAGCTCGCTCAAAGCCGATATCGTACCCGGCTTTTTCGCTTTCAATCCATTTATGGCGTAAAATCTCCTCGCGCTCAGCCAAGAACTCCTTGTAGAGGACAGAATTTTTGACCAGCTCTGCGCCATCTTCTTTCGGAGGTTCCATTTATAGTGTGTTCCGCGAGTTTCTACATCTGGCAGGTATAGTCAATCAGAATCTGATTGCGCTATCAACTGCGTGTCATTTTTGTCAAATTCAAATGCGAAATTCGACTCTCTGGCGTAATTCATCGGCTATTCTACGAAATACTTTAGAAACAGGGTGCTGCGGCTTCTCAAAAACGACCGGCATTCCGCGGTCGCCTGCTTCACGCGTCTCGATATCCAGAGGGAGCACGCCAAGCAGAGGAACCTTCAACCGTGTAGCCTCCAGTTCGCCGCCACCTGAACCGAATATTTCGTAACGCTTCCCATCGCTGGGAGAGACGAAATAACTCATGTTTTCGACGATACCTAAGACCGGCACATTCACTTTTGCGAACATCGAACTGGCTTTGCGCGCGTCAATGAGTGCGACCTCCTGCGGCGTTGTTACGATGACCGCGCCGGAGAGAGCAACGGTTTGAACGACGGTCAACTGGATGTCACCGGTTCCCGGCGGAAGGTCAAGGATCAGATAGTCGAGTCCGGACCAATCGACTTGGCGCAGGAATTGTTGCGTTGCCCTGGTTACCATCGGGCCTCGCAAAATCGCCGGGGAGCTGTCATCCAGCAGCGATCCCATGGACATCAGCTTGACGCCGTATCGCTCGATGGGAATAATCGTGTTGTCACCGGTGGCCATCGGCCGTTCCTGGGTGGCACCGAACATCAACGATATGCTTGGCCCGTAGATGTCACAGTCGCACAGACCAACGTTGACTCCCGAGCGATGCAGTGCTGCCGCAATATTCGCGGCGACAGTGGACTTGCCTACGCCACCCTTTCCGCTGGCAATCGCAATCACGTGATCCACCCCGGCGATTTTCGTTGTGGCAGTTTTTCCGCTCGAAGCCACCTCGGGCGGGTTAGTGATGTCGATCACGACTTTTATCGACGCGACTCCTGGAATCGCCTCGAGCACCCTCTCCGAGTCCCGTTTGATTTGTTCCGGCACCGCTGGATTATTGGTCGCAACGCTCAGGCGCACGATCAGATCCGATCCCGCTATTTTGATCTCTTTCACGAGACCGAAACTCACAATGTCCCGGCTGTAACCCGGAAACTTAACAGCCTTCAGGCGCTCAAGAACAAGTTCTTCGGAGAGATGCGACATAGTCTTTTTTTTAGTTAACCTAGTACGAACCGTCCGTTAAGCCAAGGGGCAGGGACACCTTTGCCGCGCGACTGGCCCGCAAATCGAGGTAGGGCGAGGACTTCCGCGAGCTCAGGCGGAGCTTCGCCCTACCAACTCCTGACTTCTTCACTCGCCTTTTTAATGCCTTCCCGGTTGGGATATTTTGACTAAACTGAAGAGAAAATGAATAGAATTCTTCTGCCGGAAAAGGCGTTGGTCGTCGCACTCGATCATGCGCGCACACTCGGCGTAGTCAAGGGATTGGAGGACCCCGGTAAAGTTATTGATCAAGTGATTGACGCTGGCGCCGATGGCATCATGACCTCATACGGCGTAGTTAAGAAATATAGGGATCGAATCATCGGCCGCGTGCCAACTTTCCTGCGGCTCGAGGGTTTTCGCAATGTGACGCTCAACTGTCCTGTGCCGACGCTCATCGCAGGCGGATCAAAGATGGACACGGAAAAAGCGGCTCTGGAGGTCCTTCATGGTGCGATGCAGGGAGGAGCGAAGGGGGTCGTTTTCGGGCGGAATATCTGGCAGAGCCGAAATGTGCCGGGGACGGTGGCGGCCCTCCGGGCCATCATTCACTCCGGAGCTTCTGTTGATCAGGCTTTGGAACAAATCGGCTCGTGAGTCAAAGACATTATGAGCCGCTTTCGGGAGGGCGCTCCCGGGTTGATTGGGGGATCACCGCGTTGATGGTTACGGTGTTTTTGATTGGATTCTGCTGGTTCACGTATGGAAATCACTTTCCATCGTTTTATCACCCGGAAGAGGAAACCAGGGCCAAGGAGGTGATCATGAGAGATTGGGATCTCCATCGACCGCTGTTTTCCGCGATCACCACGCGTGTATTGAAAACCGCGTTGCACATTCCCGACGACTTACAAATTGTCGTTCAGCTGGGCAGGACGGTTTCCGGATTCTTTGCAGTTGGATCGATAGTCTGTCTCGGCCTGGCGGTTTATGTGCTCCGCAACTGGGCTGCGGCTGCGTTACTTTCGGTTTTGTTGCTCTGTCAGCATCAGTTTTACGTGCTCGCGCACACGATGGGCGAGAACACCGCACTGATGTTCGGCTCAAGCCTGACACTTTTGGCCATAGTGTTGTTGGAGCAAAGGGCGACGGTGCTGAGAGCCTTGCTGCTTGGCTTTAGTGTGGCGATTGCAGCTTCGGCGAAATATGTTGGGGTTCTTTTGTTTATCCCTGCGTCTATTGCCGTGCTTCGCTCGGGCGGGAAGGAGTGGCGCATCAACAGGATCGTCGAGTTCGGTCTCGGCCTGTTGTTTGCCGTTCTGGTGATTAATTTCTTTGCAATTGCAGATCTACCCCGCGCCGCGGCCGATTTGATGCAAGACCTCGCCGTGGCATTTGGCAGTACCCCTTACGGTTGGGAGAGTCTGGTCCGCGGTACGTATTGGCTTGCCTCGTGGCAGAACACGACGCCGGTGATTTGGGTGATGCTGGGTGTTTCGTTATGGGCACTCTGGATTCGGCGCCGCAAGTTGACGATGGGCGAGATCCTGTTGGTCTTGATCCCGCTGGTCTACTTCCTGCTTCTTTTGTTTTCGCCGCCGACAAGCGACCTGCGTTTTCTGCCCATGATTGGGTTCAGTTATGCGTTGGCCGTGGTGGGTGTGGCATCTGTCGCAGAGCACACTTTTAGTGAACAGGTGAGGGGATGGTTGTTGCCAGCACTGGTCGGGGTTTGCCTGACCGCATGCTTTCTCGAATTTTTGCGTGGCTATCCCTATTTCATGGCATTCACCTGGGATCAGAGGCTGGAAATGCTAAGCTGGATGGATGGCGATCTCCCGCCAGGGTGCAAAGTCGTCGCGGATTCCGCCGTGCTGCTCCCAAATCTTTTAGCGAACACAAAACAGAAATATCGATTCGAGGTGCTGACCGACAGGGGTGCGATCGATGCCTATAATTTGACTCGATTGGACCAGTTTGCCGCCGCAGGTGTTAACTACGCAGTCGTGTCCGAGTCTGACTACGCCCCGCTTTTTGTAACCGCTGCTTCCGTTGCTGTCTTGAATAACCAATCGTTTGAGGCAGCAAAACAGTTCCATTCCGAGCTCTTTGCTAAGGGAACCTGTGTTTGGAGCAGGGCGCGAGGTCCGGTGCCATACCTGCAGCCGGGTCTCAAGATTTATCGCTTACCGAAACCAGGAGGTTAGTGGCATACGTGTATAGCGAAGTCTTCGGCCTCAAACCGACCAGTGGTCTATACTCGGGCTGCCTGAAAAACCCGGCTCATTTGTTCAACCTTTTTGGCGTAACGGACGGTTAGCGCAGTATAGGGTACTCCCCCAATCGGGGGAGTACCCTATACTGCGCTAAACACGTACCTACTGCCGACTAAATGTTTGCATCAGTATTATCAAACCCATAACATCGCCGCTTAAGCGGACTATAGCGTAGACCGCAAAAACCAGTTGCTGGAGTCGGACTGACCTTCCGGCTGAATGTAATCCCACCACGCTCCTCACCGGGGAGATTGGGGTCTCTCCTCCTGCTGAGAGAGAAGGCGACTGAACCTCTCCTAGAGACAGTCTTATCCTAATCAAACCCGCATACTCTTTCAATACTTTTCTGAACAATCGTCGCGAGACAAAAAAACCAAAGCCAGGGCGAGAATACAAACGCATCAACCGCTTCTCCGGGGAATGTGAAACTTACCGCGAGGCGGTTAGAGAACCCGACACGGCGCCACAAGTTGGAATATTATTGGTATTCATTGATTCTGGCATGTGAGAGCCAGGGGCCGTTTGCTAACTAAATAATAACTAATGAGTGATTTCGTTGTTCGTTAGATCCTCGATTCGGTCGGTAACTCATCGGCTTTTTCAGGCCAGCGAACGCTGTCAGTAAGCTGTTCCGCCAGGCGATCTTTATCCACGAGAATCGTAAGCCCTCTCCGAAAAACATCAGCAATCTCCACGGGAATCTGTTGCCCGATTGAGACACAGGCTGGAAGCCGATGCTACCTCGCTGAGGCAGTTAACTTCTCCAACGCGGCACTGACTCCGCCTTTCTTGAATGGAACACCAAATCGAGCGAGGCCCATTTCGACCCCGCACAATGTCCCACACAACATCAAATCGTTTAAATCCCCAAGGTGGCCAATCCGAAAGGC
>DASXBV010000094.1:0-2348 GCA_036491515.1 Chthoniobacterales bacterium
CACCCGGCCATGAAAATCGACCGCAATCCCGAAGTCCTTTCCGACAGCCTGACGGACAGATCCGACGCGCTCCACGATCTCGTCCACGCGCGCCGGGGTATCGATGTAAGGGAGTTCAGCGCTCGCGTTCATCTTGATCGCCCGGTAGCCCTGGGACGCTCTTTCTTGCGCGGCCCGGGTGACTTCGCCGGGACGATCGCCGCCAATCCACGAATAGACCTGGATTCGTTCACGCACGTTGCCCCCGAGCAATTGATGCGCAGGAAGACCGTACCTTTTGCCTTTGATATCCCAAAGAGCCTGATCGATACCAGCCATGGCGCTCATCAAGACAGGTCCCCCTCGGTAAAAGCCGCCCCGATACAAGACTTGCCAGATATCCTCGATCTGATCCGGGTCACGGCCCTCGACGTATCCGCTGAGTTCGTGAACCGCGGCCGCAACAGTGTCTGCTTTTCCTTCCACCACGGGTTCACCCCAGCCGACGAGGCCGTCGCTGGTAGTCATCTTCAGGAAGAGCCAGCGAGGAGGAACCTTAAAGAGTTCGAGTTGGGAGATTTTCATATAGGGAGAAAGCATTTACCGCCCGGGAGCCTTAGTCCCCGCCAGGAAGTCTTCCAGTTCTGCGCGATCGGGCAACCCGGCGCAATCGCCGTACGCTGTTACGCAAATTGCTCCGGTAGCGCATCCCCGTTCCACTGCTTTCTGAAACGGCAATCCGTTGAGTAAGCCGGAAATGACGCCCGCACAGAAGGCATCACCGGCTCCAATCGGATCGATCTCCCGGACTGGGAAGGGTGGAACCAGTCCGCAGGAGGCGCCGTCCGCAAAATAAGCGCCCAGGTCTCCAGCCTTAATTGCGACCAATTTTGGTCCCAGTCGCAAAAGCGCCTCGGCGATTTGATCGAGCTTATCAAATCCGGTCATCAGTCTGGCTTCGTCTAAGCTAGGAAGTAGCACATCGGAACGCGAGGCCAGTTCCAGAAATACCGGACGGGCATCCAGAGCTGTCCACAGTTTGTACCGCATGTTCGGGTCAAAGACGATTTTTGTGCCGGTGGCTCGGAATTCTTCAACGATTTGGAACGTAGCTTTGCAATTCTCGCTACTTAGCGCGGGCGTAATTCCGGTGACGAAAAGGTACCGGCTCCTTAACCCGGTGAACATTTTCGCATGTAGCTGACTCGCAGCCGAGTTCCGGCGGTAGTAATAGACGCGCGGTGTGCCGGCCGGTTTAATCTCTTTAAACATCAAGCCAGTAAAGCCGCCGTTGGCGATTTCGACACGGTCAACGTTGATCCCTTCGCCTCGTAAGGTTTTTAAAATTTTTTTTCCGAAAGGGTCATTCCCGAGACGACTGATCCAGCAAACGGAATGCTGCAGCCTGGCAAGGCCAACAGCGCAATTCGACTCCGAACCGGCTAGCGCAGGCTTGAAATCGGTACATAACTCCATCGGTCCGGGCTCGGACGGAATCAACACGATCATCGTCTCGCCAAAGGTCAAAACGTCGAAGGTCTCGGTGGCAGAAGTCACAAATTCCTTACCGCTACAGCCAAAAGCTCTCTGGCGGCTTCGGCACATGCCTGGAACGACTCTTGTTGGTTATCCTTGGGAATGAGAGCACTGCCGACGCCGATAGCGGTCGCTCCCGCTTCAAAGAAGAGTGCGGCATTCGAAGTCCCAATACCACCGGTGGCCAAGAGCGGGATATCCGGGAACGGGCCGCGAAGCTCCCTAAAATATTGTGGCCCAAGCGGCCCGGCCGGAAATACCTTGACCGCGTCGGCGCCTGTTTCGTGCGCTGTGAAGATCTCAGTTGGGGTCATCGCACCGCAAAAAATCGGAAGCTGATGATCTCGAGCGAAGCGGATGACTTCCGGGTTGAAATTTGGGGTAACGAGGAATTTTGCCCCGGCAAACATGGCCTTTTTCGCCAGCGCAAGCGTCGTCACGGTGCCAGCTCCGAATGACACGTGGCTGGTTTCATGCTGCTTCGTCGAGCGGAGAAAAGATTCGGCATCTTCTGATTCCATGGTGATCTCAATAAATCGGATACCGTTTTCGATTAGTAGCTTCACGCAACGTTGGATGTCGACCTTTGGTCGGCGAAGAATAGCGACCACCGGGGCATTTTTGAGCATCGTGAGTAACATCCGGGAATTCATTTCGCGTTCGATGCGATCAACTGGACATTTGGGTCGCAGCTTCCTTCATCAGCGTCAACCGATTTCGCTTCGATTTTGCCTTTAGGCAACATCGCCGTGTATTCTGAGAGCGTATGGGTACCAAGTGGTGTCGTAGCAGGTTCGGGAACATGAAAGCTTTGCACGGGGTTTCTGATACAG
>DASXBV010000095.1:0-2886 GCA_036491515.1 Chthoniobacterales bacterium
CGTCGACCTGCTCAAACAGGTCGCCCACATGATCGTGGAGGCCGATGGCGTTTGCATTCTTTGGGCAATGGGCATCACGCAGCACAGCATGGGTTCGGATTCCTCCACCACGATTTCCAACTTGTTGCTGGTCACCGGAAATTACATGCGAACGGGAACAGGTGCCTATCCGCTTCGCGGCCACAACAACGTCCAGGGCGCGGGCGATCATGGCGCTCATCCGGTAGAGCTGCCCGGCTACCAGAATGTACACGATCCCGAAGTGCGCGCCCGTTTTGAAGCGGCCTGGAAGGTGAAGTTGCCGACCGTCAAGGGCCTGGATAATCGCGAGATGATCGACGCGATTCATGCCGGCAAACTCAAAGCCATGTATCTCTTCGGCGAAGAGATTGCCCTGGTGGACGCGAATGCCAACGACGTTCAGGACGGGCTCGCCAACCTCGAATTTTTTGTGGCCCAGGACGTCTTCTTCAGCAAGACGTGCCAATTCGCCGACGTAATCTTTCCCGCCAGCCCGAGCCTCGAAAAGGAAGGCACGTTCACGAGCACAGAGCGACGCATCCAACGGCTTTACCAGGTGCTCGAGCCGCTTGAAGGTAGCCGCCCCGACTGGCAGATCGTTCAGGATGTCGCCAACGCCTTGGGCGCAGGATGGAATTACCGGCACCCGTCCGAGATTTACGATGAGATCGCGTCCCTGGCGCCCCTCTTCGCGGGCGTGACTTACGAGCGATTGGAGGGATACAAATCCTTGCAGTGGCCCGTCGCCCCCGACGGCACCGATGAGCCTTTGCTCTATACTAAAAAGTTCGCGTTCCCCGATGGCAAGGCCAGGCTGTTCCCAGTGGCAATGTCGATGCCGACTGATCCTCCGAATGAGGAATTCGATTTGCATCTAAATAACGGATGCATGCTCGAGCATTTTCACGAGGGCAACCTGACCGGTCGATCTCGCGGAATTGACGAAAAGGTACCCAGTGCTTTCGTCGAAATCTCACCCGAGCTAGCCAAAGAACGAGGCATCCGGAGCGGCACCTGGGTGGAGTTAATCTCGCGCTACGGCAAGCTTCGTATCCGCGCACTGGTCACGGAACGAGTCACCGGGAAACAACTTTACATGCCGATGAATACACCCGAAAGCCCCAATTATCTTACCAGCAGCCACACAGATATGGTGACTCACACACCCGCCTACAAGGAGGCGTCTGTGCGAATGGTTGTGTTGGACGAGGTTGGTGACAGTCCGCTTCCGAAAGTGAATTCGCGCTTTGGCCATCCAACACCCCAGCGTGGTGTGGAGGTCGAGCGTAAATGGAAACGGACCGATTACGAAATGCCCAAAGGCGAACCCATCCAAGCCGCACCCAAACAAATCTGAGGAGAGCTTATGGCCGAACCGATTCTGTTCAAACTTCCGCCACGCGATCCGCGCGAAGCGCTTTATCAACGGCTGGAAAATGTTCCAAAGGAGCATGCCGAAGCCTTGCTCGCCGTCTGCGATATCATCCAGGGACTCCACGACCGGGGCATTCTCGAATTGGCCAAGGGCGCACTCGGTTCCAGTGAAAAGGTGCTGCAAATCCTCGTCAACACGGCCAACACCCCAGAGGTGATCCGTGGTATCCGCAACGGAATGATCCTGGCGAAAATCGCCGACTCCATCGACCCGCAACTTCTCGAAGGCCTTGAGCGCGCGGTGCCCGAAGCCTTGGCCGAAGCGGGCAAACCGAAGCCGCCTGGACTCTTTTCTGTGTTGGGAAAGCTCCTCAGTCACGACACCCGCCGCGTTCTGATCGCAACGGCGTCTATTCTTGAATCATTGGGAAAAAGCTTGGGTTCGAAGAAATCTCCTTGAATCAGCCCCCCTTCATGAAATTGCGACTACAATTTAATTCGATCCGCTTGTAGCTTATTCAGCGTCGCGGCAACCTATGGAGGACTTGCACGAGTGCGATTCTGAACCGGTAAATCGTTTGTTCATTAGCCTCAGATGGATTACGTCTCAGCTATTTATTCGAGACCCTTGCCAACGGGAATTCGGCACGGACTTATAAAGAATTAATTCGGACAGCCTTATATCGCGTAATTGCAAAACAAGCAAAGTAACTAACATGAGTGCAGAACCAAAAAAAGAAGCGGCGGATCAGAAAAAAACCGAAGATGTCGAAGTAACACAAACGCAATTCTCCCCGTGGAAGCCCGGCAGGCGGCACTCAGGACAAGGCAGCCTTGGCAATAGAAGGCTCGCCACCTGACCTTCGACAAGGATCTGCTGAAGGTCTTTTAGGATCATTTTTTGCCCTCTGCCAAGGTCAGGCCCAGCGCCTCCGGGTTTAAATCGGTTCGCTGCAGGCATGCGATCTCGCGCGTCTCTTGGTGGTCGTCTTCGCCGAGGGTAACCACTTGAATCTTGCAGATCATCGCCGCACCTCACGATCTTGGGCCAACAGGCGCAATTGACGGTTGAGTGCACGCCGGTCGAAGCGCTCTGGCTGGAAATCCTGGTAGGCTTCCACGCGATCGATAGCTTCGCGCAATTCGTCCAGATCGCCGATAGCCTGACGGTTACCATCGGAATCGAGAAACCGCTGCACGGCTGCGCCATGAGGTTCAACTCCTCGAGAGGGAGGTGGCTTCTGTGCCAATCCAGCCGCTTGAGGTAATCCAAGGTCCCCGCACAGTCTTCGGGCGGCGCCGCTCGGCTTCCGCCGATGCATGATGGAAGAGCGCGCTTCGGATCAAAGGGCAAAACCCGCTCCAGCCGAACGTCCAACTTCCAGTCGGCCGTGAAGTCGTATTCGTACCGAAAACGCTCGCCGCAATGCAAACGGAAACGGGAAAGCGGAACCTTCCGGGCATCTTCCCGGAAGACGATGCCGCCAATAC
>DASXBV010000096.1:0-3668 GCA_036491515.1 Chthoniobacterales bacterium
CCATGGTCTTTTGAATACGATTTTTGGAATATTTGGAATCCCATCAGTTTCTCCTCTTTCAGATGAGCACCTGGTAACCCCTTCGATCATTGCCGCCGGGCTTTGGCCGCAAATTGCGTACTGTATGATCCTCTATCTGACTGGTCTTACGGCGGTCGATCCGGAACAGATCGAGGCGGCGCGAATCGATGGAGCGCGCGGGCTGAGATTGCTCTGGCACGTGATCATCCCGCAACTAAGGCCCGCAACTTTTATCGCGGTCGTCGTCACCATTATTGGTGCGCTGCGTTCGTTTGACCTCGTGCAGGTCATGACGGACGGCGGTCCGTTCGGCAGTTCGTCGATCCTGGCTTACTTCATGTTCCAGCAATCGATCACGAACTTCCGTATGGGTTACGGCGCCGCTATTGCAGTTGTGCTGTTTCTCATCATGTCAGTGTTTATTGCATTCTTCCTGAGACATATGATCCGCGAGGAAAGACGCTAATGTTTCCTGCACCTATCCAAGACGCGAGCGCGCCAAAGCGCTACGCCTACTATGCGGCGATTATCATCGCTCTGATTTGCTGGCTCTTGCCATTGTTGGCGGTGATGTTGACATCGCTCCGGTCACTTGAAGATTTCAACGTAGGCAATTATTGGGGAATGCCGAAAGAATGGAAATTTTCTAACTACGCTGAAGTGTTCCAGCAGACGCCGATGGCCCGCTACATGCTGAACACGGTGATCATTACTTTGCCGGCTGTTGCCGGGGCAATTGCTTTGGCGACCCTCGCCGGCTTCGCACTGGCTAAATATCGGTTTCGAGGCAATTTGTTGTTGTTCTGTATGTTCGTCGGCGGCAACTTTGTGCCCTTCCAGATCCTGATGGTGCCGGTCCGGAATATGGCAGTGCGAATGGGGCTTTACGACACCTTCTGGGCGTTGATATTTTTCCATCTCGCGTTCCAGACAGGTTTCTGTGCGCTGTTTATGCGGAATTTCATCTCGACGCTCCCCGACGCTTTGATGGAGTCGGCGCGCGTCGAAGGTGCCAGCGAATTTCGAATCTTTTGGAGCATTATCCTGCCTCTGATGCGGCCGGCGCTGGCGGCGTTGGCGGTTTTAATATTTACCTTTATCTGGAATGACTATTTTTGGGCTTTAGTCATGGTTCAGAGCGACGCGGTTAAGCCTGTGACCACAGGACTCTCGGCCCTGAGAGGCGAATGGGTCGCATCGTGGCAGTTAATATCGGCTGGATCCATCATTGCCGCATTGCCGCCCGTGGCGATGTTCTTTCTACTGCAACGCCAATTCATCTCGGGTCTGACATTGGGTGCCGTTAAATAGATGGAATTCGCCTTCACATGAGCAAAGTCTTGCGTTGATTGTCGTTAGTGAAACGTTAGACGAATTCATTCTACATTATTAGGAAAGAGTTTCTGTCTGTTGAATCCTCTGACAAAAATTAGGCGCTTGAGCAGAAAGATAATTCGAGATGGAAGAAACTGTCGTTGCTTTTGCTCCAGGCCGCGTTGAGTTATTGGGGAATCATACGGATTACAATGAAGGACTGGCGTTAGCGGCTGCAATTCATCTTGGAGTTACCGTCCGCGCCGAAAAGATCGGGCCCGATGTGATCGAGGTTAGTTCGGAGACCAACGGGCGCGCGGCCAGCGCCTCGCTAAAGAACCTGCAACGGCTCGAAGAGGAGCCATGGGCCAATTATCCGATCGGGGTAGTAAAAATTTTGCGCGAAGCAGGATTCGAAATTGGCGGCTTGCGGCTCCGAGTAAGCGGCAACCTGCCGCCCGGATCCGGTCTCTCTAGCTCTGCGGCCTTTGAGGTGGCGACAGCGGTGGCTGCGCTGGAACTCTTCAGCTTAAGCATTGAACCGATGGCTCTCGCTCAACTCTGTCAGAAGGCCGAGAACGAATTTGTGGGTGTCCGCTGTGGTCTCTTAGACCAAGCCTCTTCGGTGTTTGGCAAAGAGGATGAAGTTATCCTCTTGGATTTTCGCGCGATTAGTGCGCGAACAGTGCCGCTTGCGCCTGATGTTGCGCTGCTTTTGGTAGATTCGGGTGTTCCTCATAAATTGACCGGAGGCGAGTACAACGAGCGCCGCAGTCAATGTCAGGCTGCGGCTTCAGCGCTCGGCGTAAAGGCGCTGCGAGACGCAACCTCCGAAGCGATATTGGCTGCACCATTGGATCCGTTGATTCGTGCCCGAGCCTTGCACATTACCGGCGAGAACGAGCGCGTAGTGGCCGGTGTGGCGGCGTTGGAGAGTGGCCAGATGCAGAAATTCGGCGAACTGATGTTTCAATCGCACGAAAGTTCGAGGCGTAATTTCGGAAATAGCACTTCGTTTCTGGATGCACTCGTGGAAATCGCAAGTGCGACGCAAGGCGTCCTTGGAGCACGCCTTACCGGTGGCGGTTTTGGCGGTGCAACAATCTGGTTGGTCGAGAAAGACAAAGCGCAACAAATCTTGAGCAGCGTTTCTGAGGCCTACCGCCAGAAAACGGGGGCGACCTGCACAGCGCTTATCACAAAAGCTTCGCAAGGCGCCCGTTTAGTTAAGAGAAACTCGGGTTCTAATCACGACAGTTAGACGATGGAAAAAGCCCTGCAATCATGAACCAAAATCAGCATCCCCACCGCCGGTACAACGCTCTGACAGGCGACTGGATCCTCGTCTCTCCTCATCGCACCCAGCGCCCCTGGCAGGGTCGAGAGGAGAGGGCCGCGCTCGACGAACGCCCCGCGTACGACCCGAAGTGTTATCTTTGCCCTGGCAACGAGCGCGCCGGTGGCGCGAAAAACCCCCAATACACCGCCACCTACGTTTTCACGAACGATTTCGCTGCGATGCTGCCGAACGGAGCGCGTTCGGACTCTCCCGATAGCGGCGGCCTTTTGCGCGGCGAACCTGTTTCCGGTACGTGCCGAGTGATCTGCTTTTCACCGCGGCATGACTGGACGCTGCCTGAAATGCCGGTGGAAGCCATTCGAGGAGTTGTGGAGGTGTGGGCAGAGCAGACTGAAGAACTGGGCAAGGATTACCGCTGGATTCAGGTGTTCGAGAATAAGGGCGACGTAATGGGCTGCTCCAATCCGCATCCGCATGGACAGGTCTGGGCCAGCGACTTCATTCCCAACGAACCGGCAAAGGAAGATCGACAGCAGCTTGCGCACGTGCGCCAGCATGGATCGCTACTGCTTCTTGAGTATCTGAAGCTGGAAATGGAACAAAACGAACGCATAGTCGTGCAAAATGATGATTGGGTGGCGCTCCTACCCTACTGGGCAACTTGGCCCTATGAGATACTGCTAGTCCCACGGCGGCATGTGTTGCGGTTGCCGGACTTACTCGACGCGGAAAGAACAAGTCTGGGAGAAATTCTCAAGCGTCTTCTGACCCCATACGACAACCTCTTTGAAGTATCTTTTCCTTACTCCATGGGCTGGCACGGCGCACCGACCGGTGTTGGTGAATTCGGGCACTGGCAATTGCACGCGCATTACTATCCGCCGCTGCTGCGCTCAGCAACGGTGAAGAAATTCATGGTTGGCTATGAGATGCTCGCTGAAGCCCAGCGCGACCTTACGCCTGAACAGGCCGCGCAGACGCTTCGGAGCCAGTCGGAAATTCACTTCAAAGAGAGGAAATCATGAAAATCCTG
>DASXBV010000097.1:0-2591 GCA_036491515.1 Chthoniobacterales bacterium
GGTGGTGAATTTGATCAACAAATGCAGGCGTGAGAATTGCCGGCTCCGCACCGCGCGCCGGATCAAGACCTTGATAACCGCCTCGAAACCCAAGAACTTCCGCAACTCCGTAGGTATGATGGAGTTCAAAAAAGAGCGCGCGGATCACGTTGTTCAGCCCCGGACATAAGCCACCGCAGGTCACGATGCCGGCACGTGTCCGCATCGGGTCAAAAAACAATTTGTCTCGCGGCCCGGCGAGCTCAAACAGCACTTCATCCCGCGCGGGTGCAGTCGGATCGCGTACGATATCGGCTGGGATTCGAGCCTGGTCACTGACCGCGTGTCGCAGAGGTGAAGGTAATCGAGCTTCGCCGAGGGAAGTTATGTTCATGGGTTTGATTTCATTTGTGCGATTGGAGGAAGCTCGAGTCTCCCATCTCGGTTCCGTGAGGCGTAAGCCAGTAAAGATCTTTGATCTCAAAACCGTGAATGGGCCTTCCCTGGAAGAAATGGTGCCGCCGAAAGACTGGATTCTCTCGGCGCAAATGGATGAGCCGACGGACAAAATCGAGCAATTCACGCTGCTCTTCTGAAAGCTCCCAGTTGATCCACGACAGCGGTGAATCCTGACAGTAGCCATTGTTGTTCCCTTCCTGGGTGTGAGCCACCTCGTCGCCCGCCAGGAGCATGGGTACGCCCTGAGAGAGGAACAGCGTCGTCAGGAAATTGCGGTGTTGCCGCTGGCGGAGCTGGTTTATGGCCTGATCGCTGGTTGGACCTTCGGCCCCGCAATTCCAACTCATGTTGTTATTGTTGCCGTCGCGGTTTTCTTCGCGGTTCGCTTCGTTGTGTTTGCGCTCGTAGCTGACCAGATCGCGGAGAGTGAAACCGTCGTGGCAAGTTACGAAATTTAAACTCGCACTCGGGCGACGACCGTTGTGCGCGTAGAGATCGCTGCTTCCCGATAAGCGGCTGGCTAGTTCTCCAACCGTATCACCATCGCCTTTCCAAAAACGGCGGACGCAATCGCGGTACTTGCCGTTCCACTCGGTCCACAGCACGGGGAAATTGCCCACCTGGTAACCGCCCGGGCCAAGATCCCAAGGTTCGGCAATCAACTTGGTTTGCGAGATTACAGGATCCTGGTGAATGATGTCAAAGAACGCGGCCAAGCGATCCATTTCCCAACACTCGCGGGCAAGTGCGCTGGCGAGGTCGAATCGGAATCCATCGACGTGCATCTCCAGGAGCCAGTAGCGCAGGCTATCCATGATGAGCTGAAGAACGTGCGGGTTATCCACATTGAGGCTGTTGCCGCAGCCGGTAAAATCAACATAACGACTGCGATCTTCGGCCAGACGGTAATAGGCTACGTTGTCAATGCCCCGCATGGACAACGTCGGGCCTCGGTGGTCAGCCTCCGCGGTGTGGTTGTAAACGACATCGAGAATCACCTCGAAGCCTTCGGCATGCAGGGTGCGGACCATCGACTTAAACTCCTGTGCCGACCTCTGCGCGCCGTTGGCCGCATAACGCGGATCGGGCGCAAAGTAACCAAGCGTATTGTATCCCCAATAGTTAACCAGTCCTTTCTCAATCAAAAAGTGTTCGTCGATATGGTAGTGGATGGGTAGCAGTTCGACAGCCGTTACCCCCAAATCGCGGAGGTACTGAATAGCCGCCGGCGAGGCAAGCCCGGCATAGGTGCCTCGCAGCTCTTCCGGCACGTCCGGGTGTCGCTTCGTAAAGCCTTTCACATGGGTCTCATAAACCACGGTATCCTCACACGGTATTCGGAGTGGATGGTCGTCACCCCAGGAGAAGGCTGTCTCGATGACACAGGCCAGCGGCGCAAAAGGAGCGCTGTCTCGCGCGTCGAAACCAAGGGCATTTTCCGCGCCACGCGGGTATCCGTAAACGGCATCGTCCCAATGCAAGTTGCGGCCAATTCCCTTCGCATAGGGATCCAGGACAACCTTGTGGGCATTGAATCGGTACCCTTCGTGCGGCGCATCAGGTCCATGGACGCGATATCCGTACAGTTGGCCGGGCTTGGCGTCCGGCAAGTAGCAGTGCCAGACCTGGCTGGTTACCGAAGGCAAGGCGATCCGAACCGATTCGGCTCGTGCTTCCGCTGAGTCAAAAAGACAAAGCTCCACCTTGGTAGCGTTTTCGGAGTACAAAGCAAAGTTCACCCCGATGCCGTCCCAGGTTGCTCCGAGCGGATAAGGGTGGCCGGGCCACACGCGGCTAAACATTAGCTGTTACCTCCAAGTGAGCTAGCTGTCGCTTAAGGTTTGATTCCGGTGAAAAACCTACTTTGGCGGGATTGCAATGGAGGGGAGTCGCTTGCGGCTCCCAGAGGCGTCTCAGACGCCTCCAGGCGCTGCAAGCAGCGCCCCTCCAAGTTTCTAATCGAAGGGAGGTTTTTCAGCAAAATCAAGGTTTGAGATTATCAATCAGCCGACATGGACGTGGACCGGTTTGACGTTCCAGATCCGCTCACAATAATCGTCGATTGACCGGTCGGCGGAAAACTTGCCCATCCGCGCCACATTAAGGATCGATTTGCGAGTCCAATTTTGCTGGTCGGCCCATAGCGCGCCTAC
>DASXBV010000098.1:0-11655 GCA_036491515.1 Chthoniobacterales bacterium
CGCGAAAGGCGGCTTGCTGAAATCACACACCTGATTGAACTGCTTCTGCCAATGAATCGCCTCGGCTTGCTCCGCCCAAAAGTCCTCACGTTGTTCCAACGCACGACGACAGAATTCAAGAGACCGAGTTGGCTTGCTCATGGGGAGTGGGAACAATTCGTTAAATAGTGTAGCACACCATAGGCGTTCGAGGTTAGCCGTTCATCGTTCACCGTTCGCTCTCTCGTGAACGCTGAACGTTGAACGCCGCCGAACGCTGAACGCCGAACCCCCGAAGCCCTTATCCCTCTTTCCCGCCTTTTTGTGCGCGTGTTCACGTTTCATGAACGTGAAACGTCGGTCACGCGGGAGAGTGACCCTATCAGCGCGGCGCGCGCCGCGAACGCCGAACGTCCTCAGAACAGCGTCGGCTCAGGATCCGAAATGACGCTCTGATGGCTCAGAAAATTGTCAGTTATCGAGTAGTGCACGCCTTGGGTCTCGGAGAGCAACTCATCCAACAGTGCGAGCAACTCTTGATCACGCAGCAACCGGAAATCCATTTCATCATTGTTGACAAAAAAATTGTACCAATCCACTCGACGAATCGTTCTGAGCAGTTCGTCGAGAAATGACTGAGCTTTCTGCGCGGTCGGAGAAGTGTTTGGGAGCGATGCTTGCAGAAGCTCGGCGCATCGCCGGAGCGTGTAAGTGACCGATCGGGGCATTTCGGCGTTTTGCCAAAGAAATTCCAGGACCTGGGGAGGTTCCGATCTCGTCTGATAAATCCGCCGATAAGCGTCCCGCGAACCCAGCAGACGCAGAAATGCAGACAACTCGATCTCGATCGAGTGCAACGGGTTCAGCCGTTTGAGAATTGACTGAGCCACGCTTCTCGTCGCATTTGCAGTCGTAATGGCTCTTTCGACGTATTGACCCAGTTCACTGAATCGCCAGCCATCATCTGCAAGCATCGATAATTGGGCAGTTGCAAAGAATTGGGGAATGACGGCCACCGCCGCATCTGAAAGGCGCCGCGTTGTCCTGCGGGCCTCTTGGTCAGTAGCTTCCAGACGAAAACGGCTCCGCAGGAAAAAGCCGCGGAGCGTGGCCAGCGCCGTCCATGCTTCAGGGCTGATTGCTTCTCGTAACGAATCGGCATTGCGCATGCCTTTTTTTACTATCGAAATAACCGATCCCGTCCCGCTGGAGTCGAGCATGAGACGGTACCGCTCGATCGGACTGGCCATGCTGCGTCGCCCTTTTTTGCCGGCATGCTCCAGGGGCGGGAGGAGCCGGTTCCAGACCGGTCGATAGAGCCTCCTTTCCGCCGACGTTAGCTCTTCCATTTCGATCGTTTCAATCACCTGGATCATCCTCGATATATTCATCGCGCGCTCAAGGTAACGGCCCAGCCAGTAAAAACCTTCGGCAACTCGGCTGGTGACCGGCCTGGCAGATAAGATTTTCGGTCGTTTATACGGCTCGATCGCGGCAGAGGTAATCGACACGTCCTGGAGTACCCACGTATCTTTGCCGCCGCCGCCATGCTGCGATTCGGTCCGGCCATGCTCTGTAGCGGAAACGCGCGTGAGCGCACCGGGAAAAACATCAAGACGATCACCGTCGCGAATACCGTACACGATATGATCTTGTAGTCGGGTGGTTTTCTTTCCTTGAGAGAAGCAAAGCGTCTCCGCGCAATCGTCCATTGGCTGGGCAACGAACAGGTGCGGTGCACGGCGTATCTCCGTCCGGATCTCGTTCGAGGATTTTTCGTCACCGGTGAACAGTAAGAAACGTTCTCCGGTTAAAGTCCGCAGCTGGAAACGGTCCGGTTGTTCAAAGACCATCTCCCGCTGGTCCAAATCTCCCATCCAGTAGGTTTGCAATGCGGGTAAAATAGGCGATTCCCCAAGGTAGAAACGGATGATCGCGTTGGAAAAATGAATCAGACTGCGATCATCGGCTAGCTGGGATCCGATACTGTTCACGATCGATACGGTCCCCCTTCGAATACAGTGGACGAGACCCGGAATCCCGAGGTGACTTTCTCGCTTGAATACTAAAGGGTCCAGCCAGGGATCCGCGAGCCGAGAATAGACAACATCGACCCGCTCGAGGCCCGAGACTGTTCTCAGAAAAAGCCCGTCATCCAAGACTACTAGATCTCCGCCTTCTACAAGTGGAATCCCCATTCTCCTTGCGAGGAATCCGTGTTCCGAATAAACGGCGCTCTCTACTCCAGGAGTAAGCAGGACCACGGAAGGCCCTGGCCGCTCAGCGACTGCTCGCAATCTAAGAAGAATGTCGGTCGGAATATCGGCGATCGATTCCACCGGTTGGCTCTGAAACAGCTCCGGCAGAACGCGCGCCAGCAGCCGGCGGTTCTGGATCATATAAGAAAGGCCCGAGGCGTGACTAAGGTAGTGATTCTTGACCAATAAGCGCCCGGAGGCGTCCCGGCAGATGCAAAGCCCGCTAAGATGCAGGAAATGACCGCTGGCAGGCTGGAGGCCGGCGGCGCTCCTTTGGTAGTTCGGACTCCCAAGGACGACCGGGATAGGGATAACACTTTGTCTTAGAATTTCCCGCTTCCCGTACACGTCCTCCAGAAAGAGGTCGAACGCTTTAAACCTTTGCTGGAACCCGCGCACGATTTGGTTCCATTCTTCGCTCGAAAAGATCTGCGGCAACAGGTCACAGAACCACGTGTTATGGTGATTGCCGGAGGGCACTTCGAACGCGATTCCCAGTTCTCGCATCGTCGCATCTAACCGTTCCTCCAGTTCCCGCAGGTCTGCAGAGGTCGCTAGTTCCAGCTCACCAATAAGGACGGAATAAGATGCGCGAGGTTGTCCTCCCGGCGCATCGAGTACTTCGTGCCAACGTTTCTCAGGGCGCTTTCCGTCTTTTTCTGCCATGCGGGTCTGTTCTCGGTTAACTGGAAACGATCCCTGGCGCAAGGTTGGATGCGAGAAATTGCGATTTTCATTTCCAGCGCCACAATCGCGCCACAATGACGTTTGCTTCCTTAATTCGCAGTAACAGGGTCGCTCCGACGTAAAGCGATCCGTAGAAGGGTAGAATCACGATTCCGGCGATCAATGGATGCCCGCTCATCCAGAGCTTCAGCGGGTAGGCGAGAGCGGCGGAGGAAGCGGCTGAACCCCAGAGGCTTACGATAAGCGTGCCGGGAATCGAAAAGGTCCCGACGCGCCTCCGCAAGGAACCTCGGAGCAACAAATACTCGATCCAGCCGGCGACGCCGGCCGATGCAGGCAATCCTGCCAATCCCCATCTTGGATCCAGGTGCAAAAGCTTCGGGAGGGGAAACGCGGACAGATAACCAAGAACGAGCGTCAACAGGACCCGAACAACGGCAAACCTAAGAGGCGTGCGGGTGTCACGTAGCGCGTAGAACGCCGAAGAACAAAGCCGGCCAGAGGTGGAGGCGACCAACCCGACGCCCGAGCCCATCAGGAGGGCCCAAACGTAGATAGTGTCGACGTGCGTGAATCGACCCGTCTGATAGAGCAGCCCGGCAAGGGTATCGCCAAAAGCAAAGAAACTCATGGCAGCAGGGACGACCAGGAACGCCATGCGTCGCATTGCCGCGGCTAGTCGTTTCGCGAGCTCGAACCTTACTTCCTTCTCGCCGCCTGCAAGAGCGCGCGACATGGCCGGTAGCTCCGCTGCGGAGATCGACATTCCAAATAAGCTTATCGGCAGCAGGCCAATCGTTTGCGCGTAAGTCAGCAGGGCGACGGAGCCCGACGGCAGCAGACTTGCCAGCAGGTTGTCGATGTAGGCACTCAGCTGCACGACTCCGCGGCTGAGGAACACCGGAACGAAGTTTGTGAGAACATCGCGCACATGCCTTGAGGCAATGTCGAGTGAAAACCGAAGCCGCCGAGCCAACCGTAACACCGTTGGAACCTGCACCAATAGTTGAGCGAGGCTGCCAAGCACCGAACACCACGCGGTATAGACTGCGAGCATCGACAGAGATTTTGTGCGACCAAAGGTGAACAGGCCGGCGATGATGAATAAGTTCCACAACACAGGCGCGGAATAGGAAAGTAAGAACCTGCCGTGGCTGTTGAGAATGCCGAGACACCACGCGGACATCACCAACACGCCGACCCCCGGAAAGAGGATTTGCACGAGCGTGATGGTCAGTCGCCGCGTTTCACCGGTAAATCCGGGCGCGATCGCATCGATTAAAAGCGGAGCGCTAAGAATTCCGAGCGCCACCAGCGCCGACGTCAGCACAGCCAGAAGTGACCCGATGACACTTGCCACCTCATTTGCATCCGTTTCGTCCGTAGCAACCAAAAGGCGCGCGTAAACTGGTATAAACGAAGCGGACAGAACGCCCTCGCCAAAAAGATTCTGGAGAAAGTTTGGAATCCTCAGGGCCGCCCGAAAGGCGTCTGCTGCGGGTAAAATGCCGAGATAATGCGCCAAAACGCGTTCCCGTATTAAGCCGGCGAGTCGGCTCAGCATGATTCCGGTTGCCACAGAAAAAGCTGGGCTACCCGATGACTGGTCTGTTTTGGGTGCTGCTGTTTTTGCTGGCATCGGCGTCGTGGTTGTGCGCCCGCATCTTTATTCGATCCGCTCGCCCCCGCAAGGAATTGTGGTGGAAGGGACGCGCTCCCATCGTATGTGCTTAGCGCGCTATTGGCACCTTCCAATCGTCCTCGTCGTCTCGTTCTCGTTCTCGATCTTTGAACGTTGTTGGCAATCGGCCAGTTTTCCCGCGTCCAAAGAAGTCGAGAACGAAGGACGACGACGAGGACGATTGGCGGAGTACCCAATACCGCGCTAAGCAGGTACCGCCCATCAGGAGCGCGTCCCTACCACCAGCCACTACGTTCGTCTTGCGTATCCGGAAAATGAAGGACATCGTAAAACTGGCGTTCCCTTTTACTAACCATCTTCAAGTAGCTTAACCTAGATCAAAAGCAGCGGCCCCGACTGTAATGCAGCACATTTACTCTGATCCAACCTTTCAAATGGCATGCGATCAGTTCCGTCTGATTGCAGAACACCTGCAGATCCAAAACGATTTGCGCGATCGTTTAATGTATCCGAAACGATCGATCGCGGTGACGGTGCCGGTCCGAATGGATGACGGCTCGATGCGGGTTTTCCAGGGTTACCGGGTCCAGCACACGCTGGCCATGGGCCCGACCAAAGGAGGTACTCGTTTTGGTCCCACGGTCACGATAGGTGAGGTCGCCGCATTGGCGATGTGGATGAGTTGGAAGTGTGCGCTCGCCGGCTTACCGTACGGCGGCGCTAAAGGCGGCGTGTATATCGATCCGCGGAAGCTTTCTGGAGGAGAGCTCGAGCGGGTGTCCAGGCGCTATATGCAGGAATTGATCCCTTTTATCGGCCCGCACACCGACATCATGGGGCCTGACATGGGGACCAATGAGGCGGTGATGGCTTGGTTCATGGATACTTACTCGGCCTATATTGGGCACTCCGTTCCAGAAATCGTCACTGGCAAACCAGTCAGCGTCGGAGGAATCTATGGACGAAGGGAATCGACCGGACGCGGGGTCGTCTATCTCGTCGAACGCGCGGCGCACGTCTTGAAAATGAAACTGCATAACGGGACTGCGGTAATCCTGGGTTTTGGTAACGTTGGAGCGGTCGCAGCGCACGGCCTGGCCTACAAGAATGGAATGAAAATCATCGGCATCAGCGATATCTCAGGTGCTTATTACAATGAACATGGGATCGATGTACGTGCCGCCGAAAAATATGTTTTGCACCACGGAGAACTGGCCGGGTTCCCAGGGGCTGAGTCCATCCCGCCCGACGATCTGTTAACCTCGCGTTGCGATGTCCTGTTACCAGCAGCGGTCAGTGGAGTAATTCATGGAAAGAACGCCGGGAAAATTCGGTGCAGGATCCTGGCGGAAGGCGCGAATGGACCGACCACCGTCGACGCCGATAAGATATTGTCCGAACGTTGGGGCGAAATCTTTGTAATTCCGGACATCCTCTGCAACGCGGGTGGAGTGATCGTCTCTTACTTTGAATGGGTCCAGGGCATCCAAAGTCTCTTCTGGAACGAAACGGAGGTCGTCGATCGTCTTTTTCGGGTCCTGGAGCAATCCTTTACCGCGGTGATCAAGCGAGCTAAAGAGGAAAAAATCTCTCATCGTCTGGCTGCTCTTGCTATTGGAGTCGAGCGGGTAGTCAAGGCTCGCCGGGATCGCGGGCTGTTCCCCTGATAATAGCGGCGAACGCCGAACTCGAGACTCCCAACCCCAAACTCCGAACTCAAGTTCACCTATGCAAATTCAAACAACCGAGGACAAGACCTCTGAAGTAGCCAAGCCTCCAACACCGCTCTGGTTCAAAGAAGCCATTATTTATCAATTGCACATCAAGACCTTTTGCGATGCGAATAATGACGGCATCGGAGATTTTCAGGGACTGCTGAGCAAGCTGGACTATTTTAAAAATCTTGGGGTGACGGCGGTCTGGCTTCTGCCGTTCTATCCGTCACCCCTCAAGGACGATGGGTACGATATCGCCGACTATTTCACGGTAAACCCTTCCTACGGGACGTTGGATGATTTTCAAAGATTTTTGGATGCTGCTCACGAGAGTGGACTGCGCGTGATCACCGAGCTGGTATTGAACCACACCAGCGATCAGCATGTCTGGTTTCAAAAATCTCGCCGAGCAGCGCCGGGAGACCCGTGGCGTGATTACTATGTATGGTCCCATGACCCTAAGAAATACAAGGAAGCGCGGATCATCTTTAAAGACTACGAGGTTAGCAATTGGACCTACGATCCGATTGCCGAAGCTTATTTCTGGCACCGGTTCTTTTCTCATCAACCCGATCTGAATTACGACAATCCTGAGGTCAAAGCCGCAGCGTTCAAGATCCTCGATTTCTGGCTCGATCTCGGTGTCGATGGTCTTCGGCTTGACGCGGTCCCCTACCTTATCGAAAGGGAAGGGACCAGCTGCGAGAATCTCGTGGAGACCCATCGAATCTTGCAGGAATTACGAGCACGCATCGACGCAAAATACAGCGACCGAATGCTTCTGGCGGAGGCGAATCAATGGCCCGAGGACGCGGTCGCATATTTCGGCAAAGGGAACGAATGCCATATGGCGTTCCATTTCCCTCTGATGCCGCGGATGTTCATGGCGCTTCATATGGAGGACCGTTATCCCATCGTCGATATACTCGAACAAACTCCCGCCATCCCCGATAATTGCCAGTGGGCGATCTTCCTGCGCAACCATGACGAGCTAACTCTCGAGATGGTCACGGAGGAAGAACGCGACTACATGTACCGGGTTTATGCGCGGGATTCTCGCTCGCGCATCAATCTCGGAATTCGCAGGCGGCTGGCTCCTTTATTAGGTAATAATCGAAGAAAGCTTGAGTTGATTCATTCCATGTTGTTCTCGTTGCCAGGGAGCCCAATTCTCTATTACGGCGACGAGATTGGAATGGGCGATAATATTTATCTGGGCGACCGTAACGGCGTCCGTACACCGATGCAGTGGAGCGCCGACAAAAACTCGGGCTTTTCCCGCGCTCATCCACATTCGCTGTATTTACCGGTCAATATCGATCCCGAATTCCACTATGAGACAATCAATGTGGAAGTTCAGGAAATGAACTTGTCCTCGTTCCTGTGGTGGATGCGTCGAGTGATCGCGATTCGCAAACGCTTCCCGGCATTTGGTCACGGGGATTTTCACTTGCTGACACCGTCCAACCCTAAAGTGCTCGCATTTACGCGTACCTACGACAAACAAACAGTCCTGGTCGTGGTGAATCTGTCGCGGTTTTCGCAAGCGGTCGATTTAGACCTCCAGAATTGGATTGGGTGGGTGCCCGAAGACACATTTGGTCATGGTCGGTTCCCGGTGATCCGGGACGGCCCCTATCCCATCACCCTGGCTGCTCATACCACATATTGGCTCCTTCTTACGCCCCCGGAAGTCACCGGCGTCGCCGATGGGGAGCGGGCCTTACCCCTCACGAGTTTCACCGGTGACCCTGCCTGGTGGTTCACCCCGACCGGATCCCGTTTTGTCGATCGAGAACTGGCAGCCTACATCAGGAATTGCCGCTGGTTCAGAAGCAAGGCGCGTCCGGTTTTGAACGTGAACTTGCTCGACCTGGTCAACTTTCCGGGCGAGGGCCTCGGTCACCTCTTGATCATTGGTTTTAATTATGCAGAGGGTCCCCGAGATCTGTACGCCTTGCCTGTTCGCGTCGTCTCCGGCGATGAAGCTCGCACGATCGAAGTGGAGTACCCGGCCACGGTTATCGCCCGTATCGGCCAAGACGGCGATCTGATGGTTGACGCCACAAGTTCGCAAGCTTTTCAACGAACCTTATTGGATATAGTTGCGGAGGGGCGCGCGCTGGCTGGCAGGCTGGGACGGCTGATTCCGACCAAGTCCACGCTTTTAGCGGAAGCCCTTAAGAGCGGCCCGCCGCAGGTATGCCGAATATTGAAGGTGGAACAGAGCAATAGCTCCATCATTTACGATGACAGGTTTTACCTGAAGCTATTCAGGAAGCTGGAAGAAGGGATCAATCCGGATCTGGAATTAACCAAACAGCTCAGCGACAAGTGCGGCTTCCAGCATGTACCTACCTACCTGGGCGATATTCAATACGTCGTGCCTCGGCAGGACCCCGCCTCACTCGTTATGCTGCAGGCGTTTACGCCGAGCGAACAGGACGGGTGGTCTCATACGCTGGGTGGACTCGGTCGATATTTCGATCGGGTTTTAGCCGAACCTCATTTGCCGCAGCCGCCGTTGATCGGTATTTGGCAGGAAATTCCAGAACCGTTCCGAAGCATCATTGAAGGGGTGCACCTCGAGACGGTCCGCCTGCTAGGGGAGCGAACCGCAGAGATGCATATCGCTTTAGCCCATGATACGGAATCGCCCGATTTCGCACCCGAACCCTTTTCGCTGCAGCACCAGCGCTCGATTTTCCAATCGATTCGAAGTGAAACGAAGCAAACTTTGGCTCTGCTTACCCGGTGTAGAAGCGTTCTCGAAGAGGATCCAAGAAGCTTAGCGGATAAGGTCCTGTTGCGCGCGGAAGAGTTGGGGGCCTGTCATGACTACCTCCTTCGCGATCCGATTGACGCCAAGAAGATTCGCATTCATGGAGATTACCATTTGGGTCAGCTTCTGTTCACCGGCAAAGATTTCGTCATCCTCGACTTCGAAGGAGAACCGGCGAGACCGATTGGTGAACGTCGATTGAAACGTAGCGCACTGATCGATGTCGCCGGCATGTTGCGCTCATTTAACTATGCCGCCCATCACGGACTGCTCGAGTCCAGGACCATTCGGCCGGTTGACCAGACTATCCTTGAAGCATACGCGGACCTCTGGTCGACCCGAGCTAGCCAGGTGTTCCTGAAAGCTTACCTGGAAAAAGCCGGCGGCGCCGTTTTCGTCCCGCAGCATCAAGATGACCTGAGGCTCCTGTTAAAAAGTTTCTTGATTCTCAAAGCACTCTATGAGCTTCGGTACGAACTGAATAATCGTCCGAAGTGGGTTGCTATCCCGCTGCGCGGCATCCTGAGACTTCTCGACGAACCCGAGGCCGACAAACTAAATGAGCCAGTTTGACTTTGTTGTGATCGGTAGCGGCGTCGCAGGCCTGAGCCTGTCGCTAAAGCTCGCCGAACACGGCTCTGTCGCGACTGTGACCAAACGGAGGCCGGCCGATTCAAACACGGCTTGGGCGCAAGGCGGGGTCGCATGCGTCACCAGCGCTGAGGACTCGTTCGACCTTCATATAGAAGATACCTTGATGGCAGGAGCCGGTCTTTGTGATCAAGAGGCTGTGCGAACGATCGTTACCGAGGGGCCTGCCGCTGTTCGAGAACTCATGCGGATCGGAGTTCATTTCGACGAAAGGATACTGGAGGACGGTCAAAGGGAACTGGATCTGGGTAAGGAAGGAGGACACTCCAAAAGGCGCGTCCTCCATTATCACGATACCACAGGCCGGGAGATCGAGCAGCGCTTGCTTGACGCGGTTCTGCAACAACGCAACATCCAAATTCTCGACAATCATATGGCCGTTGACCTGATCACGACGGGCAAGCTCGGCTATACCACCGAGGATCGCGTGATTGGCGTCTATGTCCTCAATGACGCCTCAGGAATTGTCCAAACGATTCGGAGCGATCGAATCATTCTCGCCACGGGTGGCTGTGGTAAGGTCTACCTTTACACGACGAACCCCGATATTGCGACCGGCGACGGAGTTGCCATGGCTTGGCGCGCCGGAGCAGCAGTGGCCAACATGGAATTTATTCAGTTCCATCCAACATGTCTCTATCATCCCGAACTGAAATCGTTCCTGATTAGCGAGGCGGTGAGGGGAGAGGGCGGCAAACTGGTCGATGCTTCCGGGCGCGAGTTCATGCCGAAGTATCACAAGCTAGCCGCCTTGGCGCCACGCGACGTCGTCGCGCGGGCAATCGACGCAGAGATGAAACGGACCGGCGCCAAATGCATGTACATAGACATTACGCATAAGCCGGCCGCGTTCTTGAAAGATCGGTTCCCGAACATTTACGAAACCTGTATAAGCCTTGGGATCGACATAACCAGGCAGCCGATCCCGATCGTTCCTGCAGCCCACTACCAATGCGGCGGAGTTAAGACTGACCTGCAAGGAGCGACGACGCTTCGCGGCCTTTTTGCAGTCGGCGAGGTGGCATGCACCGGATTGCATGGAGCGAATCGGTTGGCGAGCAATTCGCTACTCGAAGGGCTGGTCTTGGCTGGCCGCTGTTCAAAAGCACTCTTGAAGCCCAAGTACGCCAAGTATCATCAGGCATTTAATCTTCCCGAATGGCGGCCAGGTCACGCGCAAGATGTCGATGAGGTCGTTGTCATTTATCACAATTGGGACGAAATCCGTCGCTTAATGTGGGACTACGTGGGAATCGTTCGCACGACGAAAAGATTGCACCGGGCAAGTACGCGGCTGCGCAATCTACAGCGTGAAATCCAGGAATTTTATTGGGATTTCAAGCTCACTACAGACCTTCTCGAGTTGCGGAATCTTTGCACTGTTGCCAGCCTGATCGTCGACAGTGCACTCGCGCGAAACGAGAGCCGAGGTCTCCATTTCACCCTTGATTATCCGGCGGTCGACGATCTGCGCTTCCTCAAAGACACCATCCTCCGGCGCTATTAGGGCGGAGAATTCCGCGGCCTCCGCTCACACACTTAAGTTCTCTAATCGTCCTCGTCCTCGTCCTCGTCGTCGTCCTCGTCCTCGTTCCTTTGACCGTTGCAGCCCAAAAATGCGTTTGCTGTCCGATGAAACGACGACCGAGAGAACCGAGCGGCCGCATTCCTAGCGACGTCCAAAAATCGAGGACGAGAACGAGAACGAGGACGACGACGAGGACGATTAGAGAGTTCAGAGCAAATCTCTAAGGATTTGTGAACGCGGCAGGCTGGACTCTGTCGCAATTTTTCGTAATGAGCGCTCCTGATTGCCGATTTTGTCGAAAATTTGAACGATTTGTTGTCCAAAATGCAAAAAGCGCTTGCTCTGTCGACGACATTACCCGTAGAAAAGCAATTCAATTTGCCATGAAGTTGTCACTTATTCTTTCGGTGTGC
>DASXBV010000099.1:0-5553 GCA_036491515.1 Chthoniobacterales bacterium
GTCGAGCTGTGGCTGGAAAACGGCGTAGACAACCCGGCAGTGGAGGCCCCCACTGCCGGGTTGTCGAGCTGTGGCTGGAAAACGGCGTAGACTTGGTAGGGCCGGCCGTCCAACGAGGTAAACTCCACGTCGATGAGTAGCGTGGGTCGGGAAGGGTCTGTGACGAAGCTGGTGGTCAGGCGCCACCGCTTGGCCGTGTCGGTATTGATAATTTGGTAGGTCAGGCTGTTGGGATTGCCTTTGTTATCTCGCCGGCCATGGCCGGGGCCGACGAGGCGCGTTGTGGAGGTGGACGCGTCCTGGGCCCGTGTCGCAAAGCTCTGCCCATCAGTGATCATGAAGTCGAGGTTGCGGACACTCGGCGTGTCGAGGCGAGGATAGTAGACCTCGCTCAAGCGGCCGCCTTCCAGAGTAAACCAAACCTTGCTCAAGGTGGTGTGACTCGTGCCGAAGCCGCTTTTGTTTGCAGGCAACCAATCGGCCTTGCCGCCAGGACCGCCGGGCGCCACGCCTTGAGCCTGGATTGATAGCTGACCAACGTAGACTGTCGCGCAGGCTACAAGCGTAAGATGAAGTATTTTCCTTTTCAGAGGGCGCCGATCCTGAGTTTTTTCCGCACCGCCCACGCCTGTGCGCGCTTATCGTGAATCAGATTCCGAATGCTGGTTGCTAAATGCCGCTCATGAGCCGATCGCCGCCCCCCTAATGGAGAACCGAATAAATCTGACGCCTGGCTCCTGCGCTAAGAACCGGCTTACAGCGGCACGCTTAGTTGGATTCCGAACACCCATATGTTCGTGGCGCTCTTGTAGCCGCCGGGATGGATAATGTACTGAAGATCAGGCTGAACGTTTGCCCCGCGGAAGACATCGAACGAGTAGAAAATTTCCTCTACAAACTCGTCGGATTGTACGCCGAAACCGGAACCAGGATGGCTTTTGGTAAATTGCCTCTCGGTACTCCGCACACTGCCGGAAACGCGGTTATAACCCGTTGCTATACCGCAGGAATCGTAGGGTCGCTTCGACCAAGGGCCCCAGTAGTAGAGTCCAGTGAACGCTTGAAAGTCCTGAAATGCGGGTTGAGGACCTAACCAAATACTCCCTGCAAAGGCACTCAAACCAGTCTTTGGACGCTTCGGATCCGGCGCAGTAACCTGTTGCCAAATACTGCCATAAACACCGTAATCCCCTGTGAACGTGGAGCCCAGGAAGGGCGCACCAGGTGCACCGGCTATGACGCTTTTGGCGGCTCCGGAGGTTTCTAAATGGTTCGTGTTGCCGAAGGCTCCAAGCACCCATTGTCCCGGTAGATCCTTTCCGCAAATATCCAGCGTCGGGTTCCAATCGATTTCGAACGGAATAACGGCTCCGCTGGTCCCGCCTGGATTATCGACCCGGAGGTAATAATTGTTCGAAATCCAATAGTTGTTGAAAGCAAAAAGGCCGATTCTCAAGGACAAACACTTGTTGACGTTCCACTGTAAGTCCGTCCCCCATTGACTCACCGGCCAGGTGAACATGCTAAAGCCCGCCACGTTTCCGGTGATCCCTGACGTGAACGTCAGGTTTTCAAACGGGAAAGCGTAAAAGCCTCCGAATTCCTGACTCATATTCATCAAACCCAGCTTAAATTCAAATAAGTCGTCAAAAAATGTCTGTTTGAACCGTAGGGTGGTGATCCGCCAGGTTTGTCCCCGTCCGAACACTTCCTGAATAAGTTGGAGTGTATTAGGATTGACCTGTGCGCTCAGATTGTCTCCCGTACGCTTGGTAAAATAGGCTTCGAAACTGCCTCCTTCCCACCCGATCATTTTTCCGAAGTCCAGGTCGATGCCGAAAAGGGCTTGATCCGTATAAGCCCATGACTGACCAAACCCTTTCGGATAGCCGCTGAAATTGTCCTTACCCCCACTGAAATTCGTGGCCATCTCACTGAAGTAAGCGAGGTTAAAATCGACACCATGGTTGTGGAAGAGGGTACGCAACCCCCACCAGTCGCCGGTAAGGTATCTATCCCAATACTCCCTTCCTTGTTCTGGGGTGAATTGGGCTCCCCCACCGAAGGGGTGATAGGGTGCAGCCGACGTCGACGAATCCGACCGAGATGGTGGGGGGGGTGCAGCGGAGGGAGGGTTGGTTTCACTTGGATTCTCAGCCGCAAAAGCGGGAAGGGAACAGATACACAACAATCCGATGGCAACAGTCAGTAGCGTCAATCCGGCTGCCAAGGCAAATTTCAAGCCGCGTATTCCTCGCAAAAGAATCATGGACTCCATCTTTCGTGCTTTTCTTGGTTAAGGAAGGTAGCTAGGAGCGACCGAGTTTTAGCGGAGGAAGCAATGCCGTGTCCAGATCAAATTTCAAAATTTTTTGAACATCCTTCATTCCAGAGTGTCACTTCAGCGAATTCCGGGCTTTGCAGATTTTAAGCGGCCAGGACCGCGGCCCGAATTTCCGGAGCGGGAACGATGGCCATCAAGACAAGAGCCACGACCAGAAAGACGCCGGCTCTACAATTTACCTGCAATCGACAACCGGAGAAAATTTCTTGGAATTTGTGGTATATGCAGTCGAGGAGATGAGCACGAATACTATGATCGGACAGAAATCCAATGGGGAATTCTCCGTTTCGAATCAGTTGTTTGCAGAGAGTTACCGTACCATCATTGGTAATCAGGCCGCGCTTCGCGTTGGACCGGGATCATCGATAAGCGACTTCAACGGAATCGTTTGCGGAGAGGGGAACACGATTCAGGTTGAGGCAGATGTGACAATCGCGGGCCTCCAACTGGAAATAGACGGCGACAATAATGCCATTATTTTGCGCAAAGGCGCCAAACTTAAAAATTGCAGGATCAAAATTCGCGGTGATAGGGAGGCAGGGAACTTTCGAGGGAACAGAAACAGTGTCTACATCGGAGAGGCGGCCAGCTTTGCCAAAACAATGATCGATTGCAAGGGCTCAGACAATTCCTTGCAGATTGGCGCGAAGGTTTACGTCCTTATGAGTGCCGAATTATTTCTCGAGGGATACGGTTGTTCCATTCGGATTGGCGATAAAACCTCCATCCAAAGTGCCGTTCTTACGTGCAGCGAACTGGAGACCTCGATCGATATCGGCGAGGACAGCATGATTTCCACCATGGTCGTTTTTTCTACCGGCGACGGTCATCCGCTTTTCAAGCTGGACACATTTGAGCGGGTGAATCTCGCGAAACGGATTGTCACCGGCAAGCATGTGTTTTTTACAGCGAACGCACGACTCATGAAAGGTGCGCAGATAGGAGATAATTGCGTTGTAGGTTATGGGACGATTGTCAGAGAACCGATCATAGACGAATCCGGACGTCTGGTATGCAACGCGCTGATCGCCGGGACGCCGGCCCAAATCAGAAGAACAGGCGTAACGTGGTCGAGACAGCTATTTTATGAAGAAGACGGAGACAAAAGCTATGAAGAAAAATACCCAGACGGCTGTTCACAGTCATGGTTCCGCAGGGGGCACCTGTGGCTTTGGGAGGGAGATAAGCTCCTTTCTGCTGATCAGCCGCGTGAGGCGCGTGCTGCCTATACAAAGGGCGTAGCAGCGTATACCCGAGCGATCAAACTTAAATCTGATTATACCTATGCCTATTGTGAGTTAGGAATGGCACACGTCCATTTGGCGCAAGTTGAATTGTATGTCTCGGACCGAGAGGCGGCGACCCGCCAATTCAAGGAAGCCGTTTTAACATTTCAACGCGGCTTATTCTACGATCCGAACCATGCAGATTCACTTTTTTTGCTAGCGAATGTGGAAAAGATCGTAACCTGGCTCGAAGCAGCGGCGGGCTATCAGACGGACCAAATTGAGAGCCTCTGTGCCTGGGGCGCCGCGTATAAGCACCTGGCACAAATTGAACTCTATCTCTCGCGGACGGAAAAGGGCAGGCACTACCTGACTGTGGCTCTTTCGAACCTTGGGCAGGTTCTCGAGCGAAGCCCTGAATACGCGCCCGCAATTCTCGAACGAAACGAGGTCGTCGCGGAACTTGCGAGGATAAAAAACCCGTCCGACGCATAGGAAGTTTCAAAGCACTGCTAAGCCATGTTCGAAAGCAGAGACGACAGCAATCGGAATTTCTCCGTCTATGATCAGGGACATACCGCAGGATATTTTCACATATACGAGCCGTTTCGACCTGAGAGTTCCCTCTATCCTGAGAGGAGAATCGATCTATTCTTGCCTCGAAACTACGATAACAACGATCGCCGGTATCCGGTGCTTTACATGAACGACGGGCATACGGCGTTTTTTAAGCCGGCGATTGGCGATCGATCGTGGGACATTGCGAAAACGCTTGGTGCGCTTTACGAACGGCGATTGATCCGCGAATTGATTGTCGTCGCGATGTATCCTGTGAATCGCGCGCGGGAATATACGCATGCGCATTGGAGCGGCCCCGATTGTGGCGGGTTGGGGTCATACGTACAATGTGTGGCGGAGAGTATCAAAGCATTCGTTGACCGGTCCTATCGTACCTTGCCGGAATCAAGGACCACGATGATCGTGGGGTCTTCGCACGGCGGTTTGGCGGCTTTTTATATAGCGAACCGAAGACCGGATGTATTTGGCTATGCGGGCGCGCTTTCGCCGTCATTTTGGGTCGGAGTGGATGACGCCGAGAGGTTCCCGTTAATTAAACCATTGCCGGATCGAGTGCTCAATGATTCGCAACTCCTTGAGGCTGTAAAGGAGACGCTGGCGGCTGCCTCGCGGCGTCCAAAGCTCTACCTCGACTGGGGTCTTGTTCGGACTGGAGGGCTTCATAACGAGTCAATCGAAGAGCGAGCCACAGCGCGCGGCCGTGAGATGGCCAAGTTGCTTCAACAAGAGTATGCCTATAAAATCGACAATGACCTCGTCGTTTACGAAGATCCGGACGGGGAACATAATGAACGGTCGTGGGCGCGACGTGTGCCGAGGGTCCTCGAGTTTTTCGTGAACAATAAGGACTAGCTCCTGACCACACCTGTTGCTCTTCGGGATGGCCAGGTCCGCGCCAACATCGTCGGCATCGCCCCGCGGTCTCCGGCCCGATCATTCGCGTGGCGGTCCGCGACAACCAATCGATGCACCCGGGCGACCTGCTCTTCGTCAATCGGTGCGCTGGGCGAGCCAGTCAACGGCCCGCGGCCACAGCTCTTTTTGAGCCCGGGCGCTGACGGCGAGTCCAATGTGCCCGGCGGGCCAGATGATCTTTTCCTTGTCGGTGGAACTGACCAAGTCGTTCAGCGGCTCAGTCTGGGAGCACGGAACGAGATCGTCTTTACGGGCCATCAGGTTCAGCAGCGGGCAGGTTATCTTGCGCAAATCGACGATGTACCGGCCCAAATGCATCCGGTTTTTGGTCAGCAGGTTTTGCTGGTAGAGGTATTTCGCAAACTCGCGATAAACCTCGCCGGGCACCGGGATGTTGTCGTTGATCCACGTTTCCATAGCGAGATAGTCATCGACGAAATCGTCCCGGTGGAGGTTTTCCATCAGGTTGATGGGCTTTTCGACCAGGTT
>DASXBV010000100.1:0-9327 GCA_036491515.1 Chthoniobacterales bacterium
GCATCGAACCCGTTAATTACAATCCCTTGCGGTTTGAGCGCTATCGCTTGTCCCAAGGCCTGGCCTCGACCTTCCACTTCACCACGGCCGTCGATCACTCGAAAGTTCCAACCGATCGCTTTGGCAGCTTCCGCCAGCCCATCGGCGACCCCTTTGACACCTCCATTACGCGAATCGGACGAGACACAAATGATAGTTTTGGAGGCGAGAGCTTTAGGCCCCGTGGTGGGACCGTTCCATTTGTCGGCACGCGCAGTCGCTTGCTGCACATAGACTTTTGCTTTTGCGACAATGTCATCTTCGGCACGGACCGAGAGACCCGGGAGTGCGAGTACGATGAGACCGACTGCGGCGAACCGGATCAGAGAATAAGAGCGGGGGGACGATGCATTCATGTGGCTTTCAATTGGGTTTGTGGATCAGTAATAAAACTTTGCGGCTAATTAGGTGGACGTGGAGCTTCTGTTACTCGGGTTGGAGCCGGATGCTTCGGATCGCGTTGGACCAACTCCTCTTTCTTCCGAAGGGCAACACGTCGCCGACCGGCGAACCCGGCTAGCCCGATCGCCAAAAGCAGACAAAGCCCATTGAAGAGCGGCTCAACATAAAATGCGCCGCCAAGTTGTTGCAGTCCCGAGATGCCAATCGCGAGGATGATCACGGCAACGATTGTGCCCCAGACGTTGACTCGACCCGGTTTGATGGTAGTGGATCCCAGAAATGCGGCAACTAAGGCGGGTAATAGATAATCTAGTCCGACTCCGATCTGACCAATTCTTAATTTCGAAGCCAGGACGACACCCGCAAATGCAGTGACAACTCCCGAAGTAACGAACGCCAGGGCGATGTACAACCTGTTTGGTATGCCGTTCAGTCGCGCAGCTTCCGGGTTGGCGCCGACAGCATAAAGGCACCGGCCCAATGGGAGGTAATCCAGTATAACCCAGAAGAATAGACTCAAGATCAGAACGTAAATTGCCGGAAGCGGAATATCGAACACACTGCCATTGGCGAGTTGCAGAAAACTATCCGGAACTTCTCCGATTACCTGCTGACCGTTGGTATGCCATAAAGCCAAAGCGTAAACTACCGTTCCGGTGCCGAGGGTAGCAATAAAAGCGTCGATACGCGCAAACTCGACCAGGAGGGCATTAATCAACCCGAATACTCCTCCCAGAAACAGCAGTATCGCCATGACCAGGAGCCACGGTAGGTGGTAATTAGTTTGTAGACTGATCGTTAAAACTTCCCAGAGCACGACGCCGTAACCAATTGACAGATCGATCTTCCCTGCAACCATCGGAATCATCGCGGCCAGCGCCAGCAGTGCAGTTCCGGATTGGTTGCTGAGAATCAATCGGGCGTTCATCCACGTGAAAAAAGTATCCGGCAACAGAACGGAGAAGATGATTATGAGGAGCAACGTGATTAAAACTAACCCGTACACCGGTAAGAGTCTTAAGGCTCCGGTCAGAAAACCTTTTGCGCCCTTCCCCCGTAGATCAGTCAGGTCCGGTTCGAGAGCGTCAGATTTGATGGATTGCGTGGCCATGCGTCATTATTCTCCGGCTGCAGCGTGAAGTAATTGTGGAACGGTCAGCTGGTCCTGCAGAATCTCCGCACCGATTCGTCCGCGGTTGAAAACCAGGGCCCGATGACAAACGTTGGCTATCTCCTCAAAGTCCGTCGAAATCATGAGAACGGACACACCTCGCTTCAAAACCTCAATGAGGAATGCGTAAATTTCGGCTTTGGAACCTACATCAATGCCAACGGTGGGTTCTTCGAGAATCAAGACCTTGGTGGCGAATTCAAGCCATTTTCCCATTACTACCTTCTGTTGGTTTCCGCCACTGAGTGTTTCGATCGTTTGCTCCGGCGCCTTTGGTCGAACATCGTATCGTCCCACCCAAGCCTCTGCTTCGGATTTTTCTTGTTTGGGATGAATTGGCTGGTACCACCTCCAACCTCGGTTCTGTGGATTCAGAAAAAAGTTCTCCCGAACAGTGAGGTTCATGGCCAAACTTTCCACCTGCCGGTTTGATGAAACGAACCCAATTCCTTTCTGCATTGCCATGCGCGGTGAAACAAGGGCGACAAGGTGGCCTTCAAGGCGAATCTCGCCATGTTCCGGCTGATCCAGTCCGAACAAGGCCCGACCGACCTCCATCTGGCCGGCCCCCTTGAGCCCAGTGAGCCCCAGCATCTCCCCGCGCTTCAGCTCGAATGTAACAGGGGCGAGGTGACTTAAGGATAAATCTCTCGTTTCGAGCATCGGCTCACCTGTATCCGGCTGCGGCGCCCGCGGGTAGATCTCGGCGATTTTGTGTCCGACTATTAATGTAACCAGTTCCTGAGGCGTTGTTTGCCGCGTTGGAAAGACTGCGACCAGTCGACCGTCCCGCATGATAGCTGTTCGGTCGGCGAGCCGGAAGATCTCGTCCAACCGATGAGAGACATAGAGCATTCCAATCCCGCGAGCGCGGAGTCCATCAAGGACTAGAAAAAGCCGGTCGACATCCGCAGCTGGTAAACTCGAAGTCGGTTCGTCCAGGACCAGGAGCTCGGCGTTCGCTGCCAGCGCGCGGGCAATCGCGACGAGAGACCGGTCTGTTCTCGAAAGCCGATGGATGCGGGTGCTCGGCGAGATTCCGCCACCCACTCTGGCCAGCGCTTCCTCCGCCTGCTGCGAGACACTGTTCCACTGAATCAGACCGCCTCGGCGGGGAAATCCGAGACCGAAGGCGAGGTTCTCTGCGACTGTCATCCACTCGATCAGGCCGAGATCCTGGTGGATGAATGCGACCGCAGGTTTTCCACCGAAGTGGCTCACCGGTCGGCCTCGGAAAAAAATTTGGCCGGAGGTCGGAGCGTGTACACCTGCCAGGATTTTTATCAGCGTGGACTTACCGGCGCCGTTACCGCCAAGCAGAGCAAGAACCTCATGACTAAAGAGGTCCAGTGTAACATCGTTAACAGCGAGGGTGCCTCCGAATTGTTTCACGACACGCTCGAACCGCAGCAGCGGTTGATCACTCCGGCTCTGGGTGTTATCCGCAGTTTCAGCACTGGCAATAAGATTCATCTGGGGGAAGTAAACTAAGAAATGCAGTTATGGTTGGATGGCACGGAGCTGCTTTTATTTTAGGCAACTAGCGACACTTTCATCGCTTTTCGACGGTCTGATGCCAGTTCGAAGGCGCTAATTGCCTCCGAAAAGGTAAATTCTCCGCTTAAGATCGGTTCCACATCGATCCTGCCAGCGACTAACGCGTCGACGGCCCACTGGAATTCCTCGTGGAAACGGAAAGTACCAACCAATTCCAGCTCTTTGACGGTGATTTTGTTAACCGGCGTACCCGAATTGCCTGCTGGCAAAAGGCCCACTTGCACGATGCGGCCACCAGGCTTGGTCGCATCAATACAGTTCTCCAAAGCTCGAGCGTTGCCCGAGACCTCGATTGCCACGTCAAACCGGCCGCCGTCCTCTGCGAATGCCTCTAATTCTGAACTCGCCACTTTAACATTCGCTACGCGGGTCGCGCCCATGCGTTTGGCGATCGCCAGCGGTTCATCGAATAGGTCAGTCACGACGATTTCCGCGGCGCCAGCGAGCCGCGCTGATGCTACTACCAGTACACCGATCGGGCCGGCTCCGGTCACCAAAACTCGACGACCGAGAACCTGCCCTCCCCGAGATACCGCGTGCAGTGTCACGGCTAATGGCTCAGCACAGGCCGCGACGCGATAAGAAAGAGATTCTGGAATCGGGACACATTGTTCTTCTGAAGCGGTAAACAGCTCAGCAAACGCACCTTGCACATGTGGAAAGCGCGCTGCGCTTCCGAAAAAGCGAACGTTTCTGCACAAATTGGATCGACCGGATAAACAGTAGTAACACCGCAGACACGCTCTGGTCGGATTCACGGCGACA
This sequence comes from Chthoniobacterales bacterium, assembly GCA_036491515.1. Taxonomy (GTDB): domain Bacteria; phylum Verrucomicrobiota; class Verrucomicrobiia; order Chthoniobacterales; family JAFAMB01; genus JAFAMB01. Next base: position 3,935 of record DASXBV010000100.1, read on the forward strand.
CGCTGTCCGGCCTGGATTTTCGTCACGTTTGTGGCCGCAGCAACAACCTCTCCGGCAACTTCGTGGCCGAGAACCATCGGTTCTCGCACCGCAAAATCGCCAACTCGCCCTTCGTGATAGTAATGCAGGTCGGACCCGCAAATCCCACCAGCGCCGAATCTTATCAACACCTCGCCCTCCTGGGGTCGGGGTTCGGGGCGATTCTCAACTTTTAGCTCTTTGGCTCCGTGGATAACGCACGCCATCATAAGTGAACAACTCTTTAGGTTTTCGGGGTTTATTCTGGGGCACCAGCTTGTCCAGTTTCACCTTGACGTCGAAAGGGGTTTCCAAAAAGCAAGATGGCTAACTTAATGATAACGCTATCAGAACCAAAAACAACTATTTTTGTTGAAATTTTTTCCTTTTTCTTTTGACTGGCGCTTTTTACACCAAAATCGATGATTGTCGCTCCTATAACCGTTGGTAACGATACCAAAATACCCATAGCCTGGCGCTTTTTCCCGATCGCTTAGCCTAGCACCCGCTCGTTTCTCTTTAGGCCACCTGCACTGACTTACCAGTTGCTTCGCAGTCAAGCGGGATATCAAGGGGGAGTCCCGTGGCTAGTTAGAGCACCGAACTCATTCCCCCATCGACATAAACGATCTGCCCGTTGACAAAGTCCGAGGCGGCCGAACTCAGGAAAACCGCCGGCCCAACCAATTCTTCTGGTCTGCCCCATCGCTGCGCCGGCGTGCGCGCTCTCACCCAGGCATCAAACTCCGGTTTATCCGCGAGCACCTGGGTCATTTCGGTGATGAAATAGCCCGGTCCAATCGCATTGATTTGGAGGTTGTATTGGGCCCAGTCGGCGCACATGGCTTTGGTGAGCATTTTCAGGCCACCCTTTGCTGAGGTGTACGGCCCGGTGGTGACCCGTCCGAAGTCGCTCATCAGCGAACAGACGTTGATGATTTTGCCGGCGCGCTTCTCAATCATGCGTTTGGCCACTTCCCGGGAGACCAGCATCGCGCTGGTGAGGTTAGTCTTTAGAACCTCATTCCAGGTCTCCAGGTCTACCTTTTCCAAGCTCACCCGGCGCTGGATGCCGGCGTTGTTCACCAGGACATCAACGCCGCCCCGCGAATCCAGCAGGGCAACACCGCTGGCCACTTCCGATTCATTGGTGACGTCAAATCGCGCTTCCTCGGCGCTTAAGCCTTGGCTGCGAAGGCGTTCGGCGGCCGCGTACAGTTTTTCGGCGCTCCGTCCGTTCAAGATCATGGTAGCACCGTGCCGGGCCAAGCCGAGCGCCAAGCTGTAACCGATCCCGCCGTTGGAACCGGTCACCAGGATACGGCGTCCCCGCAAATCGAAGAGGTTTTCAGCCATATGGTTTTAGGGATAAAAAAGGGTTGCAGGCGACTTTGGTCAGCCCCATAATATGGTAGCGCTATCTTTCACTTTGAAAAGATAAAAGTTTCCGATCGTTTTGTTTGCCGCTTATGTGCCGATTATGAAGCCGACGTTGCCCGAGACGAGTCCGCCCGAAAAACCCGCTGAACGGTTAGAACCATGGCGCAAGGCCGTGACCCTTAACGACGTTGCACGTCACGTCGGTGTCGGCACCATGACCGTCTCCCGCGCCCTCAACAAACCCGAGAAAGTCTCGACGCCCCTGCGGGCTAAAATCCTCAAAGCTGTAGAGGAACTGGGTTACGTTCAAAATCGCTTTGCCAGCGGACTGGCGTCCGGCACCTCACGGATCATACCAGTTGCCATCCCCACGTTGCTTCACCCCGTCTACATACCCATGCTGGAGGGCATTTATTCGGTGTTAGCGCAGCACGGCTATCAAATCATCCTGGGCACCACGGAGTACCTGGTCACCGTCGAAGAACAATTGGTGAACGCCTTCCTTGGCTCTTCCCCGGACGGGTTAATCTTATCCGGGGTCGATCATTCCGCCAAGACGATCAAATTACTCAAACGAACGTGCCTTCCCGTGGTGGAAGTCATGGACCTTACGGACCGCCCGATCGTCATGAACGTTGGATTCTCCCATTACGAGGTGGGGGTCGCGGTTGCCCGCTATCTTTGTCAGAAGGGGTACCAAAGGATCGCATACGCGGGGACCCTGACCGAAATCGATTTCCGAAGCGTCAAACGAATTGCGGGCTTTCAACAGACGCTAAAGGATTACGGACTACAATATCACTTCATCCAACGAAGCAACGAACCTTTTTCGATTGGGTTGGGCGCCAAATTGTTGGATGGACTGCTGCGCCAGTACCCCAACGTCGAGGCGGTGTTCTTCGCCAACGATGATCTCGCTGCGGGCGCATTATTTGAATGCTGCCGCCGCGCCATTCGGGTTCCGGATGATTTGGCGATCATGGGCTTTAACGACCAGGAAATTGCGGGGTCGATCGTTCCAGCCGTCACTTCGGTCGCTACGCCGCGGCGTGAAATCGGGCGAGTGGCGGCACAAATGCTCGTCAAGCAATTGCAAGGCCAACCCCCACCTGATCTGCAACTCGACCTCGGGTTTAAAATCGTCGAGCGCCAAAGCACGGCGGCCGGTAAAGTGACGTCGGAGTGCGACCTCGTTCAGTAGCCAAGGTGATCCACGATCCGATCAAACGGGTTTGTGGTTCACCTATGCTGTCTGAAGCTCCGCGGCTTCGAGGACGGGCCTTATTTCAATGGTGTGACCGTAGTCCAACAAGGGGTCCCCTTTGGCGATCTCTACCGCTTGCTCAAGACTGGCTGCCTGAATGAACCAGTAGCCTGCGACCCCTTCCTTGGATTCTGCAAACGGGCCGTCCGTTACACCTTTTCTGCCAGAAAGAATCTTGCCTTCAGGCGCAAGCTGACGCGCGCTTTTCATCTTTCCCTGATCGCTCATGCGTTCGAACCAGGCGTGGAATTGTTTCATGGCATTTTGTATATCTTCCGTTGAGAGGCTTTTATCAAACCTGGCGCCTCGGCAGATCACCAGATATTCTGCGGTAGTTGTTTGTGTGCTCATAGACTTATTGATGGTTGCGGGTTCTCTTTCTTCCAATTACATGACGAACGAAGCGGAGTCATCAGGACACCTGTAAGCACTGTCGTTTTTTGCACTCAATCAAAAGTTCGATCTTCTAAAAACCGACCGAATGCGGAGTTGTGACGGCAATTGCAAGTGCGTCGTTGTCCTCTACATCGTACGGACTTCCTTTGGGATCTTTGCGCTGCTGACACCAAAGATCGCGCAATTTCGCGAGGATTTTAGTTTTGTCGTCGTCCGCGTGGAAATCTTTGGAGGGGAGTCGCTTGCGGCTCCCTGGGCGTTACCAGCAATGCCCCTCCAGCTCCAGGGACTCTAGGACGGGCCGCCGATACGCCCACGCGCGACACTCATGAATTCCATGCTGCGTCGCGATGCGAAGGCGGAATCCTGCGCGCCCTTTTCTGAAAGAACGAAATCGGTCCCATCTTTTCGAACTGGCGTTTGGAAGGAAAATTAATTAATTTTGTCGAATGTCCGATAGAGTTCTAACAGCGGCCGAGGCGAGGCAGAATCTTTTGGCCGCGCGGGGAGGCTGCATCGGGCATTTTGAAGTCGTTGACCTGATGGGATTAGAAGACGAGTCAATCGTTGATCGATGGCGAGATCATCGGCAAATTGTCTCGGTAAGAGATGATGCCGGCCAGTGGGTTTTTCCCGTCTGGCAATTTGTGCGCAAACACAAACGCATCATGCTTGGGATCCGAGACTGCCTAGCCGAACTCCCCTTTGAAAGCGAATTAGAACCGCTCATCTTTTTCCTCAATGGCATGGAAACCCTAGGTGGCCATAGCCCTTTGGATTGTCTGCGTTCGGGCAAAATCGAGGCGGCCATAAAGGCGGCTAGACAATACGGCTGGCGAAAAGGTACCTAGCCAAAGATAACTGAGTGCGCACTCAATCATAACTGAACCGTCTAACTTCCTAATTTCTTACTAACAATATCCAACAAATAACCAAGCGCCCGCCAAGAACATTCGAAGAGTGGTGCCGCGAAAACGCAGCCACCTTTCAATAACACTTACGCTGAGCAGACGCCGATGGCGGGGTGATGTGCCGGGTGCCCACCCGCTTCTTCCAAAGACCGCCTTCACGAACAGCAATCGATGAATGGAAGGGTCATTTGACGAGAGGGGAAATAAAGTACGATTAGGCGACCTTCGTTGTGGTATCGTCCTCAAATTAAGGAGCTTTCAACATGACGATCGATCCGAAGAAGAGTGGCGCATCACCCTCAGCGCCGACGTGGGGAAATTGGAGTGGGAACATTGTCCACGAGCCTCCAACCAATGGCGCGAACTACTACTTCAGGCCGACCAACCTGGTCGAGCTGAAGTCGGTGCTAGCTGACGCCGTGACCAAGGGAGTGACCGTCCGCGTGTCCGGACAGCGGCATTCACAGCCGCCGCTGGTTATCAATGACAATCGTGGTGCCGTGCTGCCGCTGCCCACGACCTATCTGGTGGACATGTCGTGCTATGCGGACCTGGGACCTGGCAGCAAGGATCTTATGGTTCTGGGACCCGGACCAAACCAGGTCACACTGAACCCAGGCACCCGAGAGGACGATCTCGACGCGTTTCTGACCCAGCACAACCTGATGTTGGATACGGTAACGGCCGGTGGTTTCTTCAGCATCGGCGGCATGACTACGGTCGACGTTCACGGCGGCACGGTGGACGCGCCGATCTTCGCCGAGACAGTATCCGCGTTCACGATACTGGGCGCCGACGGCAACGAAACAATCATCAACAAACAATCGAAGGATGGGGACGGCCACTCGCTCCTGGAGTTCGCGCGCGTGTCGCTGGGTGCGCTCGGCATCGTGACCAGGATGACGCTCGACGTCCTCCCCCGGCCCTGGGCGAACACGCTCCAAGGGGGGACACAGAGATACCGGCTCCTAACAAAGTCGGCTTTCGTTGCAAAATTCAAAGAACTGTTGACGGGACCGACGAAACATACCCGGCTGGAGTCTTTCTTCACACCCTACGCCGCGCAGTTCCCCCCGTTTGGCAACTTTCTTGTGCTCTGGTGGGATGTTGTGGCAAATCCGAATCCGCCGATTCCGAATTCGGCTGTGCAGCCGAAATCCGCCTGTGAGCTCTCTCATGAGGACCAGTTCGGCGCACCCCTCATCGGTATTGGGCAATTCGGCGAAGCGGTGGTACGGGCGGCACAGACGACCGATCCCTACTGGTCGCCGTTCGCGGGCCCGGCTGTGATTACTGCCATTGCCCTCGATGAGATCCAGAGTCAGGTTAGAACAGCAAATCAAGCCTTTTCGGACCTGTGGCTGGCGAAGTCGTCGCGCGTGATCTTCATGTCCTACTTCATCGAATTGCCTGGTCTCGACGAC
>DASXBV010000101.1:0-1501 GCA_036491515.1 Chthoniobacterales bacterium
TGGTACATCCCGATGATCATGAAGAGACGCTGAGAGTAGGCGCGGAATGCAATCGAACGGGAACTGCTGGCCAGGCGGCCTTCCGGATTCGAAATGCTGAAGGAAAATATCGCTGGTTCCTCAGCCGCCTCGAACCTCTCCGAGCAAGAGATGGGACGTTGCTGTACTGGATTGGGATAAACGTCGACATTGAAGAACTCAAACGGGCCGAGCACCAACGCAAGGTTGCGGAAGAGAAGATACGGGAGCAGGAAATGGAGCTTCGGCAAATCCTGGATCTCACTCCACAACTCATAGCTGTTTTTGGACCCCACTACCGCGAGCGCCTTTTTATCAACCGCATGGCGCTTGATTACTTCGGTCTCACCGTTGACGAGTGGCGCGACGCGGCTCCCGGCGCTCTAGGTCATCCTGGTGATTCAAAACGCGTCCAGCCTATATGGGATCGCGCCATGTCGAGTGGCTCTGCTTTTGAAAGCGAAGGGCGGCTGCGGAAAAGCGATGGAAGCTACCGCTGGTTTCTGATTCGCTACAACCCGGTGCGCGACGAGGAGGGAAAAGTTTTGCGTTGGTATGCCGCCTGCGCTGATATCGACGACCTTAAGCGAGCTGAGGAAAGGCTGCAACAGGAAAATGTGGCCCTCCGTGAAGAAATCGACAGGGCCTCGATGTTCGAGGAGATCGTTGGAACCTCGCCGGCGCTTCAAGCTGTGCTCTCACGCATCTCCAAGGTTGCGCCGACAGATTCTACGGTTCTCGTTACCGGTGAGACCGGAACAGGCAAGGAGCTTGTCGCCCGCGCTATCCACCGACGGTCAAACCGGGCCTCGCACTCATTCGTCAGTGTGAACTGCGCCGCAATCCCCCGTGACTTGATTGCCTCGGAGTTGTTCGGCCATGAGAAGGGGGCATTCACGGGCGCCCTGCAGCGTCGAGTCGGGCGGTTCGAACTGGCCGAGGGCGGAACGATCTTCCTGGATGAAGTAGGCGAACTATCGCCCGACACTCAAGTCGCGCTGCTCAGGGTGTTACAGGAAAGGGAATTCGAACGAGTCGGTGGGGGAAAGTCGATCCGCACCGACGTTCGCGTCATAGCCGCCACGAATCGCGATCTGAAAACCGCAGTTGCCAGGGGCACCTACCGCGAGGATCTCTATTACCGGCTAAACGTGTTTCCTGTTGAGATTCCGCCTTTGCGGGCACGAGGGGCGGATATTCCCCTGCTCGTGGATTACTTCGTCGATCGCTATGCGCGCAAAGCGGGCAAGAGCATCCGCAGGATCGATAAAAAGACTCTGCAATTGCTCCAGTCGTACCCTTGGCCCGGCAACATACGCGAGTTGCAGAACGTCATCGAACGATCGGTCATCGTGTGTGAAACAGAGATCTTCACCGTCGATGAGAGCTGGCTATCCCAAAGACCGGACGGCAAGCCCTTCCTTTCGGAGAAGGTTGCCGCCACGGAAAAGGAAATCATCGAAGAGGCTCTGCGAGAATCCAA
>DASXBV010000102.1:0-8497 GCA_036491515.1 Chthoniobacterales bacterium
TCACGCCCCAACATGCCATTCTTCGACAAGGTCATGAGGAATCTCGGTCAAAAAACGCGACGGGCGTTGAAGACGGTTTTCTGCCGAGGCAAAGGGCCAAAAGGCCGGATAGCTCAAATACAGCTCGTCTTTTGCCCGGGTGACAGCCACATAGAATAACCTGCGCTCCTCTTCTATTGCGTCGGCCGACTCTAGTGAGCGCGAACTTGGAAACATCCCATCGGCAAGCCAGATCACGAATACCGCTTGCCATTCGAGGCCTTTCGCCTGGTGAATTGTCGAGAGAGTGATTTTTTCCGTTTCCTGGTCCGCCACACGTATGCTCTCCGTGTCGGCAGTCGCCATAAGCGACAACTGGCTGAGAAAATCAACCGGAGCCTCAAACGTCCGCGCATACGATTCGAGCGACGTTAGATCGTCTCTACGCTGCTCGTAATTTGAGTATTTCGACTGGAGATAATCATCGTAGATGGCCTCGAGAATGATTCGAATCATCCGCGACGGAGAAACCGGTTGGCGTCCGGGAGCGATTTCGTCAAGGGTGTAACAGAGCTGTCGCCAGGCTTTCGCCGATTTCTGACCGACGCGACAATGACCCAGCCAAGTCTGGAAACCGCCTCGTTCGCTGTCAGGTACCGAAGAGAGCTGTTCCCATAGTTTCTCGGCCGTCTTGACTGCGACACCCGGAAGGAGACGGGCCATACGTTTGAAAGCGACCTCATCCGCAGGGTTGATGACAAACTTCATGAACGCCGCGACGTCTTTGATATGGGCTTGTTCGAAAAATCGAAGCCCGCTGGTGATCGAGAAAGGAATCCCTGATCGAGTCAACGCGAGCTGCACCTCCAAGGATTGGAAGTGAGCGCGATACAGCACAGCCATGCTATCCAAATTCACGCCTTCCTCACTCAGCTCGAGGATTCGCTGCGCGACGAATGCGGCTTGTTGATTTGCGTCGTAAAGGGAGACGAGAGCCGGTCTGATTTCTGACCCGTCGCGGTGAGCTCGCAACGTTTTGGAAAACTGCTTCGTATTTGCAAGGATTGCGGCATTGGCCAATGCCAGTATTTCCGGCACACTCCGATAGTTCGTTTCAATTCGGTAAATTTTCGCGTTCGGGTACCGCCTGGGAAAATCGAGAATGTTCTGGTAGTTCGCGCCACGCCAGGAATAGATCGACTGCGCGTCGTCCCCAACGACCATGACGCTTTGGTGACGAATCGCCAGCAGATCGATGAACTTTGATTGAAGTTTATTCGTATCCTGGTATTCATCCACCAGGATGAATTGAAAATGCCGCTGGTAGAATTCTGCGACGGCCGAGTTCTTTTCTAGCACCTGAACCGTCTTTACCAGCAGATCATCGAAATCCATCGCGTTCGCGGACCGCTTCCTCTCCTCGTATTTCTCCTGGATAAACCCGATCTGATTCGTCAGGGGTTGAAATCTCTTATATTTTTGGGCAATCACTTCGGCCACGGGGCGGTCCGTGTTGAGGGCGAAACTAAATATGTCGCCCATGACTTCCGCGGTCGGAAATCGGACTTCGCTCGTGTCGATCCCGGACGTGCTGACGACGGCCGAGATCAAATCTTGCTGATCCTCGCGATCCATGATGGTAAACCCGGGTTGGAATCCAATTTCTCGCGCATGCCTCCGCAACAGCCGGTTACCGATCGAATGGAATGTCCCTCCCCAGATTGCGCGCGTCTCCAAAGGCAATAGAGTAGCAACCCTCCCCAGCATCTCGCGGGCAGCTTTATTGGTAAAGGTCAGCAACAAAATCGACTCGGGCTCAACTCCGTTGGCCAGCAGCCAGGCAACACGATAGGTGAGCGTCCGTGTTTTGCCGCTGCCGGCCCCCGCCAAGACCAGGGCTGGGCCAGGACCGGAAGTCACCGCCTCGTACTGTTGTTCGTTCAGCTCGGCCCGATAATTGGTCGAACTTGAAATCACCGAAGCAATTTTCTTGAGCTGGTATTCGCGGGCCATCGGCCGGGAGAGTTTTGGGTCTTGCGTTTTAGGTTTTGAGTCTTGGGGTTTGCGCGGATTCGTTCCCTCATCAATATACGAGCCCGCAAGGACTCAATAGGACTAAGGAGGGGAGCCTATGCTCCATTGCTGCAAAGCCTGGCTGGGCGGCTAGACGCCGCCGAGGTAAGCTTCTTTCACCAAACTATTCATCCTTAGCCTACCGGATTCGTCCTCCAGAATGATTCGTCCGGTTTCCAGGACGTAGCCATAATCTGAGATCTCTAAAGCCATATTCGCGTTTTGTTCAACCAAAAGGATCGTGATACCGAGCTGTTGGTTTATTTCCGAAATTTTCGAAAAAATTGTCTTTACAAGGATCGGGGCTATCCCCAGCGAGGGTTCGTCCAGCATGAGAAACCGCGGTTTGGACATTAACGCCCTAGCGATCGCCAGCATCTGCTGCTCTCCGCCGCTCAAGGTGCCGGCAACTTGTTTTTCGCGCTCTCTTAACCTGGGAAAAACGGCAAACACATACTCATAGTCTTTCTTGATCTCCGCGGTCTCCCTGCGCCGGTAAGCTCCCATCTGGAGATTCTCCATTACCGTCAGGTTTGAAAATATCATTCGGCCTTCCGGAACCTGCGTGATACCCATTGCCACAATTCGGTGCGGCGCTCGGTTGGTTATTTCTTCCCCTTCGAAAACAATTTTTCCGTGTCGGGCGCGAACCAAGCCGGAAATCGCTCGCAAAGTTGTTGATTTCCCCGCCCCGTTGCTGCCGACCAACGTAATGATCTTGCCCGTCTCGACAGACAATGAGATGCGGTGCAGGGCGATGATCGAGCCATAAGCGACTTCCAATTCGCGGATTTCCAACATCGAGGAAAGAGTTTTCGGTTTTGGGTTTCGCCTTTTGAGTTTTGCGTGGAACCAGGAGTGAGAAGTCAGAAGGCAGAAGTCAGAGGTGGTCGAGAGACAGGAACGGACTCAAGAACCATGTTCCTAGCTCTTCTCCTTGATTGCTCGAGTTCTTGAGTCTCCCCATCTCTCGACCACTTCTGACCTCTCACTTCTCACCTCTCACCCCCTCACCCGGTTCCTCTCCGAGATATGCTTCGATGACCTTCGGGTGCCGCCGTATTTCGCCCGGAGCGCCCTCCGCGATCCTCACGCCGTGATCCAGGACATAAATTCTTTTGCAGATACCCATCACCACCCGCATATCGTGTTCCACCAAAAGCACAGAGATATCAAACGTTTCTTGCACGAATTCAATAAGACGCATCAGGTTGCTTTTTTCCGTCGGAGTCATTCCGGCGGCAGGTTCATCGAGTAGGAGTAACTTCGGTTGAGTCGCCAGGGCTCGGACGATTTCGAGACGTCGTTGATCGCCGTATGGCAAGCTCTTACACATACTCTCACTGAGCCTATCCAGATTAAATATTTTCAACAGCTCGATTGTCCTGCTCTCGATATCGCTCTCTTCTTTCAAAAACGCCTTTCCTCGGAGCAAGGCATGCCTCGGCCCATGTTTGAGGTGCAGGTTGAAGGCAGCCCTGACGTTATCGAAGACCGTCAGCGAATTAAAAAGCCGGATATTCTGGAATGTCCTCGCGATCCCTTTCCCGGTGATCGCGTATGGCTTTAGGCCATTCAGCCGTTCGCCCGCAAGCAGGACATCACCTTCGGTCGGTCGATAGACGCCGGTTACCATATTGAATACAGTCGTTTTTCCGGCGCCATTGGGTCCGATCAATCCGACAAGTTCACGCTTGCGAACCTCCATGCTGAGGCTGGCGACAGCGGTGAGCCCGCCAAATCGGATCGTGCAATTGTCTAATTTGAGCAGACTATCCATCAATCCCCACGTGAACGGATGAACCGCCTCTTTGATGCGAACCGGTCACCGAACAATCCCTGAGGTCGGGTCAGCATCAGGATAATCAACAGCAGCGAATAGAGAATGAGCCGGTTCTCGAGCAGTCCTTGGTAGGCGGGCGGAACAAACTGCGTATGTGCCAGCGCACGAAGGGCCTCAGGTAGAATAGTTAACAATACTGCGGCGACTGTCACCCCGACGGTGCTTCCCATCCCTCCTAAAATCACAATAACGACGACATCTACCGAGCGGAAAAAGTTAAATCCTTCCGGCGTGATGAAGGCCTTGAAATGTGCGTACAGGGCCCCGGCGATGCCGGCAAAAAAAGAGCCTACAACGAAAGCTGAAACTTTGTACTTGGTCGTGTTGATTCCCATCGCCTCCGCCGCAACCTCATCATCGCGAACCGTTAAAAAACCACGCCCATAGGTCGAGTGCACGAGACTGAGCACGACGTAAATGCAAAGTACGACCGAGCCATAGGTCCAAAACAAGTTGGTGTAGCTCCCGACCACGCTCAAGCCGCGGGATGCGCCAAGAAAGTCCGTGTTCAGAATGGCTACACGGATAATTTCGCCGAATCCCAGAGTCACAATCGCGAGGTAATCTCCCTTCAACCGTAGCGAGGGCACACCGACGGCGAACCCGGCGATTGCCGCCAGGACACCGGCAAAAAGCACCGAGACAAATAGGCAAACGTTCGTCGCCAAGGGACTCGTCGAACCACCAAGATAACCAAAAATGATCGGGTCGATGTTATTTGACCAACTCCCCGAGGCATATGCTCCGATGGCCATAAAGCCTGCGTGCCCCAGGGAAAATTGCCCCGTGTAGCCATTCACGAGATTCAGGCTGGTCGCCAGAATGACATTAATCCCGATGGTGATCAGGATGTCATAGTAATACGCGAAATTGGATGCGATGAAATTTTCGCCGAAGAGCGAGACAGCCAGGCAAACAAATAACGCAACTATCAAGCTCAACGGGCCGCGGCTCATACTTTTTCGCGCTCGATTCTTCCCAGGATACCGGTGGGCTTGAACAAGAGAATAACGATCAAGACCGCGAATGCGATACCATCCCGCCATTGCGGAAACCCAATGGCTATAACCAGCGTTTCCAGGATTCCTATAATTAATCCACCGAGCGCCGCTCCAGGGATGTTGCCGATGCCGCCCAGGACCGCTGCCACGAATGCCTTGATCCCAGGCAGATTCCCCATCAACGGGTTGATCGAAGGTGAATCCATGGAAACGAGGATTCCTGCCGCTGCTGCCAACGCCGAACCGAGAGCAAACGTGAAGGAGATCACCACGTCGTTGTTCACGCCCATGATCGAACAGGCCGTCGGATTAAGCGACAGGGCCCGCATGGCGAGGCCGATCTTGGTTTTCATGACGATAAGTCGCAGCATGATTAAAAGAATTATCGTGGCAATAATGATCGCCAACTGCGATGTCAGCACAGTCATGGTTCCGAGTCCTTCAACGACCTGAATCGGGATCAATTGCGGGAACGCTTTCGGATCTGCGCCTAAGCGATACTGGGTCATGTTTTGCAGAAATAGGGAAACGCCGATCGCCGTGATCAACACGTTTAACCTCGGCCGGTCCCGTAGCGGCCGGTATGCGATCCGCTCAACTAAGACCCCGATCACCGCGCAAATCGCCATCGATAAAATCATGATCAGGCCCGCTCCCGAAAGAATGAATAGCGTGTTTTCCGGAGTAAACGTATCGAATTGGCCGAACTTGAAAAAGCGCGCAAACAGAGGAGCTAACAGGTAACCGGAGTACGCGCCTAGCATATAGATGTCACCGTGAGCGAAGTTGATAAAGCGGAGCACGCCGTACACCATCGTGTAACCCAATGCGATCAACGCGTAAATCGATCCGAGCGAAACACCATTGATAAGCTGTTGAAGAGCCTCGAGTAATCTATCCATCAGGGGGTGACTTGTTGCACCATCTTCGTCTCGCCGCTTTCAATTTTTAAAATAACTCCAGGCTTTGAAGCGTTGCGATTTTGATCAATCGAAATACGGCCGGTAACTCCGTCAAAATCTCGCGTGGAGGCGAGCGCGTCCCTGATCTTCGTAGAATCCGTCGATCCGGCGCGCTGCACAGCCTGAAATAGCAGCCTGGCTCCGTCATACCACAGAGCAGCTAAGGCATCCGGTACGGCGTGGTACTTCGCGCGATAGGTTTGAACGAATTTTTGAACCCGGGGAGAGGGATCGGCGGCGGAGAAATGGTTAGTGTAATAGTTCCCATCCGCACTCTTACCGGCAATCTCCACAAGCGCCGGACTATCCCACCCTTCGCCGCCGACGAATGGGCAGGCAATCTCGAGTTGCCTTGCTTGCCGAAGGATCAGTGCCGCTTCGGTGTAATAACCCGGCAGAAAAACGACGTCGGGATGAGCAACCCGAACTTCGGTAAGTTGTGTGCGGAAATCTGTATCGCCGCTGCTATAGGAAATTGAGTTCGTAATCTTGCCGCCATTTTCGGCGAAGTATTGTCGGATCACTTCGGATAGACCAACGCTATAGTCTTGCTTCGCATCTGTGAGGATAATCGCTCGTTTGGCTTTGAGCTGGTCCAAAGCAAATCTCGCCATGATTTTCCCTGTGAAAGAGTCGATAAAACAACTTCGAAAAATGTAATCCCCTATCTTGGTAATCGCTATGTTCGTGGCCGAAGGTGTCAAGAGTGAGATTTTTGCGGCTTGCGCGAGCGGCGCTGCTTCCATCGTGGCGGAAGAGGTCAGATCGCCTAGCATCGCGACTACTTTGTCTTGGGAGATGAACTTTCGCGTAATCGTGGCTGCTTCCCCGGCTTTCGATCCATTGTCTTCAACGATCAATTCGATCGGCTGCCCGAGGACGCCTCCGGCCGCGTTGATATCTTCCTCGGCTAACTTAGCCCCTTTCATACTCGAGACTCCGAACGTTGAGAGCGCTCCGGTCAGGCAGGTGACCGCACCGATCTTGATCTGAGCCAGTGTGGCGTGCATTGGGAGAGCGAGCAGGGCTAACGCCATGTAAGCGAAAGCTCCAGGCTTTGCCTTCTGTCCGCCTGTTACCATTTTTCCAGATCTTTTCTCATGGCGCGAATAGATGATCAATTCGGATTAATCTTCTCAAGGAACTGAATTTTCTGGTCCTTGATAGCTAAAATCACGACCGGCTTCGAAGCATTCCGCTTGGCATCGATCGTGATATCACCGGAGACACCAGGGAAGTCTTTGGTTTGAGCGAGTGCATCGCGAATCGCGGTGGAATCGGTCGAACCCGCTCGCTTGATTGCGTCCAGGATTTCCCGTGCCGCGTCATAACCCAGCGCCGCAAAGTTGTCGGGTCGGATGCCGAACTTTTCCTGATAAACCTTGTCGAAATCCTGAACCACCCGGCTCGGATCGTCGGCCGAAAACTGATTCGAAAAATAGCAGCCGTCCGCCGCCTTTCCTGCTACCTGAAGCAGCGTCGGACTATCCCACGCCTCACATCCAATAAACGGAACGGTTATGCCCACTTGCCTTGCTTGCTTCAGAATGATCTCGACCTCCGGATAATAGCCGGGCACGAACACAACTTCCGGGCCGGCAGCCTTGATCGATGTTAACTGCGCCCTGAAATCGTTGTCACCACTGGAGTAACTCTGTTCACGAACCACGCTCCCCGCACCGCTCACAAATGTCTCCTTGAAAAAGCCACTCAAGCCAACGCTATAGTCCTGTTTTATATCCGTCAGAATTGCTGCCTTCCCCGACTTAAGATATTCGAGCGCAAACCGCGCCATGATTCTCCCTTGAAATTCGTCGATGAAGCAGACACGAAAAATGTAGTCCCCGATTTCGGTTACTTTCGGATTCGTCGCCAAGGGAGTAACCATCGGAATCTTTGCCGCTTGCGCGATCGGACCACCTTCCAGAGTCGCGGAAGAGGTCAGATCGCCAATAATTGCGACGACCTTGTCCTGCGTCACGAACTTCCGGACAATTGTCGAGGTCTGGCCTGCCTTGGATTGATTGTCTTCGGTCAATAAAGCGATTTGTTTTCCGAGCACGCCCCCGTCCGCATTAGCTTGGTCCATCGCGAGCTTAATGCCGTTATGGCAGGTCGTGCCATACGCACCAATCGCACCGGAGATCGGGTTCACCTCGCCGATTTTGACAACGTCCTGCGCACCAACCCTGGCACCGCTCAGAAATATCGCGAAGCAAAGGAAAGCTTTCCACCCCATAGATTGCGACACGCTACCAAGGAGGGGCTGAGGAGGGCAAGTCCGGCGTTCGCCGCTCAGCGTTCGCCGTTCAGCGTTCGCCGTTCAGCGTTGAGCGTTCGGAGTTTGGCGTGCACGGGGCGCGCCACGCCTCTGGTAGGGTCACACTCCCGCGTGACCGGCGTAGCAATACCCGAGAAGCCCCGAGAATCTCAACTGGAATGCTTTGGGGTATCCACGGACTACTATTCGTGACTATCCGGTTTGATGGCGCCGACCAAAAGTCCATCGTTCCCATATGGTTGAAACCACGGGCTGAGATATTGTCCCGCACCGGTTTTATTCTCGTGCTACTCCCGTCTTGTGCCAGCCAGCAAAAAACTGGTGCGGGAGAAATGCTCGCTCTTCCCCTAAAGTTGAC
>DASXBV010000103.1:0-12792 GCA_036491515.1 Chthoniobacterales bacterium
TCATAACCGAACAACGCTTTCGCCTTCAAGGCGACCGACTACGTCGAACGCCGAAATCTGAGCACAGCGCCGAATATCCGCGTCTTTGCCGATCTTCTGCAAAAGCTTGCCGTTCTTCGTGTGCCGTAACCACTCCAGAACATCATCGCCAACCCGCTCATACAGGCTTCGCACAAAGATTGCCGAATCCGATAATCCCTCTTCGTCAGGGAGACGCGCGACGAGCGCGCCCGCGCCAATTGCATCCTCCAGACTAAATTCTTCCCCGGTTCCCGCGCAGACCAGCAGCAGACTCTTCGGCCGATGCCGAAATAGATAGTCCGCCAACGCATCAATGTTCAGTAATGAACCGATCAAAACTTTTGCAGCCAACTTCATAGCTTCGATCGCAACCGTTCCATTCGTCGTCGTCATCACCACACGTCGTCCTTTGATTTGTTCAAATTCCTCCGGTGAATTCCCGAGGTCGAAACCCTCCGGAGGCAAACCGCCTCGTTCGCCGGCCAACAGTAGATCTGAATCGTTCAACTTCAGTTTGCGAGCTTCTTCCACGGTCCTGACCGGAATAATTGCTTCAGCTCCGGAAGCCAGGCCGGTAATGATTGAAGAAGTCGCGCGTAAAACGTCAAAGACAACAGCGGTCACACCGCTTAAATCCATCACGGAGATTCTGCGAATCTCGCTTGGGCAAAGGGCTGTCTGGATCATCCTCTTCTTCGGTACGTCAAACGCCAGTGATGAAACAAGTATTGTTGTGCGTAACCAGCATAACGGCCAAAATAATTCGCCGAAAACGACTTTAATTCGCGTAACGGAACCTTGGATCGCCCGGTGAAATAGGTTTCGTTCAGCACCCGCCCTATCCAAACGTCGATCGGTACCGCGTCCAACCGTTCGTACGCAAATAACAAGACACAGTTGGCGATCTTTTCTCCTACGCCCGGTAGCTTGCAAAGAACTCCTCGCGCTTCTTCCGCAGAAAAATTACGGAGCGCCTCAAGATCAATTTCTCCCGAAACCATCTTGGCCGTCCCTAAAAGATTCCGCGCCCGGAATCCAAGTTTGCACTCAAGGAGTTCTTCCAACCGAACTTGTGCGAGCTGTTCCGGGCACGGATACGAAAATGCTTCAAATTCCCCATCTCGCAATCGCTTGCCAAAACGTTTCCGGATAGAAAGCGAGATAGCCCGGATCTGCTGAACCTGCTTGAGCGGGGAAGTCAGAAACGTCGCGAGACATTCCCATGGGGGTTGTCGAATGATCCTCAGTCCTCGACCAAATTCCAGGGCCACTTTAATCACGGGATCGTCTGGAAAAGTTTGCAAAATTGCCGGCAGCGGATGGTCCAGCGACAAGTAATGCTCGACCAGCTTCGCGTGCTTTGCCGGCGCCTGAATCGATTCCCCCGCTTGCTCCAAGTAGACCAAATCCTCCGCGATCGCTCCGACGAAACCTCTGCCGTGCGGCGTCCAGTGGAAAACCTGTCCGGAACAAAGCGTCTTCTCGAGATCGAAATGTGGTGCCGGCAGGGCCTGGAGACGGATCACAATAGATTAAAGTTTTAGGGTGATAACCGATCGATCCGCCAACTCCCATCACCTTGCCGCGTATAGAGAAAACGATCGTGCAACCGATTCTCTCGACCCTGCCAGAACTCGAATCGTTCCGGAATCAGCCGGTAGCCGCCCCAGAAATCTGGTACAGGCGGATCCGCACCTTGATACTGCGCCTTGAGCGTTGCGAGCCGAGCCTCTAATACTTCCCGGTTCTCGATTACCGAGCTCTGCTCTGATACGATTGCACCAAACCGGCTCCCAATTGGTCGTTTGTTGAAGTAAATTTCGGATTCTTCGCGACTGGTTTTCTCCACCCTACCCTCGATTTGAATCTGCCGTTCGAGCCAAGGCCAATGAAAACTTAATGCCGCTAACGGATTTTCTGCCAGGTCGCGAGCCTTGCGGCTATGGTAATTCGTGAAAAAAATGAGCCCCCGTTCGTCGAAGCCTTTTAGAAGCACCACGCGCGCCGAGGGAGTACCTGCACGTGAAGCTGTCGCTAAAGTCATTGCGTTCGGTTCGCGATCGCCGGCGGCTCGAACGGATTCTTCAAACCAGAGTCTGAACTCTTGATACGGATCGGGACACAAGTCCTTTCGGTAAAGGCCTTTCAAGGTGTACTCCTTTCGCAGCTCGGCGACATCGACCATCGGGTTCATAGTTTTAAGTTTTAAGTTTTGGGTTTGCGTTTTGAGTTTTGCGTTTTGGGTTTTCCGTTTAGGATTCCGCGTCATCTCGCTTCCGCACACTCAAAAACTCAAAACTCAAAACTCAAAACCCAAAACTCAAAACTTGAAACTCGAGTAACATGTGCCGGCTCGATCCCGTTCGCAACGCGCGTCAGCGCACACTCAAACCCCTCCTCTTAATTTTTCGCGCCTTTTCGCGTGTTTCGCGGGCCCCATTCCGGAGGCAAAGCGAGGACGCTACTCGAACCCCGGAACTCAAAACTCAAAACCTAAAACGCCTGGCATTCGCATGTGTGGTGCTCGGGTGTTTGTCGCAAGCAACTTTCGCCCAATACTCCGTGCAACTCGATCTCACGGAGCAGAAAGCCTACCTCCTTTACCATGACCGCAGCGTGATGGAGTCGCCGATTTGCTCCGGGCGCCCCGGTCACCTGACTCCGAACGGAACATTTCACATCACGGACAAGGACCTTAATCACGTTTCCAGTATTTATGGCCGAATTGTTGATCGCTGGAAACGGACGGTAGTCTCGGATGCGGATGTGGATATGCCTACCCCGGCCGGCACGCGGTTTATCAATGCGCCGATGCGCTATTTTATGGAGTTCGCGCCAGGAATCGGCATGCATGCCGGATATCTTCCTGGCTATCCTGCGTCCCACGGATGCGTTCGAATGCCGGAACAAAACGCAATTGCGTTCTTCCGAGCCGTCTCTGTCGGCACTCCTGTGACTGTCTTCGGATCGATACCGCGCAGCCGCCAGTACCAGGTCAATAACCGCGACGACAATCAGCGCTATTACGACCGCTTCTACAACGACCCTCGCTATTACTATCGTGGTCGCGTGCTAACTCCGCCACCGTTCGGATTTTGGCCGTTCTAGTAGTACCGGTCTCCCTGAATTGTGCCAATGCCGACGATCTTTCCGCTTCCGCTGACCAGGTAAAACTTTCCGTACTCTTCATCCTCGTCCTTGAAATCGATCGCCCAATAGCCTTGCTCCGGACGCCAGGCAGCGCGCGTGACCTTAGATAAAGGGTACGGATATTGTTTGTTGGCTTGCATGGCGATCGCAATCGCTGTCTCTTTCGGGATTCGTCCGGGAACGTAAGTGTCGTTAGTCGATTCACAACCAGCCAGAAGGACAATGGCAAGCAATAATGCCAGGTAACGCATGAGTCGAATCGTAAGATGTTCAGCTCAGTTTTCCAGCTTGAAATCGTCTGGTTCCGTGACCAGAATTGGTGTCGTATGTCGATCCCGGCCCGGCTCAATGATTCCATAGCAGCTATCCGCACGCTGTTCGATTTGGAGGCGCCGGTCGCCATGTCTGCCAACTTGCTTCGCGACACGTTGTGCGAATTCGTCGAACCTGATCTCGCCAAACCATAACGGTGGAGCATTTCCTTATCGCCACAGGTTTTTTCTTCGGCGCTTTCATCGGATCATTCCTGAACGTCTGCATCTATCGCATCCCGCGCGGGATCTCCGTTGCAAATCCTGCTCGATCCTACTGCCCGAACTGCAAGCATTCGATCCCTTGGACTGAGAACATCCCGATTCTTAGTTGGTTCCTTCTCGGCCGGCGCTGCGCCCATTGTCACGAGCGGATCAGCCCGCGTTACGTGATCGTAGAAACGCTGACCGCGATGCTATTCGCGACGGCAGCTTTCCTGGTGCCACTTCCAACGCTGTTGTCGGTTTTGGTCTTCATCTCGATACTTATCGTTGCCACATTTGTCGATCTGGAGTTCATGATCATCCCTGATGCTGTGAGCAAAAGCGGGATTGCAGCTGGATTAGTGCTCAGTCTTTTGACTCCGGGCCTGCACAAGACGTCATCGCCTCTTCTCTCCCTCGGCTCATCGCTGTCGGGCGCCGCCCTTGGTGCAGCCATTCTTTACCTGGTGGGCGAGCTGGGAAAACTGGCGTTTGGGCGATACAAGTTGGTACTGAGCACCCCAACGCGGTTTAGTTTCGAAGTTCAACCCAAAGACGATCGACGAATATTGATCGATGGCGAGCCCTTCCTGTGGAATGAGCACTTTTTTCGCAAATCTGACCGGGTTATCGTTCATGCGCAGGAAGCCGAAATCAACGGCACGAGCTATCAGAACATGGATTTAACATTTTTCCACGATCGGCTGGTCACCAGTCGTGGAGCTATTCCTCTCGACGAGATATCGCATTTAGTCGGCCGCACGGCTTACGCGGAGTTTCCGCGAGAAGCCATGGGGTTCGGTGACGTCAAACTCATCGCCGCGATCGGCACATTTGTCGGCTGGGAAGGAATTCTGTTCACGATCGTGGCCGCCTCGTTCATTGGGGCTGCTTATGGCCTGACGGGGATCGCGCTCGGTAAGCGTGAGCGCTCTTCAAAAATCCCGTTTGGTCCCTATCTTGCCGTGGGCGCAGTAATCTGGTTGTTCTGGGGTCATATGCTCGTTTCCTGGTACCAGCGAATGCTTTAGCTCACTCGTCCTCGTGCTCGTCGTCGTCCTCGTCCTCGAAACGACTGAGCCAGGTTCGTAGCCGTTCAAGTTAGCGCTTATGGGGCGAGGCTCCGGTAGGGCGGGGCTCCGTCCGAGCCGCCGAGTTGACGCGCCGTTCTCGGCTCGGACGGAGCCTCGCCCTACCGGAGCCTCGCCTTACCGGTGGAGGCTTCTGGATTCGCATTGACAGCCGCATCTGCGTTTCTTCAAACTGGAAGAGGTTTTTTTTTCCAGGAGTCTCGCGGCTCACAATCGACGGAGGCAAGCTTATCAGTTCAACGGAAAATCCCGAGCAGAAGGACTCGTTTAACACGGCTGAACTCGGCATGCTCGCCCATCTTTATAGAGGCGAGATGTACCGAAGCAAAATCTGGCGGACCCGTCTCGATGCAACAACCAACTGGGCCGTAGCCACGACCGGCATTGCGCTCTCAGTCGCCTTTAGCAGCGTAGGCAATTCACCGCTCCCGCTCGTTCTCGTGGCTTTGATGTCCCTCATATTTCTTTTCATTGAAGCTCGTCGTTACCGTTACTTCGACATCTGGCGAACCCGCGTGCGCCTGATGGAAACGGGCATGTACGCACCAATCCTTCGCGGTGAAGGCGTGCGGATTGACAATGGCTGGAATCTGCAGTTAGCCAGCGACTATGAGAAACTCCGCTTTCATATCACCTTTTTGGAAGCCATGGGCCGACGGTTGCGCCGCAACTATTCGTTTATGTTCGGCGTTCAAGCGGTCAGTTATGTTGCCAAAATTTGTATTCATCCGACCCCGATTGGATCGCTCGAGGACTTGTGGCAACACGCTGCGATCGGTCCAATACCCGGTCAAGCGGTGCTAATATTTGGATTTCTTTTCCACACCGGGCTAGTTGTGCTCGCGGTTCTTACCCTGAAAGGACAGCGCGCCGTCGGCAGGGTGGAGTGACGCTCCAGGTGACCATCGTCCCAAAAACCGAAGATAAGAGGTAAACCGCAGATTTAACGGATTTCACAGATGACTGAAACCAAGGAGTTCGGCGTTATCCGCCGCAAGAATGCATCCGGAACAAAAATGTCGTTGGTAGAGACTGTCTTTTCTTCTCCTCTAATCTGCGAAATCTGCGGAATCTGCGGTTTCAAATTCTGAATTTAGGTTGATCTTCCGCCCCGTAATAGCTCCTTCGCATGTTCTCGTGCAGATTTTGTTTTGCCTCCTAACATGCGCGCCAACTCGTCAACTCGGTTCTCTCCAACAACCTCAGTGAGCGACGTCCGAGTGCGACCGTCCGTTACAGCCTTGCTAACGTAGAAGTGACGGCTTGCTGCGGCCGCAACTTGCGGCATATGGGTAATGGCGAGCACCTGTCGGCTTCCGCCAAGTGAACGCATTTTCGTTCCAATCGAGTGCGCAATCTCGCCTCCGACATTCGCATCGATCTCATCGAACACCAGCAGACCGACAAGATCCTGCTGTGCAAGACCGGTCTTAACCGCCAGCATGACCCGCGAGATTTCACCGCTCGACGCAATCACCTTAAGAGGTTTCAGCGGCTCGCCGAGGTTAGGCGCAAACAAAAACTCTACCGCTTCAAATCCGGTGCTGCGCGCGTCAGCGAGCGGTTCAATCTGAATCTCGAACGCCGCTTGGTTGAATCCGAGATCATTAAGGTGCTCTCGGATTATTGCCGCAAGCTTCTTCGCGGCCCGCGTTCGTGATCGCGTCAATCGGCCGCCAAGCTCGGTCAGCTTGTCCAACTCCCCGGCAAGTTTTGCCCCCAGCTCCGCGAGCATCTCTTCGCGCCGGTCGAGGAGTTCAAGCCGACCCTTTAATTCCGCTATCAACTCGATCAGTCCGGCATCGTCCCGCTGATACTTCCGTTGCAGGGAGTGCAAAAGATTGAGTCGCTCCTCCATGCGTTGAAGTTCTTCCGGATCAATCTCAAGACGTGTCTGATAACTGACTATGCCCCGTTCCAGCTCTTCGAGTTCGATCGTTGCGGCTTCATGGGCGCGTAAAAGTTCACTTGTGGACTCATCAAGCCGATTGAGTTCCCGCAATTGTCGGGCGATGTCAGCCAGTCGGCTTAGTACCGAATCTTCTGCCTCTGAAAGTTGCTGTAAAAGGGTAGCCGTAATCTCCATCAGCCGTCGCGAGTTGGAAGCCACCTGATATCGTATTTCTAGAGTTTGGAGTTCGGAAGGCTTCAGGTCAGCCGCCTCGAGCTCTCGAAGCTGATGGCGCCAGAGATCCAGGTTTTGGTCGGTCGTCTGTTGCAGGATCTCTTCGCGCTTCTCGCGTAGCCTCCTCAGTTCTTCAAAAGTCTCCTGATAGCGTCGCAACAGCTCGCGGTTTTCACCGAAAGCATCGACCAGGGTCAATTGTTGTTCTCTTAAGAGTAACGATTGGTGATCATGGGGACCATGCAGATCGACAAGCCCATCGCCAATTTGCTTGAGGATTCCTAGCGTCGTCTGACAGCCGTTAATGAATTGCCGATTGCTCCCGGAAACCGAAAAAATCCGTTTGAGCAGAAGTTGGCCCTCTTCGCACGGATCAATGCCTTGTTCGGCGAGGACCCGATCAATCTCAACGACTTCATTCAACTCAAATAAGGCTTCGACCGAGCATTGATCTGCCCCGGTGCGAATGAGCGATTTGTCCGCGCGCTCACCGAGCACGAGTTTGAGGGCTCCGAGGATCACCGATTTTCCGGTGCCGGTTTCGCCGGTCACGACGCTGAATCCGGCAGCCAATTCCCAGTACAATGACTCGACCAGAGCCAGGTTCTGAATTCTTAGCGATCGCAACGTTGCGGCCACAGAGCGATTATGTAAAGGTGCCGCGGTGTTTTTTCAATAGATGGGAGTGTACCTGCGGCGACATCATCATTATATGGGAGACGGTACACTAGCGATCATATTTTTGGGCACCGGCACATCCATGGGTGTACCCGTGATTCGTTGCACATGCGAAGTTTGCCAATCCAAAGATCCCCGTGATCAGCGGCTGCGGTCCTCCATCTATGTACAAACGGCGGACTGTTCCTGGGTCGTCGATACGGGCGCAGAATTCCGGATTCAGGCGCTCCGCGCGAATATTGAGCATCTGGATGCCGTTCTTTATACCCACTCGCATGCGGATCACGTCATGGGATTCGACGACCTCCGAAGATTCAGCTCGATCAATAGCGGAAGTATTCCCATTTATGCGTCGAAGGACACCATGCAAAACTTGCAAAGGATATTCTTTTACGCCTTTAAAAGCGAAGGGCGCTTCCCTGGATACGTGCATCCAGAACCGCATTTAGTCGAGGGCCCCTTCTCACTTGGGAACACCGAAATTCACCCCATACCGGTCGAACATGGGAGGGCTCATGTTTTGGGTTTCCTGTTCCGACAGAACGGTCGTTCTGTTGCAGCCTACCTGAGTGACTGCAAATCGGTGTACCCGGAAGGGCTTGAATGCCTGGAAGGAGTTGAGACTTTAATTCTTGGTACTCCCTGCCGGAGGCCGCATCCTGCTCATATGAGTTTGGCCGAAGGCCTGGCTCTATCCGAGCGACTGAGTCCCCAGCAAACTTTCTTTACGCATCTCAGCCATGATTTCGGTCATGCCACTACGCAGAAGGAATTACCGCGCAACATTTCTCTAGCGTATGACGGTTTGCGACTGGACCTATGAAATTGCTCCTTCTGCTGTGCGTGTTGGTTTTAACCCAGATACCGAAGATGAAGTGATCCGCAGATTACGCAGATTCCACAGATTCAATTAGTTGCCCGTGACAAGCATGCCTGAAATTTGGCACCGGAAAGTTCAAACCCATACCCTGTTCCCAACCCTCTTTTAATCTGCGTAATCTGCGGGGTCTGCGGATCTTATTTTCGGATTTTGGGTTTAAGCGTGACGCTATTCCCCGAAAGACCGGCAAAGTATCGATGTGCTGTTACGGTTTTCACGGACAGTGCGATCCTAAGCTGGGCACCGGTGAACGCGTTTAGTGCGGCCGGAGTGACTAACTAGGCTAGCTTTCGTTCGTTCACAAATCGCATTATTTCCGCGTTATTTCTCAACTTCAGTTTTTCGAGTACGCGCGAACGGTAGGTACTAATTGTTTTAGCACTCAATGAAAGCTCGCTACCGATTTCCTTTGGAACCTTGCCGGCTGCGATCAAGAGCATGACCTGGTATTCGCGATTGGAAAGCGTCTCATGCGGATCCCTCTGCGGTGATTGAATTTCGCTTGCCAATTGTTCCGCCAGGCTCGCACTGATGTATTTGCCTCCGCTGAGGAGCTTTCTGACTGCGTTGCAAAGATCTCGCGATGCACTCTCTTTCGTAAGATAGCCGGTTGCGCCTGCCTTGAGCACCCGCACCGCATATTGCTCTTGCGGATGCCCGCTCAATATAAGTACGGGCACGTTAGACGCGGAACTGCGGATTTCTTTCAAGACATCCAGACCGGTGCGCCCATGCATCGTGATATCAAGCAAAACAAGGTCCCATTTTTGTTTCCAGGCCAATTCAATAGCGTCTGTAGCATTGCTCGCTTCGCCGAACGTGGCAGCCTCAAATTCGTCCGCCAGGATTCGTTTCAAGCCATCGCGAAAAATCGCATGATCGTCAACGATCAGAATTTTCATGGGCACCAATAGGCATGCGCACAACGACTGTCGTTCCTTTCCCGGGAATTCCGGCAATTTCGACGTAGCCGCCAAAGACCGCGGCGCGTTCCCGCATGCCGAGCAGCCCGAGCGCCTCAGGTCGGCCGAGAGCATCAGGCGAAATTCCAACGCCGTTGTCCTCAACTTCGAGCGCGACCATCCCGTCCTGCACTTCGAGATGGACCCAGACCTTTCCAGCCTTCGAATGCCGCGCAACATTAGTTATTATTTCCTGAAAAATGCGAAAAAGGGCTGTCGCTTGTTCGCGGCTTAGCTTCGGATCCTCTTCCGGGACGTCAATAACGCACGCAACACCTGATCGCTTCTGGAAATCCTCCGCTTGCCATTCAATTGCGGCCGCAAGGCCGAAGTCGTCGAGAATTCCTGGACGTAGTTCGGTAGAGATTTTACGCACGACACGTACCGTCTCGTCGATTGCTTCCAGCATCAGCTGAGTCTTCTCAGAGATAGAGCGGAAGGTTTCGGCCGTCGGCTGTCCGGAAGCCATCTGTTCTAAGAAGGTGATGTCCATCTTAATCGCGGTAAGACAACGCCCCAATTGATCGTGCAACTCGCGCGCGATGCGGATGGCTTCCTCTTCGCGCGCCCGCTGAAGACGCGCCGCCAAGGCGCGCAGCTGCCCTTCAGACCTGCTCAACGCCTCTTCGGCATGTTTTCGTTCGGTGATATCCCGCAGAATCACCGTGAACAGCTTCGCCCCAGCGATCTCAGTCTGAGAAATGGATGCCTCGATCGGGAACTCCCGACCGTCGGACCGCAGAGCGGTCAGTTCGCCGAGTCTGCCCATCGCTCGACTCGTCACCCCAGTTGTCCCGAACGCGCGGACGTGCGCGCAGTGCGCCGAGCGCAGCCGCGCGGGAATGAACTGATCCAACGTTTGACCTAGCGCTTCGGTCGAAGCGCAACCAAACATGCGTTCGGCTGCGGCATTGAAAAGGACCACTCGCTGGGCTTCGTCGATGCCTATGATGGCGTCCATGGCCGAGTTGATAACGCTCTCAAACCGAGCCTGACCTTCCCGCAGACCCCTCTCTGCCAGCTTTCGATCGGTGATGTCGCGGGCAATCTTGGATGCCCCGATGAGGCGTCCACTCCCATCCCGGATCGGCGAGATGGACAGAGAAACGTCCACCAAGCGGCCGTCTTTGCGCCGGCGCATCGTTTCGTAATGATCGACACGTTCGCCACGTCGTAGCCGGGCGAGAATCTGCGTCTCCTCTTCCAGGCGATCCTCGGGGATCAGTCTTAAAACAGACTGACCAATCATTTCTTCAGCGCTATAGCCAAGCAAGCGCTCGGCACCCTGATTCCAGCTGGTGACGATTCCCTCAAGTGTCTTACCAATGATTGCGTCGTCGGAAGATTCTACAATCGCGACAAGTTCGCGCATCCATTGTTCCCCTGCGAAATATTCTGCACTTGTATCCATAAACTTCGACCAGCCAGGTATGACAAACAATCTTGCGCCTCCGCGGCTAAACTCTCTCCTTCCTGACGTTTTGGCAGTTATATCAGTTTTACCGACGGGCGCCTGGCCAAGGCGCTACCGTCGTGAAGCGCTGCCGCTCCAGTGGTTTTGTAGGCCGATTACCTACAAAAGTTTCAGCCGCACGGCCATTTTTTCAACCTCGGAGATCTCCTAGGGTTAAGTCATCCACCAAGCTTCCCCAAGGAAAGTAACGTCAAATGAAAGTTTTCATCGTCGAGGACGCGCCGCAAACCCGCCAGGAGTTGGTTGAGCTTTTGACCGCCGCAAAGGGCTTTGAGGTCGTCGGGCAGGCCGGGTCGGTGCACGAGGCTCTCACGGGCATCGAGGCCACCGCGCCGGAAGCCGTGACTCTCGACATTTCGCTGCCCGACGGTAGCGGGATCCAAGTACTCAACCACATCCGCAGGCGCGGGTGGGACCTTTGTGTGGTGGTGCTCACCGGCAACCTCTATGAGGAGTTGCGGGCCAAATGCCAACAGCTTGGGGCCGCGGCGGTATTGGACAAGTTCAATGGGTTGGAGCAGGCAGCGAAGGCGCTGCTGGCTGGGCGACCCGCTACGGAAGCGCGTTAGAAATAGTTCCTTCTTATGAAAACTACAGATGCCGACTTGATCCAGCGGCTTAGCCGCTCGGACCTCTATACCGAATTCAAGCAAGCCTTCGCTGCCAGCACGGGCTTACCCCTGACACTGCGACCCCAGGAGTTTTGGCATCTGGCGCACAGTAGCCAACCCCACGAGAACCCCTTCTGCGCGATGATCACCCAGACCAACCGTGGCTGCGCGGCCTGCTTAGAAGTCGAACAACGCGCCGTCGATGCCGCCCAGGACCGGTCGGCCACGGTCCACTGCTTTGCGGGCCTGTGCCACACGGCGGTGCCGGTCAAACTCGGGGAGCGCACGATCGGCTTCTTGCAAACGGGCCAGGTCGCGCTGGACGTGCCTTCAGCGGCGCGCTTTGAAGGAATCGCCCGGCAACTCATCGACTGGGAGGTCCCCGTGGACCTGAAGCGACTGGAGGACGCCTACTACCGTTCCAGAGTGCTCTCGCCGGACCAATATGCGGGGCTCATCCGCCTCTTGGAAATCTTTGGCCAACAGCTTTCCGCCGTAGCAAATCGAATGACCGTGCAAGATGCGGAAGCCGAACCGCCAATGATTCGCAGGGCCAAGGCCTATATCGCAGACCACTACGGTGATCCGACCGGCCTGGATGATATCGCGCACGCACTGCATGTGAGCACTTTCTACTTTTGCAAAATGTTTAAGAAGGCTACCGGCCTGACCTTCACGGACTATCTCGGCCGCGTCCGAGTGGAAAAGGCAAAGAATCTCCTGCTAAATCCGCACCTCCGTGTCAGTGAGATTGCATACACCGTCGGTTTCCAATCTTTGACGCATTTCAACCGTACCTTTCGCAAAATAACCGGTGAAGCGCCGACTGCCTTTCGGGAGAACGGCACCTGCCAGGCGAAATCGATGGCGAGAAACCGCGGCGCCTGGCGCTCCGCTCCGGAGGCTGACTGGCCAGGAGCCATGCACCTGGCAGCTTAAGCGACTCGCCCGGCGGGTTGACTCGCCAAGAGCAACTGTGTTTAAACCCAAATTCCGAAATTTGGGAATCGTGCTCGTCCTCGGTGCATTGGCGTTGTGTGCCGGCAAAGACCCCCATTTGTCCTGCAATTATTTTGTTCCGTTAGCCCGATTGTAAAACATTCGGATTCTCGAGGACGACGACGAGGACGAGTCCTCAACTTCGGAGTTTAAGTTAAAAAGTCGCCCGGATAGCTCAACGCTACGCGGAGTGCAAGAAAAAATCCGGCATAACAGCGCCCAAGAGTTATACGGCCACCGGTTCGCGCGCGGGCGGAGCCATGAATTCGGGGCCAACCGGATTCTT
>DASXBV010000104.1:0-5885 GCA_036491515.1 Chthoniobacterales bacterium
GAGCCAGGCAACGCCAGAGGTGCGGCGACTCGAACGAAATGGGCACTGGCGTGCACGGGTCGTAGCAAATAAGTTTCCAGCCTTGACTGGTGAGGCTACCGCTTACGTCATGAGACCCCACCTTTCTATCGATGGATGGACGGGTTCGGCTACCATGAAGTCATCATCGAGACGCCAGAGCATGACCGCACCCTACCCTGTATGCGGGAAGGTGTGTTGGTTGATGTGCTGCTGACTTATCGTCAAAGATACCAGGCGTTGCGAGCAGATCGCCGCGTGAAACTGGTGCTACTCTTCAAGAACCATGGAGAGCGGGCCGGAACATCGATCGTCCATCCGCACTCACAGGTGATCGCCACGCCAGTTATTCCGATCCACATCCGCCGGAAATACGAGATTGCTGTCCAGCATTACGACGACACCGGCAGGTGTTTATACTGCGATATCGTCGACGCCGAAGACCGGCAGGGTCAACGGGTCGTCCAAAGGTCCGATCAGTTTTTGGTATTTGAGCCTTATGCCTCACGATTTCCATTCGAGACTTGGATTGCTCCGATTCGGCATAGCTCGTCGTTCGGTAGTCTGACGGATCAAGAATTGCCAGAATTGGCCCGGATTCTCGGTAATACGCTGCGACGCCTCCATCAGGCACTGGAAGATCCTCATTTCAACCTGCTTATCCTCACCGCGCCTGTGGAGGATGAATCGAAGGCATATTTTCTTTGGCACATCGAAATCATCCCGCGCCTGACGACGCCTGCCGGCTTTGAACTAGGCTCGGGGATGCAGGTAAATCCTTGTGTGCCGGAAGAAGCCGCGCGGTTCCTGCGCGAAGCGAAAGGTTAGCCGCTTTTTGTGGCAGAGCCAATCGCTCGTCTCTCGCCTAGCGAAGGGTTTTCCGGAGGTATTCCGCCGCATCGCTAACCTAACCAACGAAGCGGTAAACGGCCCACCTCCGCGATGCGGTGCCCGATCATTGCGTTCATGGCTTTTCCCAGCGGGCCGAGAGGTGGTTCGTATGGTGGTAGAACGCTCGCCTGTTCTCTTGCCGGGGGCCGCAACGCGTGAGTTCGCATGAACAACAACAGCGAGGTTCTCAGATAGTCGCGGGCATCGGAAATGTCGTCGCGCTACCCGGGATTCTATGTCAGCGCCCTGTTTGTAATGGGAGCAAGTCCGAACTGGCCGAGGGTGCGGGGTCTAGTAACCGTTGCACTTGCCTCAGCGGGTAAATCGACGGAGATTCTTACTCACTCACGAGGGACTGCCTGGAATCGAGTCACGGAATGATCGCGGCCACGGCTGAAGCGGCACCTTTGAAAAGGGAAAATTAACTTGAGAGGCAGCGGATCAATTTTCTCCGTTCCCAGACAACGAAAGCACAGATAAGAAAACCAACACCCAAATATGGACCCCACACAGACCAAACATGGCCAGTTTAGCTGGAATGAACTCTTGACCACTGATCCGAGCGCGGCGACTAAATTTTATACAAAGCTGTTCGGGTGGACTACTCAAGATTTTCCAATGCCCGAGTTCACCTACACGGTTGTGAGACAAAGCGGAGCTGACATGGGCCAAGGCGGTATAATGGCTATACCGCCGCACGCGAAGGGAATGCCCCCTGCCTGGTTCAGCTATGTGACAGTAGAGGATGTCGATGCGACCGCGAAACAGGCAGAACAGCTCGGCGGGAAAATCATGCTGGAGCCGCGGGATATCCCCGAAGTGGGACGCTTTGCCGTAATCCAGGACCCGCAGGGTGCCGCCATTTGCATCATTACTTACCTGAAGAAATAGGTGGTCACACCGTTTACGCGAAGCCCGGGCGGGTCATTACGCGCTTTCGGGCTTCCGTACTGATCTGGAACCTGTCTATCCTTCCACTGTTCTTCCTTATTCGCTAGCGCTTGCGCTTAATTTAAAGAAAACAAGAACGGCCAAATTAAATTATTTGGCCGTTCTGAATCCTGCCAGATGCTCGTATTGGCGGCCGCCGGAGATTCGCGCCGTCCCATTTTTACGGCGAGTCACTCATCTTGCGATCGGCCAGCACTGCCCTTCACTAAGCGCTCAACGATTTATTGAGCCGAGTTCCAGCAGAACGAGTCTCTCGACTACGGTCAGTTAAAGACAATCCGGCATCATTACGCAAGCGCCGGTTGCAGTTTTCTTTCTTCCTGCATCTGCGGTAAATCGCCACGGCGTTCGCGATCCTTCGAGTGATTTTTCGCAACTAAGAGGTAAACCGCCGGTACCACAAACAGCGTGAAGCTGGTTCCGATAATCATTCCAGTCACCAGAACCCAGCCAATGCTGTTTCGCGCGCCAGCTCCTGGGCCATGGGCAAGGATAAGCGGCGTGTGACCCGCTACCGTTGCAACCGACGTCATCAGAATTGGTCGAAGACGTGTTCCCGCTGCTTCAATGATTGCGCGGAACTTATCGAGACCTCGTTCCTGAAGCTTATTGGCAAATTCGACAATTAAAATGCCGTTCTTGCAGACCAGCCCGACCAGCGTCACCAAGCCCACGTAGCTGTAAGCGTTAATCGTCGTCCTGCCGAGAAAGGTCACGGCGAGCGCTCCGGTTAAGCCAAGGGGCACTGATCCCATCAGAATAATCAACGGGTCGCGGAAGCTCTCGAATTGAGCCGCCAGCACAAGGTAAATTAGAATCCCGGCCAGAGCGAGAGTCGTGAGGAACGTGTCTCCTTCCTTCCGCAACTGTCGCGATTCGCCAGTGTAATCGATCGTATACCCTTTCGGGAGGATCCTCGCAGCCTCCTGCTCGAGCACCTTCAGAGCGTCGTCCGTGGTGGCGCCTGCGAATTTGTTGGGCAAACCCTCGATCTTCGCGGAGTTCAACTGCTGAAAGCGGTTCAACGATCGCGGTTGAGTAGTTGTCTCAATCCTTGCAAAGGTCCCCAGTTGAACCGGCTGGCCGTTCGGTCCGGTAACATACAAATTCTTAAGATCGTCGGTTGTCAGCCGATCGATGCGTTTTACCTGAGGAATGACTTTGTAGCTGCGTCCCTGGATACTGAAATAGTTGGTGTATCCGCCACCGAGCAAAGTTGCCAGGTCACCGCCCACCTGCCCTAAATTCAGCCCCATCGATGCCACCTTGTCCCTGTCAAACACGATGTTGCCCTGCGGTAGATCGTATTTCAGGTCGCTGTCCGCAAAAACAAACTTGCCGCTTTTGAATGCCGCCCCCACCAGTTGCTGAGCGAACTCGTAAATCTCCCTCGGCTCAGCCGTCGACGAGATTTCGAATTCTACCGGGAAGTTGGTTCCTCCGGGCAGGGGCGATGGGGTCGTCGCGAAAATTTGGACCCCGGGAATCTGGGCTAGCTTATGGTTTACGTCCACCAACACCTCTTCCATGGTTCGTTTGCGCTCGGTCCATGGCTTCGCAACCATGCCGGAAAAACCCTGCGTTTGCAGAGTAACCTGGAAGGTCTGGGCCGTTTCGGGATAGCTCTTGTAGATATCGTTCATCTGCTGGGCGAACAGCATATTTTGCTCGATCGTAGCATTAGGCGGAGTTTGCACGATTCCGAAAACCACACCCTGGTCCTCTCGGGGTGCGGGTTCCTTGGCTGACATTAAGTAAAAAGGTACCGACAGACAGATGATCAACCCTGCCATGATGCAGATCACCGGCCAATAGCCGAGCGACCAGGTTAAGGTCTTCGTGTAACTGTTTCGCAGGCCGTCGAATCGGCGGGTGATCCATCCCGCAAGTCCGCGCTCCGCCATACCGCTCTTCAGGAGCTTCGACGACATCATCGGCGACAAGGTCAGCGCAACGACGCCGGAAATGGCGACAGCACCCGAGAGGGTGAACGCGAATTCACGAAAAAGTGACCCGCTCAGTCCGCCCTGCAAACCAATCGGAGCATATACGGTCGCCAGACTAATAGTCATCGCGATGATCGGGCCGAACAATTCCCGAGCGCCTTTAATCGCTGCGTCAAAAGGCTTCATTCCCTCCTGTAAATGCCTTTCCACGTTTTCAACCACGACGATGGCATCATCAACAACAAGCCCAACGGCGAGGACAATCGCGAGCAGGGTAAGCAGGTTCAGCGTGAACCCGAAAAGAAGCATTAAGAAGAACGCGCCGACCAACGACAGCGGGATCGCCACCACGGGAATCAGCACCGACCGAAACGATCCCATGAACAGAAAGATCACAATGATGACGATCAGGATTGTTTCCGTGAGCGTCTTAACAACGTCGTTGATTGCATTCTGAATATACTCCGTTGAATCGTATGGAATTGCCTGATGCATTCCGGTCGGCAGTTCCCGCTCGATGTCCGGCAACGCGGCCCGGACTCGCTTGATCACATCCAAAGTGTTGGCAGTGGGTAGAACGAAAACACCCATGAATGTCGCCGTATTTCCGGAGAAGCGAACATCGGAGTTATAGTCCTCGGCGCCGAGGTCAATGTCGGCGACATCCCTCAGCCGCACGATGGCCCCGTTTTGCTGCTTGATCACGAGTTGCTTGAATTCTTCGGCGGTCTCCAGATTTGTATTGGTTACCAGACTGGTCGCGACCATGGAGCCTTTGGTCTGACCCACTCCTGCAAGGTAGTTGTTGTTTTGCAGGGCGTTTTGGATGTCGTTGGGTGAGACGTTGAGGGCCGTCATCCGGGTCGGCTTCATCCAGATCCGCATCGCGAACGTCCGCGCGCCGAGAATCTGCGCGCTCTGGACGCCACTAATGGCGGACAATTTCGGCTGAACGACTCGAGTCAGATAGTCAGTGATCTGATTCCGGTCCAGGTCTTTCGAGAAATAGCTTAGGTACATCGAGGCGAACTGGTTGTCCGTCGACGTGATCTGTAGCACGGGCAATTGCGATGCCGGCGGCAATTGGTTTCGAACCTGTTCAACCTTTGTCTGGATCTGGGCGAGAGCGGCGTTCGGATCGTAATTGAGCTTGAGGTGCACGTTGATTGTGCTCGTGCTCGGCTGGCTTGAGGACTCCATGTAGTCTATCCCGTCGGCACTGGCAATCGACTGTTCCAACGGCGTGGTCAGAAAGCCTCGCACCAAATCCGCGTCCGCACCGTAGTAGGTCGTTGTCACGGTGATCACCGACAGATCGCTCCGCGGATATTGGCGGACATTGATATTTCGGATAGCCTGATAACCGGCGATCAAAATTATCAGATTCACTACCGTCGCCACTACCGGCCGCTTGATGAATAGATCTGTGAAATGCATTTCTGCTCTCCGGCATTAACTGTCTGAAGGGTTCGGAGCTAGCTCGCTCCCAGGTTTTATCTGATTGTTGACGATTACACGAGCGCCGCTCTTAAGTCGAAACACACCTGAAGTGACTACTTCTTCGCCGGGCTTAAGTCCCGAAACGATTGAAATCATGTCGCCCCGCGATTGACCAAGCTTGATAAACTGCTCCTTCACCCCTTTATATCCTTTTCCCTCCTTGTCTTTCATTTCGGAAACCACAAAGATCGAATCGCCGTAAGGCGCGTAATGAATTGCGGTAGCCGGGACGGCAATGACCTTTTGTACTTCGTTCATCAGAACGCTCACCTTCCCGAACATCCCGGGACGGAGCTTCAAATCATGATTGCCTAAGGTCGCCTGGACCTGGATGTTCCGAGTAGCTTGGTCGACGAGTGAGTTGATCGCCGTGATCGTACCTTTAAACGATTGGTCGCCGTAAGCGTCAACCTGCAAACTGATCGGTTGGCCGACGACAAGTTTGCTCAGATCCTGCTGCGGCAACGAGAAATTGACGTATATCGGGTCAAACGACTGGAGAGTCACTACCATATCTCCCTCTTTCAGATACTGGCCGAGATTCACTTGCCGAATACCGGCTACGCCATCGAACGGTGC
>DASXBV010000105.1:0-17514 GCA_036491515.1 Chthoniobacterales bacterium
GTTCACGGCGTTGGAGGTGCCCACGATCACTATCGCAAAGAACAACAGCGTGAACCAACCTAGATTAGCAATAATCGGCTCTTTGAAGAAAGGGATGTAAAGCTCCTTCGCCTGGACTTCCAGGGATGGATTCAGCAAAAAAAACGCAGTCACAATTGCCGCGAGAATGAATTGGCAGAGCAACTTGATCTTCCCCGAAATACCCGCCGACTTTTTCTTGGTGACTTTGAGATAGTCATCTACCAGCCCGAGTCCGGCAGTAAAAACAATCGTGAATAGACAAAGCCAGACAAAAGCGTTATCTGGCCGCGCCCACATGATCGTGGAAACGACGACCGAGCCCATGAAAAACACGCCACCCATCGTTGGCGTGCCCTTTTTGGCTCCGTGGAGTTCGTAAAGCCGGTGTACCTCATCCGCAGTACGTATCGGCTGACCGAATTTGAGCGATGTCAGCATACGAATTATCCAGTTCCCGAAAACCAGACAAAGCAGAAACGCGGTGATCGCTGCGCAGACAGCTCGAAATGAGACGTATTGGAATACGTTAAATCCTCCGGCGATCGCGTTTGGTCCCTGGCTAAGGTAATACAAGTAGAACATCATACGGAGCTCCATTTCGCTTGATTCTTTGCAGCTTCAAGCCCGGCTACGACGCGCTCCATCGCAGACGATAGACTCCCCTTCACCAGAAGAAGGTCGCCAGGTTCCAGGTAATCGAGCAGCGCTTCTATCGCTTGCTCGTGGGTCTTTGCTTGTTTCGTGGACTTCAGGCCTGCCGAGTTAGCAGCCTCGGCCATCAGCCCAGCTTCATCGCCCACGGTAACAAGATGATCGAATTCGCACTCCGCCACCGCTCGACCCACCTGACGATGCCCGATGTCAGACTGTGCCCCAAGCTCCCCCATCCGGCCAAGCGCTGCTACGCGACGCCCTTTAACCGCAAAATGTGCCGCGGTCCTGAGCGCTGCTAACATCGAATCCGGATTCGCATTGTAGGCGTCGTTAATCACGAGCACGCGCCCAAGTCTCTGAATCTTCAGGCGATTTCCCGGAATCGTGGTCTTCGTCAAACCGGCTTCACATTCTTCGAGGGTCAAGCCGAGCGCGACGCCGACGGCCGCAGCCAAGCATGCGTTCGCGATCATGTGTTCACCGTGGACCGGTAGCGCAATTCGCCTGGAAACCGCGCCATACGCCAGGGTGAACTGTGCGCCGTCGTCACGGTGCTCGATATCGCGGGCCTGAAGGTCTCCGAGGTTAAGGCCGGCACGGATCACGCATGCCTTACAGCGGGCTGCGATCCATTCCGTAAATTCGTCATTCGCGTTGAGAACGACACTTCCTTCGGACGGAACTGCTTCCGCAACGACAGCTTTCTCCTTCGCGATCGCTTCTCGAGTCCCAAGGTGACCGATGTGAGCCATACCCACGTTGGTGATCACCGCAACGTGCGGAAGCGCGATTTCGCAAAGCGGCGCGAGCTCGCCGGCGTGGTTCATGCCCATTTCGAATACGCCCGCTTCGTCCGCGCAGCTCGCCCCGAGAATGGAGAGCGGCAGCCCTATATGGTTGTTATAGTTGCCCACCGTTTTGGCAACAGAAAATCTTTCTCTGAGCACCGAGGTGATCATCTCTTTTGTGCTGGTTTTGCCACTGCTTCCAGTAACCCCAACAGCCTTGAGACGAAGCTCGTTTCGGTATCCCTTGGCCATCCGTTGCAGCGCCGACAACGTGTCCGGCACCTCTATCTGCGCTAGCCCGCTCAGGCGCAGGTTAGCCTCGCTCACCAATGCACCGCCCGCCCCCGCCTCCCAGACCGCCGGTAAGAAAGCATGACCATCAAACCGTTCGCCGCGAAGGGCCACAAAAAATTCGCCCCTGCGAATTGCACGTGAATCTGTGACTACGCTGGTCACCGTCCCGGTGCCAATTCCGTGGACCTGGCCCTCTACCCACTTTGCGATATGTTCCAGCGTTCTAGGATCCATGCCTCGACAACTCCACAGGATGTTCTTCCAAGGCGCGCGCAGCTACTTCAACGTCGTCAAACGGAATTGTGTAATCGCTGAATTCCTGGTATTTCTCATGACCCTTACCTGCGATTAGCACGATGTCTTTCGGTTGCGCGAGCGCAATAGCTCGTGAAATTGCTTCTTTCCGATCGACGATCTTCTCGTAGTTTTTGCGCTTAAATCCTGCTTCGATATCTCGAACGATCGCCTCAGGATCCTCCTTCCGCGGGTTGTCCGATGTAAGGATCGCGTAGTCAGCGTATTGATCAGCCACAGTTCCCATCAGCGAACGCTTTATTCTATCCCTGTTCCCGCCGCACCCAAACACGAGAATCAGCCGGTTTGGATGCAGCTCGCGGCAGGTTCGGACGACGTTCATCAAAGCATCGTCGGTATGCGCATAATCAACAAACACCTGGAACTGCCGCTTTGCCGGTACGGCCTCGAGGCGTCCTGGGATCTGGGGCGCACTGGCGAGGGCCAATACCGACGTCCGCAGGTCAGCACCGACTGCGTGCGCGACCGCGAGCGCAGCCAAAGAATTGTATATGTTGAATCTTCCTATTAACGGAAGTCGAACCAGGTAACTCTTCTCTTTCGCGTTCAACTGGTACGAAGTCCCGTTCATCTCCACCTTGAAGTTACTCGCCCGAAATTCCGCTCGGGCGCCCATTCCGTAAGTAAAAATCGGAAGATCTCTGCCGAATCGGGCCACCAGTTGTTGTCCGTACGGATCGTCAATGTTGATCACTGCAGACCTCTCCTTCTTCTGGTTGTCCCGCACGCTATCGAACAAGCGCGCCTTCGCTTCGAAGTACTCTTTCATCCCGTGATGAAAGTCCAGATGGTCCTGCGTAAGATTAGTAAAGGCGCCCACATCAAACGCAATTTCGCTCGCCCGTCCTTGACATAACGCGTGGGAGGAAACTTCGAGCACGACGTTCCGACAACCCGCCTCGACGCACTGGCTCAAAAGCTCCTGTAAATCAAGCGACTCCGGCGTAGTTCGCTGGGCCGGCAACACGCGTTCGCCAATCTCATATTGGACCGTGCCAATTAGGCCTGTGGATTGGTTTGCACGTTCAAGGAGGTGTTTAACGAGGAAGGTCGTCGTGCTCTTGCCGTTCGTACCGGTGACTCCGATCACCTTTAGCTTGCGGGACGGGTCGCCGTAATAAGTTGCAGCCAACCGGGCCAACGCCTCGCGTGAATTTGGCACAACTATCGTTGTCGCCCTCTTTGAAAGACCAGTCTCCTCTCCGATAATCGCGACGGCTCCTCTATCGACAGCTTGTTCGATGAATGAATGACCGTCAAAGCACGCGCCTCGCACCGCGACAAAAAGATTCCCAGGCCCTACCCGCCGGGAATCATAGCGGACACCGGTTATCTCTCGATCAACCGGGCCGTGTATCGATATCGCTCTTAACCCCTGAATTAGATCTGCCAGTTGCATGATGCTTGGACTAATCGCGATTTAGTTCAGATAAAGCTACCTTTTTCAACCCGTTCGCGAGTTGTGGGGCAGGAATCGGTTCAGTGGGCCGGAGATCAAGATAACGCGCCGTTTTCTCGGCGATCCTTGCGAAAACCGGGGCTGCAACGGTACCACCGAATGCTGCACCCTCTTTCATCGTTGGATCGTCCAGCAGAACCAGCAAGGTAAATTTCGGATCGTCTGCCGGCATGAATCCGACGAACGAGGTGACATACCGGCCAGCCATATAACCGCCTCGCGGATCAACCTTCTGTGCAGTTCCCGTCTTTCCGGCAACACGGAATCCTGGTACCCCCGCCTTTTGGGCGGTGCCTTGTTTGCTAACAACGTCCTTTAAAGCTGATACGATCTTGAGGGCGGTCTCGCGGGAAATGACGTCGCGGACGCTTTCCGGAGTAAAACTGGCCACTAAACGCCCAGTTTGGTCTCTTATTTCCGAAACAATCATCGGCTTCATTAGTTTGCCTCGGTTAGCGATACTCGACACCGCGGTAATCATTTGCAATGGAGTGACCGCCACCGATTGACCCATGGGAATCCGGGTAATATCAAGCTTGCTCCAGCGGTGAGGCGGATTGACCAAGCCACTAATCTCTCCGCTCAACGTGATCCCGGTCTTCTCTCCAAAGCCGTAACGACGAATATACTCGTACAACTTCGTCTCACCAAGCTGCAGCGCCAGTTTGGCCACGCCGATATTGCTGGACTTCATCAACACTTGGTGGACCGTCAGAACTCCCATCGGGTGCGCATCCCGCAGTACTCGCCCCGCATACTGAAAATGTCCGTTCTCGCAAAACACCGCCGTATCGGGTGTCACCAGTTTTTCCTCGAGTACAGCAGAAGTAGTAACAATTTTGAACGTCGAGCCAGGTTCGACCATGTCCACAATCGAACGATTTTTTTCCTGGTCCGGTAGCGCTGCACCGGGTTTGTTCGGATCAAACGTTGGACGGCTCGCCATCGCCAGAATTTCTCCAGTCTGTGGGCGCATCATGACGACGGTGGCATCCTTTGGCTTAAACTCGGCGCAGGCCGCGTCCAATTCGGTCTCGAGAATATTCTGTAAACTGAGGTCAATGGTGAGCTTCACGTCACAGCCGTCTCTGGCGGCACTTTCCTGGCCGCGATACGGCACTAATTCTTTGCCCGTCCGGTCGGTCTCGATGTAACGAAAGCCGTCGGTGCCCTGCAGAAAATCCTGCATCGTGCGCTCGATCCCCATCGTTCCTTTGTGATCGCGATCAACAAACCCAATCACCTGAGAAAGCATCTGCCCATTCGGGTACACCCGAACAAAATCCTGATCGAAATAGATTCCGCGCAAGTTCGCGAGGCGGAGGGACTCCTTGATCTTTTCGGCCCTCTGCTCCGGGATCTCTGCCTTCAGAACAATGTGTTTACTGCCCTTGGCGCTCTGGCTCAGCTTAGATGCGATGTCGCGCGGATCCATTTCAAGCTGATCCGCGATTGCCGCTGCCACAGGCACCGGATCCCGAATATGCGACGCGTCTGCAACGACGGTCTTGACCGGGATGTTTTCTGCAAGAGGCTCGTTATGGGAGTCTCGGATGATACCGCGCCTGGCATAGATTATCTGTTTATGGTTATGTTTTTCCGCAGCAAGCGTCGTGAACTTCTCGTGCTGCACGATCTGTAGATCGATGAGGCGAAACGAGTAGGCACTGAATAAGCCGACCAATCCAAAACAGACTGTGACGGCGCGCGCTTGTGCATTCCACATCATTGGTTAAAGCCGCGATTGGAGACGACTTTCAACTCATCTCCGATGCCATCGTGACGCTGGTTAAGGCGAACGATTTGATCACTCACAATCGGCACAAGGCCGAGCGAATTCTTGGCCAACTTCTTTTCGAGAATACCTCGCGAACTGAGTTGGGTAATTTGCACACGGATAGCCTCGTTGGCAGTTCGAATTTCAGTGAGCTCGTGCTCCAATCGACGTTGAATCTCTCCATATTGCTGGAGCTGATTCTTTAAATAGACATAGGACAATCCTGCGATCGCTAGAATTGCCGTGCTGACAACTACCTTTAAGATAGAAGCAACCTTGATAGAATATGTGATGTTGCTGCGGTTACGATTCAAGACTGATCCTTTCTATGACCCGCAGCTTCGCACTGCGAGCACGTGGGTTTTGTCGTACTTCTTCCTCAGTCGGCTCGATTGGCCGAGACGTAATTAAACGAAAGGCGTGCGCAGGATTTCTCCGCGGCGCCGGCCACTCAGGCCTGTCGACCCATTCCTGGCTAACTTCTCTAAAATAACGCTTTACGATACGATCCTCCAAAGAGTGAAAGGCGATGA
This sequence comes from Chthoniobacterales bacterium, assembly GCA_036491515.1. Taxonomy (GTDB): domain Bacteria; phylum Verrucomicrobiota; class Verrucomicrobiia; order Chthoniobacterales; family JAFAMB01; genus JAFAMB01. Next base: position 5,842 of record DASXBV010000105.1, read on the forward strand.
CAGCCATCCGCCCTCCGGGCTTTACCGACCGGCTTAATTCGTGCAGCGCGCGCTCCAGAACGCTTAATTCCGCATTTACCGCGATGCGGAGCGCCTGGAAAACTTTCGTGGCGGGATTCTTTGGCCCACGTTTGGGGATGATCGACTCCACCGCCCTCACGAGATCTTGCGTCGTCTGAATCGGAACCCTCGCACGCACCTTCACCAGGTGCGCCGCGAGACGCCGGGCCGCTGACTCCTCTCCGAACTCAAAAAAAATTCGTGCCAGCTCTGCCTGAGAACTCTGGTTCACAATATCCGCTGCTGTCCGCTGGACATGCGGCCCCATCCGCATGTCCAGTGGACCATCCCCCGTAAAGCTGAAGCCGCGCGAAGGAGTATCAAGCTGGTGCGACGAAATACCGAGATCGAGAAGAATCCCGTCAAATTCAGTCACCCCGACACGCTGTAGCCATTGAGTTACCTCAGCGAAATTCGACTCGACAAACCGGACTCGATCTGAAAAGGCGGCCAGCCGCCTTGAGGCTTCTGCCAGAGCCTCAGGATCCTGATCGCAAGCGATCACCGACGCGCCCGCTTCCAACAAGGCAAGAGAGTGGCCGCCACCTCCAACTGTTCCATCCAAAAAGGTCTTGCCTATCGCCGGTTGCAGCGCGGAGACAGTCTCACGCAACAAAACCGGCACGTGAAAACTGCCTCCGGCGCTCTGTCCTTCTCCAGGCATGTGTCTCTCGTCAATCAGCGCGATCATATTCTCGCCCTTTCAGCCAGCGGCTCCTTGCAGAAAATCTGTCAATCGTCTTCATAGATTAGATTCCAACCCGTCCCAGCAAGTAACCGAATGCCGGGGCATCCTCCTCCACGGTCTTTTGCCAAACTTCCGGACTCCAGATCTCGAATCTGGAGTAGTTCCCAACAAGCACTACTTCACTCCGCAGATTCAGCAGTTTGCACTGTTCATCCGGAAGCACGATTCGGCCCTGCTTATCACTGGTAACGTGCTGCGCCCGGGAAGAAAATTGGCGGATGAACTTGCGCCGTTCAGCCGGTGCTAAACTCTCATCGTGCTCCACTTTTTCGGCTAAGCGCTTAAACTCCCCAGGAGGCATGACCATCAGAAAACCTCCCTCGGGATTTGGGATGGCAAAGAACTCGTCTACCTCGCCCCGACGCCAGCGCGACGGGATGGTAACGCGATTTTTCGCGTCCATCGCGTGCCGGAATTCTCCGGTAAATATCGGCTGCTCAATCTGGGGCGATTCCATCGGCAAATCATGGTCCAGTGAACCACTTTACTCCATAACGCCCCACTTTTACCCGCCAAACGCGATTTCGGTCAATTAAATTCGCTCCGCAACAAATAATTTTGCTTGCCGAAATCCAAGATTTTTGTTCCGGCGCAACGCGCAGCAATTCGATGGCTGAGTTGTCAACCTGTTATTTCGGGACCAGGACACTAGCATTCTAGTCAACCCGTGGCGATATATAGGGCCTTGTATGTCGGATAAGCGGAAACGGATTGTGGTAAAGTTCGGAACTGGAATTCTTACGAAATCAACCGGTAGCTCTTTGAATCCAAAGCAACTTCGACGGCTCACCACAGAAGTTGCGCAATTGGTGCAAGCAGGTCATCAATGCCTTTTGGTAAGCAGCGGAGCGGTCGGCGCCGGATTGATGTTGATGGGTCTGCCCCAACGCCCGAGAGATCTCCCATCCATCCAAGCTTGCGCGGCGATTGGGCAATCCCGCCTGATGCGACTCTATGAAACATTGTTTCAACGACACGGACTTCATGTGGCTCAGTTACTGTTGAGCCATCAGGATATAGACAGTCGCACCCGATACCAGAACGCACGGAATACTTTGGAGCGTCTGCTTCGCTTCGGGAATGTCGTCCCGGTCATTAACGAGAACGATTCGGTGGCCGTCGAAGAACTCAAGTTTGGAGATAATGACCGTCTTTCTGCCGAGGTGGCTATCCTTGCTCAAGCGGATTTACTTGTGATCTTAACAAGTGTGCAGGGATTATTGGACAAGCAGAAAAAACTGATACCAAAAGTGACGGATATCGATGCCGTTTTACCTCTCGCAAGTACCGAGACCGGCATTCATTCAACGGGCGGAATGATCACCAAGCTTCAGGCGGCAAAAATTGCGCTCCAATCAGGAATTACCAGTGTAATTGCGAGCGGGCTCGAGCCAGGGGTCCTAGCTGCTACCTTGGCCGGCAAGCCCGTCGGTACCAAATTTCCGACAAGCAAATGAACCTATCACAAACTCTTGAACAGATTGGCCAGCGCGCGCAATCAGCGAGTCAGCTCCTGGCGCAAGCGACAACCAAAACAAAAAACGAGGCTTTGCTGGCGATTGCTGGTCGAATCGCCAAAGAGACTGAAGCAATTCTCGCCGCGAACGAGGCCGATTTAAAGGCAGGTTCTGAACGCGGCTTGAGTCCAGCGATGTTGGATCGGAGCCGCCTCGATCCCAAGAGAATTCAGACGATCGCCAAGAGCGTCCGGGAGCTTGTTGATCTTACGGACCCGATTGGGGAAGTGTTAAAGCAGTGGTCACGCCCCAACGGCCTCAAAATCTCGAAGATACGCGTTCCGATTGGAGTCATTGGGATCATCTACGAATCTCGCCCAAACGTCACGAGTGACGCAGCTTCGCTTTGTCTTAAGGCTGGCAATGCCGTGATCTTGAGAGGCGGCTCTGAGTCGATTCGATCGAACATGGCACTAGCGGAGGCGGTTAGCCATGGATGCCAGGACGCTGGCTTGCCCGAGTACTCGGTCCAGATTGTGCCAGGAACGGACCGGGCTGCTGTCACGCTGATGGCGCAGCTTGATCGCTATATTCAATTGATCATTCCGAGAGGGGGCCGGTCCTTGATCGAGGCGGTCACAGCTGCTGCGCGGATGCCGGTAATTAAGCATTTCGACGGGATTTGTGCGGTGTACGTGGATCGAGCAGCGGATCCGCTCATGGCGGAACGAATTGTGGTCAACGCCAAATGTCAGCGACCAGCCGTCTGCAATGCTATCGAAACGTTGTTGGTCCACGAAGAGATCGCCCGTCAATTCCTGCCACCGTGCGCCGATGCGCTTTGGGAGCGCGGCGTTGAGCTTCGAGGTGACGCTCTGACCCAAGAAATCCTGGGTTCGAAAGTCCGAGCGGCGACGGAACAAGATTGGAGCACCGAGTATCTGGATCTGGTCCTTGCGATCAGAACGGTCCGCACCCTCGAAGATGCGATCGAGCATACCCGAAAATATGGTTCGCATCACAGCGATGCAATCGTTACCGAGGATGACAGCGCTGCTCAAAAATTCTTGCATCAAATTGACTCAGCGGCGGTCTTCTGGAATGCCTCGACCAGGTTCAACGATGGCGGCGAGTTCGGCTTTGGGGCGGAGATCGGCATCAGCACTGATCGGCTCCACGCGCGGGGTCCGATGGGTTTGGAAGAGCTGACGAGCTACAAGTATCTGGTAGTGGGTACGGGACAGGTGCGTGGGTGATTCGGGGAAGAACTCGAGAACTCAAGAATTCAGAAGGTGTTCGGAGCAGGCGGCAAAGAATTCAGCGGCATCGACCACCCGCATTTGTTTCGTGAGCTCCTGCAACGTTCGCCGGATATAAGAGATCAAGCGGATGGTGCTGTGAAGTCCTCCTTTCCTGGGTTCATCCGAGAGACGAGATGACGCCCTCGACCTCGGCGAAATGGGGGACCTCAGACGCTACCCCGCAACTCCTTGAGTTCTCGAGTTCTTGAGTTCTTGAATCCTTGAGTTCTTGAATCCTTGAGTTCTTGAGTCCTTGATTCGTCTACAGATAAGCTAAGGAAACCGCGTGGATATTCTCACCATTATTCGCAAACAAGCCGAAACATGGCCCAACCGCTTGGCCTTCTCACAGCACGGGGGGGTGGAACGCGTGACCTACCGGCAACTTATCGAGCGCATCGATAGCGTGGCTCGGTGGCTGATTGAACGGGGGTGCCGAGGAGGCGAACGATGCGGCCTGATGCTGGCGGACGAAGCGGATTTCCTCGAATCAGCTTTAGGCATACTCGAAGCGGGCCTTTGCCTTGTCCCGATTGCAACCTTCTTGCCAGAGGAAGAGAAAGATTTCGTAATCAAGGCGGCTGGGGTACATTGGCTGCTCCGGGAAAATCATCGCTTGCTTCGTTTGCCATTCGCGGATTCCGCCGACGATCGGAACGACGAGGAGTTCCGTGCGTGCGACCCGGCATATATTCGGTTCACATCCGGCACTACCGGACATCGCAAGGGAATTCTACTGGGACACCAAACGATTCTGAATCGTTTAGACGCCGCGGATGCGATATTGCAGATCAACCCCGATGACAGAATCTGGTTTGCGTTGCCGATGGCTGATCATTTCATTGCCTCTATACTGCTTTATCTTTCCCGCGGCGCGACCATACTGACTGCTTCGACGAGCGCAGACCGGCGCCTGATTGCTCAAGCTTATCGCCCGACGATTATGTACGGTTCGCCGGACTTCTACCAGGATCTCATTCGATCCGATATTGAAGCGCTCGATTCGGTGCGTCTTGCCATCTCCACTACTGCGCCTCTACCGAATCAGGTAGCCGAGGATTTTGCGAGACGCTTCAGCAAGAACCTTAATCCGGCACTGGGTATCATTGAAGTTGGTCTGCTGACCCTCAATACCAGAGCCGATAAGGTGGGCTCGGTTGGGCTCGCGATGCCCGCCTACGCGGTCACATTGGTCGGAAAAAACGGTAGGCCAATCGGAACAGATGAGATCGGTGAACTGTACATCAATGGTCCGGGACTTCTCGATGCCTACTTGGCCCCATGGCGCCCGGTCCGACGGCTTCTGAAACAGTACGGGTATCCGACCGGCGATTTTGCCCGGATTGACAAGGACGGTTACATCTTTCTCGCCGGCCGCGGAAAAAATCGGCTGCAGATAAACGGCATTCAGTTTTTTTGCGAAGAGGTAGAGACAATTCTCAACACCTTGCCTGGAATTGAGGAAAGTCGAGTCTTCTTCGATTCGACGTCGCAACTGCTGGCTGCCGAGGTCGTGGGTTCGCCAGGCCCGGCCGAACGACTTTCAGAACTGCTTCTCCAGAAAATCGACCCAAGGAAGGTTCCGAGACGCTTTCACATCGTAGAAAACCTTCCTCGCACACCGAGCGGAAAACTGAGGAGGATATAGCTTTGGGTTTGGAGTTTCGAGTTTGAGTTTTGAGTTGGCGCCACCTTTCGTTAGCGCGCATCATCGGCTACGCACAAGTCAAAACCCGAAATTCCAGGCTCAAAACCCTTCTCACCCATGTCCATCGTCGTTCAGAAATATGGCGGCAGCAGCGTCGCCGACCCGCAAAAGCTAAAAAGAGTCGCCCAGCGTGTCATGCTCACAAGGGCTTGCGGCCATGCAGTGGTCGTGGTCGTCTCGGCAATGGGAGATACGACGGACGATTTACTAGCGCTGGCGAAGACTATTTCGCCAAATCCCGACCGGCGCGAACTCGATATGTTGCTTTCGGCCGGCGAGCGCATTTCGATGGCACTGCTGTCCATGGCGATCCGAGAACTTGGTGGGGACGCAATCAGTTTTACCGGGAGCCAATCGGGGATTATCACGAACGATCGCCATGTAGACGCCCGGATAATCGAAGTCCGCCCATTCCGTATCCAGGACGAGTTAGCTCGGGGGAAAATTGTGGTCGTCGCAGGCTATCAAGGTGTTTCGTACCGCAAAGAGATTACTACGCTCGGCCGAGGTGGGAGTGACACGACGGCTGTGGCGATGGCTGCGGCGCTGGGAGCAGAATGGTGCGAGATTTGTTCTGATGTCGACGGCGTCTACACGGCTGATCCGCGGGTCGTTTCGCAAGCCAGAAGGATTCCGTTGCTTTCCTATGAGGAGAGCCAAGAGCTAGCCGAGTCAGGCGCAAAGGTTCTGAATGCACAAGCCGTAGAATTCGCGAAAGAAAAGGGAATTTCGATCTATGCCAGAGCCACAACCGGTCCATTGCCCGCAGGGGATCCTTCCGCAGACGGCACCATAGTTCGCAAATATGGCCCCCGCCCGCCGGGTACTGTCGTCGGGATAGCGAGCGAAAAAGAGATCTTAATAGTTCAGAGCCGCGATGTGGATCGCTTACTGATTGTGATGGACGATTTGGGTGTTCCTGGGAAGCAACTTCACGTTACCACCGCGGGAACCGAACAGGATGGTCTTACGATGGTCGTGTCGAAGGAAAATCTTCACCAGGCTGCCAAGCTGGAGGCCGCGATCAAGGTTCTGCGAGTGCGCTGGGTTGATTCCGCGGCAGCTGTCAGCATTATCGGCGCCGGCATAACGGCATCACACCACAAAGTACTTGAAGGCTCTCAAGCCCTGCGCGAGCTAAATGTGCGCTGTTTCGGGATTGCCACCTCATCGTTCCGGGTTACTTGGCTAGTCGACCGAGGTCGGGCAGAAGAGGTCGTTCGACTTTTCCACCACATCTTCGTCGAGGTCCCTAGACTGACGGTTCCCTGATTGAATCGTAGAAAAAATAAACCAGCTCGATCAGAGGGGGAACCGTTCTGGGGGCCAATCGAGCTGGTGGAAAAAACAATATTCGGCGGTTGACTCTTCATCAACTGGTTTTTTTAACATTTAAAAAAAATTCGTGCTTCCAGAACAGCAATTGACCCAAAGATTATAATGTCCAGAATCCCTGGAGACAGCGGTTCAGCGCAACTTTTATGTTGCTCTCTTTCCAGCCCCGATGAACCGTGATTGGCATCGAGCAGATGTTCCATCCCCAGAGCTATCTAGCCACAAAGGAACTCACAAACCGGGTTTTCCAAGAAGCTTTTGGCGATGCTGATCCCGGTCCGGTCAAAGATTTGATCCCATTTTCCTTCGACCTTTTTCATGGACGCAACCCGCGGTTCCAAGCATGCGATACGGCATTCCATGATTTTGATCATACCATGCAGGCGACGGCCGCGGTCGCCGAACTGCTGGCTTCTCACCGGCGCAATCCCGTCATATCTTCTCTGACAAAGCGGGATTGGAACCTGGCGATAGCAGCCGCCATTCTCCATGATGCAGGTTACCTGAAATTTCGCGATGATCTCGACGGGTCTGGCGCAAAGTATTCCGCGATCCACGTCGGACGCAGCTGTTTCTTTGCTTGGGATCTGTTGCCCGCCTTTGGCTTCAACCGCGACGAGCTACGCCGAATTCAGAACGCAATCAGCGCCACGGCGATCTCCGAACGCATGAAAGACATCCCGTTTTTCGATTCCAGCGAGTGGTTGATAGGAGCGATCGTCGCAACTGGGGACATGCTCGGGCAGATGGCCGCGGAGGACTATCCGGAACGGCTGGCTGGATTGTATCTCGAATTCCGGGAGGCAACACATTTCTCTCGATTCCAAAAGACGAGCTTTGCCGTGCACAAAAATCTCCTTGATCTGCTGGAAGGTACCGAGAAATTTTTTAATGGGTACGTAATGCGTATGCTCGAAGACCAGTGGAATGGAATTTACCGGCTTCTTGACGATCGGCGAGGCAACAATTGTTACATCGAACGCATTCGGGCCAACATTTCTCGGGTAAAGCTCATGGCCCGCTCTTTAGCTGCCAGCCAGCGCGAACCGCTCACCCGGAGATTTTTAACGTAAGCGAAAGCTCCAGCTTTTGCGTGCGTGTGAGTCACGTTTGGACGGCCCAGACTTCTACCAACCGGTTCTTATCAAGATTGGACTGGTCAAAAATATCCTGACCGCCCATTCCGACGGCATGCATAATGTTCGGCAGATCGGTCTTCTCCCTCAATGCCTTCACGACGTTCTCCGCCCGGCTACGGGAGACTTCCACATTTTTAGCCTCCTCACCCTGCTTATCAGCATATCCGACCATAATGAGAATAACGGTCGGATCAGCGAGAAGTTTCCGCAAACCTGGTTCATTCAGGTTCGTGACTAACTCCGCCGTCTGAGCCGTTGAGGGTGTTGTCCCGGCTTGCGTGAAACGGATAATTCCGATTTTCGTGAAACCTCGAGCTCGCTGGACCTGCACGTACAGTTTGTCCTTTTCCGTGTCGGAGAGGCCTCGCATGAGATCAATTCGCTTTAATACATCCTGGCGCACCTGATCTTGCTCGACTCGATCGGAAGCCGCCGCCGCGGGCGGGCCGCCCGCTTCGACAATCGATTTCGCATGTTCCACTCCGACTTCCGCGCTCGATGCATTGGCTACGCTGGGCGCTACCTGAGCTCTCTGGCTGGCGGCCTTGTCCGATGCCGGAGAAGGCATTTTTTCAGTGATCGCTTTCCAGGCTATGAATGCGCCAGTCCCTAAGCCTCCGATAACAAAAAATAGTGCCATCCCGACGATCACCCAAACCCCCGCCGGGGTTTTACCCGCGATATCTATTCCGCGCACTGAACGTCTTAAACGAGTACCTTCTTTCGGCAAGGGTTTCGCCATCAGTCCCCGATTTCAGCCAATTCGATCCAACATTGCAACCAGTTGTAGCCGTTACCGGTGGGAGCGCAAGGGAAGCGTATCGGCGTGTCGGCGTATCGGCGTATCGGCGTATCGGCGTCTGGGGAAGTAAAATTGCTTTTCGACACGGCTATCGCAGCCGGGAAAGCTCGAAGGAGTTCATGTCGCTTTTTAAACGCCCACACGCCGACACGCCGATACGCTTCCCCTAACCCGTGCGACCGTCTTAAGAGATCTTCTCGAGCAAAAACGACTTAATCTCAGCAACGGCGATCCTTTCCTGCTTCATCGAGTCTCTTTCCCGCATCGTGACTGTGCCCTCGTTTAGTGGTCCGTTCTCGCCGATCGTATCAAAATCGACCGTCACGCCAAATGGAGTACCGGCCTCGTCCTGGCGGCGATAGCGCCTTCCGATGGCGCCCGATTCATCATAGAAAACCATCATCTGCGGCCGGAGGAGATCCACTATCTCGCGAGCTTGGCGGACTAACCGTTTGTTGTTCTTCAGCAAAGGGAAAATCCCGCATTTGATTGGCGCAACCCGGGGGTGGAATCTTAGGACGGTGCGGATTTCCGTTTTGCCCTTTTCGTCCGTCACCTGTTCTTCGGCAAACGCTGCGCAGATCAAAGCCAGCACGGTTCGATCTACGCCGGCGCTGGGCTCGACAACGTGCGGGATAAAATGCTGCTTCGTCTCTTCGTCAAAATACTCGAGAGGCTTGCCACTGGCCTTTTGGTGTTGTGTGAGATCGTAGTCCGTTCTATACGCCACGCCTTCGAGCTCTTGCAACCCGAACGGAAACTGAAACTCGATGTCGTACGTACCTTTGGAGTAATGCGCACATTCTTCGGGCGGAATCTTATGGACATGCAAAAGATCGGGCGAAATACCTATATCCGAATAAAATCTCAGGCGCTCTTTCAACCAGTATTCCAGTAGTTCGAATCCTTGGTCCGGCCGGCAAAAATATTCCAACTCCATCTGTTCGAATTCCCTGGAACGAAAGGTAAAATTGCGCGGATTGATTTCGTTTCGAAACGCCTTCCCCACCTGCGCAATTCCAAAAGGGAGCTTTTTTCGCGATACCTCCAGAATATTCTTGAACTGAACAAAAATCGCCTGGGCGGTCTCAGGGCGGAGATAGGTGACGGCCGACTCATCTTCCGTCGCCCCGACATACGTTTTAAACATGAGATTAAAGGCGCGCGGTTCCGTCAAGTCGTAGCTCCCGCAAACCACACACTGTTTCCGCCCGTTCTTCTCGGGCAGCTGGTCTGCTCGGAACCGGGATCTACAGTTACGGCAGTCCACCATCGGGTCGGTGAAAGTCGCCTCGTGACCGCTCGCCACCCAAACCTGCCGATTCATCAGAATCGAACCATCCATCCCCACCACATCATCGCGCTCGCGTACCATCCGGCGCCACCAGAAGTCTTTCAGATTCCGTTTCAACTCCGCCCCAAGGGGTCCATAGTCCCAGCATCCGTTTAAGCCGCCATAAATCTCGCTCGATTGAAAAATGAACCCGCGCCGTTTGCACAGGCTGACAATTTTCTCCATTCGTTCAGAAGCGGACTTATCGTGGGCCATAGTCAGGTAGCGAACGACAACGAACGTCAACGACGGAGGCCGAACGTCAACGAAAATGTCAGTCGTTGTTGTTCGCTGACGTTCGTTGTATACTTGGAAGCTGTATGGCCCATTATTCAGAGGATGCGATTGGGGACAGCGCGGTATCGCTCAAACATTGGATCCTGCCCGCGATCGCCCTATCGTTCCTATTTCATTGCGGACTCTTTTACTATTTTAGCAAGAAAACGCTCGATCGATTCGCGCAGGCGGATATCCCGCGGCTCGTTCCTCGCGTTTTCAACGTTAATCGTCTCCAAATCGACCAGAAACTGATGGAAACTGATTCCAAACCGGCCGCAACCCCAGGCAAACCTACCGGTGACTTCGGCACCATCGCCAATCTTACCCAGTTTGATGGTTCATTCGAAAAAGATATCAAGGAACTACGGGCGACGCCCGAAGTGAGTTCGCCCGAAGTCCCCCAGCTCAAAGAAAAGCCTGGCGTCGATACTCAATCCGCGCTAACCGCGGCGGCCAAGGCGAAGGCCGAAAGCGCGGTGGCCATGGAGAAAGAACTAAGCGAAGTGCGCCAGCAACTGCTCTCGGATAAGCCTGATATGCCGAACCGCCCAAAGATCGCGTCGGGAAATAAGAAAGCTCCGGGTAAGACTGACAATCAGGATGTTGGAGACTCAACCATTTCCGGTAGCGTTGGCATTCCTGCGGGCTTTAGCAATCTGGACCAATTACTTTCCGGTTCAGGAAAGCTCGGCCTGGGAACCGCGCCGATCCTGATGCCGACGGACCTTCTGTTTGACTACGACTCAGCAACTCTTCGCCCGGGAGCCACCGCGAGCCTACAAAAGTTGGGCCGCCTCATACAGCGCAACCCTCAGGCCGTCTTCAAGGTCGAAGGTCACACCGATTCCTTTGGCGGCGACGAATACAACATGGATCTAAGCCAGCGCCGGGCCGAGACCGTAAAAGCATGGCTGGTCGAGAATATGAACATAGAGCCGGACCGAATCCAAACCCAGGGTTACGGTAAAACTCGCCTCATCGTGCCGGGAGATCGTTCTGTCGAAGAACAGCAACTGAATCGGCGCGTCGAGATCGTCATCAGAACGAAAAAGGGATGATGCATGCTGCCAACCGGATTTCAGCGCTCTCAACGACCTAGCAGACTTGTACTCCGAAATGGGCCAACCCGTAGCAGACAAATATCCGCTTTATGGGCACGATGCTCATCGCACCCGGGCGGGCATACATGCTGACGGATTGAACAAGTTCTGGTGGATGTACGCGGCCTTTGACGTGCCTCGATTGATCGGCCGGCAACTAGAAGTCTCGCTGACCAAGGACTCCGGAATCGCCGGCTTGACCTTCGTTGCACGCCAGCATCTCCAACGGGAGTTCCTGAAAGAAGATTCCAGAATCCAGGCGGCTCAAGGATGGATGCTCCGCCAGTTTGACGAAGGACGCCAGACTGCCATTGAGTGGGAGGAAATTGCGCATTTCTTCGAAAATTGAAATTCTAGCGCCCAAACTTGACTGTCAGCTTGGCGACGCCGATCGAGTGTGCCTCGATCTGC
>DASXBV010000106.1:0-9356 GCA_036491515.1 Chthoniobacterales bacterium
GTCTTGCCGAGTTCGGAATCGCCCATAAAAATTGTGGCTCCGACAGGGTCACTTTTCAGTGTTACGCCCACACCCTTAAACGTGTGCTCCACGGCTATCATCGCGTTCGGCTGCAGGTCGATCTCCTGAACGAAATCCGGCCAGCCCGACCGCTTAATCCGGACGGTGTACTTACCCGTTGGCAGGTTGTCAACGGTCATCGGCGTATTGCCAAAAGTCGACTTGTGTGCTGAATCCACTATCTCGAAAGCGAGGGTCCCAGGATCAGACTTTATCGACAATTGGCCGATTTCGTGAACCAATGGAACAAGGCCTAGATTGTTCAGGCTTCCCTGATTTATCTCGAGTTCAATCGGTCGGGTTTGGTAGCCGGCCAGACTAAGTTCAAGGATATGTTTTCCCTTGGGCAATGGATAGGAAGCAAGCGGCGTCTTACCAATTTCCTGACCATTCCATTTCACCGTCGCCCCCTCCGGTTTACTCGTCAAAGTAACACTGCCCATCAGAGAGGCGGCCGCTGGTAATTCCGTTTTGTGAATAAAAAAATTTGCCCCAATGACGGCCCCAATGGCACAGACCAGAAACAGCCCGACACCCGCCAGGAGCATCCGAAGGAGAACAGGAGAGGTTTTCGGCTGGGTATCCTCGATCGGCTCACCGATAGGCGTCGGTTCCGGAATCGAACGCGGTACGGTTGCCTGCTCGCCGGCGGCAACCTGCGAAATCACCATAGGAGAGGTCGCCGACGGCTGATGATGGATCTCAGCGGCCTCCAACTCGGCCAAGAAGTCGCCTGCCGTCATAAAGCGCGCGGGTTCGGTCGCGCCTAGGCGCAAAGTTGCGTTACCGGGTTCTGAAAGATTCGGAACGGGATTCAATCTGGGCGTAACCGACCCGGATGATGGGGTCTGCTTCACCCCGCCCAGCAGTTCATAAATTACCCAGGCAAGCTGCTGGACGTGGTTTGCTGGAAAATCTAAGCCGCCCGTATCAACAATTGTTTGAGTTGGTTCTGCCAGAAAATCCGGCAACGTTTGACCGAGGCTCAGCACGTCTACTTTGACGATAAATGGTGGCCAGCTCGAGACGGGCTTGCGTTGGGTCTCAACCGACTCCTCAGTGAAGTGCGGAATTTCCACGAATATCTTTCGCAATGACACCCTGCCTGGCAACAGCTTGCGGTCCACGCCAAAATCCAGAACCTTGGCAAGCGGCTTCGTGATACGAAGAGTTTCTTCCCATGCAAGCTCACGCCGTACACGCAGAAGATCCTGAAGCGAGAAGCCTTTGGTCCATTCGCTGACTATAAACAATCCCCGGTCGTAGGCCTCGAGCCCAAATACTTCCAGGAGGTTCGGGTGATGTATCGTTCGGAGCCGTTCGATCTCTTGCCTCAGAAAATCGAGCCGCGCCGCTTCGTATCTGATGGCCAGCGGAATGGGCCGGAGCGCGACGATCCGATTTGAATGTAGATCCTTCGCCTTGAACAAGTTCTTGTCGAATGGAGACTGCCCGATGATCTGATACCGGTTGCGAATCAATTGCCCGGTAGCAAAGCCGGACGTACTTGTTCCTCCGACTGTGGCTGCGCTGGCGGGGTGATTAGACTCCGCTGCTGACGGCCTGATCGGCGCGAGAGTCGGCGATTGACCCTTCAGGTCGCTCAAAATATCGTCGAGTTCCCGTTTCAGATCCGAAGGAGACTGAATTCTGTCCTCAGCACGCTTGGCCAGCATTTTTTCCAGAAGCGCCGCGATCCGCGGATGGAACTTCACGAGTGCATCCGGCGACAACGGTTGGTTCAAGTGCTGACTGATGACGCTAGCCATCGAGCCCTGGAACGGAGGCCGTCCCGCCAGCATGTACCAGAGAGTCGCGCCGAGAGAATAGATGTCAGATCGGATATCTATCTCCTTTTCCTCCAATTGCTCAGGGCTCGCAAAATGCGGCGTGCCGACAAATCCGCCCATCGATACGGTAACAGACTGATCTACCGCGGCGACGAGCGACTTCGCCAGACCGAAGTCGATCACCTTCACCAGCAGGTGATCCTCATCCTCATCGACGACCAACATGATATTGGATGGTTTGATGTCCCGATGGACCAATTTTTGACGGTCAGCCGCAATCAACGCGCGCGACACCTGACGAGTAACTCTGAGGGCGAGGTCCGATGGCAGCGCACCTTCTCTTTGGACGCGCCGCTCGATCGTCTCGCCCTCGACATACTCCATCGCATAGTAGAATTCCCCGGCCGAGTTACCGAGGTGGAAAACCGTAGCGACATTCGGATGCCGCAAGCTTGCCGCCGCCCTTGCTTCCCGGAGAAAACGCAGACGTACGGTTTCGCTGTTCAAATAGTGCGAATTGATGACCTTTAGCGCGACGTCCGTACGAAGATTCGTGTCGAAGGCCTTGTAGGTCACACCCATGGCGCCTCGACCTAGTTCCCATAGCGAACCGTCAGCGCGGCGCGAGATGACGAAGTGTTCGAACTTTTCTGTGTCGCCCATAGAATTGCAGGTAACAGGGATCAGCGGGGTCAGCGGGGTCAGGTTGTTGCAAATAGCAGGTTTTGAGGGGCCTCCCTGAATCCGCTGAAACCGCTGAATCCGCTTTTCCACTTAGCCGTTCCCAAACCTTGAGAATCTCCAACTTACTGCGGTTTGTCGATAGAAAGTCGGTCGGGATCCAGCGCCTGTGGATTTCGAAAAATTTGGGGAGGGTGATCCGAAATCAGTTTGTATCCCGTTAGGACAAACTCCGGATAGAAGCTGTTCGAAGCAGGCTCGTAGACCGTTTGACCGGAAAAGTATCCCTGCAGGCGGTACTCAAAATTGTTATCAAATCCGACCTTATGAGTTTGGCGGTCAGGGGCGAGCACTTTCTGCTCGTTAAGCATGACGAGCCTGGCACTACTCCAGGGTTGACGTGGCTGGCGAACGTAACCCCAAAAGAAATAGTATTTACGGTAGAATCGCCTTCCAATGAAGGAATTTCCCGGAGCCTCATACGCGATCGTCTGGTTGAGCGCAGCCTGCGATCGACTGAACTCATCTTGGGTGGTCTCGCATCCCGAAAAAACCAAGGCTGCGGCAGCCGCCATTAGAACCAGAAATTCGTTGTTCCGGCCAGTTCCAAGTGGTCGTTCAGCCGCCATGAGCTTGCGATTTAATCTTAGCAATAAGCTTTGGGTGCTGTTGCAACTCCGATAGGAGAGCTTCGATGGCTCGTAGGGTCTGAGGACTTATGTGGTGCTCCATCCCCTCGACATCATGATAAATAACTTCCTCGTCGATCCCAATCATGCGCAAGAAATCGCTCAGAAGCTGATGACGCCTCATGATATTTCGAGCCAATGTTTCTCCAGCCGTTGTCAGAACCAAACCGCGATACTTTTCGTACTTCAGCAAACCTTCAGCATCCAATCGCTGGACCATATTGGTCACGCTTGCTTGTGAGATCCTCAGGCCCTGAGCAATATCGGCCACTCTGGCGTAACCTTTCGTGTTGATCAGATCGAGAATTTGTTCGAGGTAATCTTCAACGGCTGTCGATCGGCTCGGCGGAGCCGGCTTACTTGGCATAACTAGGCAGTATTGCTTAAACTGGGAACCGGATCAATACAGGGATTAAGTCAGGCGCAAGTTCATTGCGTTTACTTGCTGATTAAATCCGACACACGTCACCAATGCATTCGTAGCTGGGAAGGAGCGAGTTTTGCGATTCACGCTCGGGAGCCTGAGGCCAGCCGAGAGAGTCCCCGGCAACCGTTGATGGCGGAGCGCCAGACCAGCGACCGCAACCTGGAACAATGCACTCGCACCAAGCGCCTCCCCGACGGCAGGCTTGGGAGCATAGACCGGTACAGACGAGAAAAGTTTGCCGAACACTTTACGCTCAACTTCATCGGCGAAGGTGCCATTTGCGCTACTCACAATCATTTCGGGTGATTCCTCGGCCAGCAGGCTGCCAAACAGCTCCGCGGCCACTGACTCACTGTCCCGAACGGAAAAAAAAGGCCGCCCCGGTGACGAACGAGAAATTTGCAGAACTCCGCTTCGCCCGATTAAAACGGCCGCTGCGCCCTCTCCGAAAATTGTTCCGCTGGCCCGGCCATAAACCTCGAACTGATCTTTATTTGTCGCCATCCGCCAACTGGCGAACGCGTCCGACAATATCCAGTCCACTTCCTCCGTACCAACCACCAGGCAGTGATTGAGCTCCGGCTGCATAACGAGGAGTTCAGTTGCGAAGTGAAGGGCGCTCAACCCTACTGATGAATCTCCCACCAAAGTGTAGCTCTGTCCGTCGACATCCAGAAGAGCTGCCAGGTGGCTTGCCGCGGCGTTGTAAACCGTTTCCGGAAACAGGAGCGGACTCGCGGCGTTCGCTCCTTGCGTCACGATCTCGTGATAAAAACGGCGTGTGTAATTGACGCCGCCCGAACAGATCGCGAACACCACGGCAATTCGATCACTCGAGCCGCCACCAGGTTTGACTCCGGCGTCGGCGAAGGCGTCGAATCCGGCAGCAGCGGCCAGCAGAGAAAGTGTTCCAGACCGCCGCAGGCGCGGCTGACGAGCCGCCCCGGAAACAAACTTCCCCGGAACCGTGCAAGCGAAATACTTTCGATCCGCCACGGCGTTTGCGATCAGCCTTCTGGGCGCCTGCTGTCCCTGGCAGAGTGCCAGCCATGTCTCAGGCGCGGTGGGACCTAATGGGGTGACGGCTGCGATCCCCTGAATGAATAAATTCATATTCGCTTTAGAATCAGCGTTGCATTGGTGCCGCCGAACCCAATCGAATTCGAGAGCGCGTGGTCAACACTTCCAGCTCTGGAGCTATTACCAATGACGTTAAACTTCCAGCTTGGATCCGGTTCAGCAAAGTTGATATTTGCGGGGAGAAACTGTTCGCATAAGGCCAGTACGGAGAACACCGCTTCGATTGCGCCAGCTGCCCCTAAGGCATGACCCATCATAGATTTGGTCGAGCTGACTGGCACTCGCTCGCAGAGTTCCGAAATTGCAGCTCCTTCAGTCGCGTCGTTGAAAATTGTTGCGGTTCCGTGCGCGTTCACATAATCGATTGCGCCTGCCGCCAAGCCCGCTGACTCCAGGGCTCGCTGCATTGCAAGTTTCGGCCCGATGCCAGACGGATGAGGCTGCGTCAGATGATAGGTATCAGTGGAGACTCCGTAGCCCACGATTTCTGCGAGCGCGGTTGCTCCCCGATGCGCCGCGTATCGTTCGGACTCCAAGATCAGAAATGCAGCGCCCTCGCCCAGGACCATACCGCTTCTATTCTTGTCGAATGGCCGAATTTTCTCTGGCGTGGCAGCTTGGAGAGAATCGAAGCCTACGAAGACCAATTCGCACAATGGATCGTAACCTCCGCAGATGACGCAGGCGCGCAGCCCGTGACTGACAAGCTCAAATCCGTGCCCGATCGCATTGGCGCCGGAGGAGCACGCGTTGGCAACAATCTGGGCCGGAATCCGCAAACGGTTAGCCTCAAGTGCATCGAGCACAGATTTCTGAGGCGTATAGTTTCCCGCCAGCCGAGCGAAACCCTTCCGAGATTTGGTAGCAAGGAGGCGCCGGTAGTAGGTTTCTCCGAAACTCATCCCTCCGCTTGTCGTACCAACAACGATCAACTCAGGTCTTGGTCCCTTGGCGGAATCACAAGCTTCCCGCAACGCCATCCCTGCCATTCGGGCACCCCGGTGCAAGCGGTAAGCACTACGTAGCCGCATTGGCGCGTCCTCCAGCCACCCATCCGGAATCTGGGCCGCTGTTTTGCATCGGGTTTTGGTTACGTCAAAAGTTGTCACGGGCGTCACCGCGTCAATCGCGTTCACCAGAGATCTGAGATTTGAACTCAGATTTGACCCAAGGGGAGAAACAACTCCCATCCCCGTCACTAGGACACGATGCTGTCTATCAACGGCCCGCATATATCGATGTACTCTCCCGCTCAATTTTCCTGGGTCAATGAGGAGAGTGCGAGTGCTCCAGCGGCCAGACGCAGGTAGAATTTCTCAAAGCCGTCCATTTTCGTAGCAGGTTGAGTCGAATTCGTTTCTCTGGATTTGGAAAGCGCTGAAAAGCCGATACCGCCTGGAGCCGGTGGATTATTTGACGGCCGAAACATTTGCGGGCGTCTTTTCATTCTCGCGACCCAGGGTTGAAACCCCGACTCCGCAAGGCCTACGTCGCGGCCAGGTGATTCGGCTATATCAGACGCTAGACTAGGGCGCGCCAAAACGCAGCGACGGCGGCCTGGGCTGAGTTCTGGTTCCCTTTCAGGGAAGAGACTTCCACGGCGGGACGGTCTTTTGCAGCCTTTGTGACGAAATCTTTACTTTGAGCTTCCGGCTGCCGGTATAAACCTGATACCAGCGTGGAAAAGTCACATTTTCCATCTTTAACCGCCCAACCCCAGGTTTCCCCTTATGAGCCGCAAACCGTCGCATCGATCCAAGCGCAAACCGCAACCGGCGGCGGCGCCTCCAGAGAGCAACGCCGATCCCGTTCTTACCGGCGGACCTCAGTTTGCCGAAACGCCAGCCACCCCGGATCCGACAAAATTCAGGGTCAAACACGGATCGGACAAACAGGCGTACTCGATACTTGACAGCCAAAGAGGAGTGTTGGAACCGCGCCCATTTCCAGCCGTTGAGGGAGTCGTTGAGCCTCTCCTTACTCTGGAACAAGCTCTGGACGCTCAGGGCGACGGTGTCGTCAAGGCTATCCAGAAGGCGAAGCAACTTGTCTTCCACGCCGTGGGCGACACAGGCAACACACGGGGTCCGGTAGATCAGGGTGCCGTAGCCGACAAAATGGTGTCGGACTACGCCGATCCAGACCCGAGATCAGTACCATCGTTTTCTCTATCACCTCGGTGAGGTCGTCTACAGCTTCGGCGAGGCAGAATATTACTACGATCAATTCTACGATCCTTACCGCGAATATCCGGCTCCCATCTTTGCTATCCCTGGGAACCACGACGGCATGGTCTCGCCTTTGACCTCAACCCCAAGCCTCCAGGCGTTCCTTACTAACTTCTGCGCTGCCGGCGAACCTCCTCATCGCGCTCCCGAGGCTGGTGGGCTGGTGCGCACGGCGCAAATCCAGCCCGGCGTGTACTTCACGTTAGAGGCACCGTTTGTGCGCATACTCGGACTTTACAGCAATTGCCTTGAGGATCCCGGAGTCATTTCCTCACAGGACGACGAGTTTCCGTACCTTGGTCAGACCCAGGTGGAGTTTCTAAAAGCTGCGCTGAAACGAGTAAAGAGCGACGGGTTTCAAGGCGCGGTGATTGTGGCCGCCCACCATCCTCCTTATGTCGCGCAAATAAAGCAGAATGGGGACAGGATGCAGAACGTCGGCAGGCACGGCGGCAGTCCCCGCATGTTGGCCGATATCGACTCGGCTTGCAAGGAAGCAGGCGTTTGGCCGCATGCTATCCTTTCGGGACATGCCCATAACTACCAGCGTTTCACGCGGCACGCAGACGGACGGGAAACGCCGTTCCTGGTCAGCGGTAACGGCGGGCATGCCGTGGCGCGCCTCACACGCAAGGGTACGCCGACCATCCGCGTGCCGGTGGTACAGGACGCTCTTTCCAACGGTGCCGATACTGTGACGTTCGAAAGCTATGACGATCTGGACTTCGGCTATCTGCGGATCCTGGTTGACAGCGCGCAGTTGCGCATCGAGTACCATCCCGCTTCTGACGGTGAGGATGCAAAGACGCCCGACGATTTCGTCACTGTAGAACTCGCCACACGCAAGTTGATCCACTTCGACGCTAGTTGAGTCGCTAGCCCCTTCAACGCAGCCTCACCTTTTGTCGAACAGAAGACGTTCCATCGGCGGGCACCGTAGCGGCGCCTCGACCTCGGAGGAAATTTTTGTTTGGACCGCCGTCATTTTTCGCTAATCTGAGAGGCGGGGGGACCATGAAGCCGGAATTTGACTCGGGTGGAGCGCAGTTTCATACCACGCTCTGGACTCTTGTAATGGTTTCTGCGCAAAGCCAGGCAGAAGGAGGGAAGGCCGCGTTAGCAGAGCTTTGCCGAATCTATTGGTACCCGCTTTATTCGTTTGCCCGACGCCGCGGCTATTCGCCGCATGACGCCCAAGATCTAACTCAAGGCTTTTTTCTGCACTTGCTTGAGCACAAGGCGTTGACCCAAGTTGATCGGCTTAAAGGCAAGTTTCGATCGTTTCTGCTGGCCTCGTTTCAGAATTACCTTTCGAACGAGGCACAGCGGGCACATAGCCTTAAAAGAGGGAGAAACTACGAATTCGTTTCTCTGGATTGGGAAAGCGCTGAAAGCCGATACCGCCTGGAGCCGGTGGATTATTTGACGGCCGAAAACATTTTCGACGCCCGCTGGGCCATGACCGTGCTTAGCCAGGCAATGACTCAGTTGGAGTGCGCCTATGCCGCCGAAGGCAAAACTTCTATTTTTGAAGCGTTGAACATTTTCTTGCGAATCGGCGATAGCCGCCCCTTGCCTTCCTACGAAGATCTCTCGAAGACCCTGGGAATTGGTGCTGCCGGAGTAAAGACTCTCGTGCACCGTCTACGGAAGCGGTACACCGTCCTTCTACGCGAGGAGGTCGCTCGCACTGTCTCGGATCCAGCAGAAATTGATGGCGAGATTCACGCTCTCTGCGATGCCCTGATCGCCGCCGAGGGCCGGATGGGACCATGAAGGCCCAAGGTAACATAGGCTTCCAGCCTGTGTCCCCAAGGTAGCATAGGCTTCCAGCCTGTCTTCTGCGCCGATCGAGCGACGACTTTGAGATACTCTAGTTAGCTAGGTCGTCGCCGATTTCGCAAAGCCACGCACAGTGATCGCTCGGTACAGGCTGGACGCCTATGCTACGTTGAACCCAAATTCCGAAATTTGGGAATCGTGCTCGTCCTCGTCGTCGTGCTCGTCCTCGGTGCATTGGCGTTCTGTGCCGGCAAATACCCCCATTTGTCCCGCAATTATTTTGTTCCGTCGCAGGTGATTCGCTCGCGTTTAGTGCAACCACTTGCGTTATCGGGGGCTGGGCCGGTCTGGCGGCGGGCGGCATCTTCCTTGGCGTCGCCTTTGTCTACTGGCGCCGGTACTGTTAGGTGGAATGGTGAAAGCGATCTGCAACGGTCCAACTCGTTGGACGAACGGCTCGGACGGAGCCTCGCCCTACCGGGGATTTAAGCGTAAGCGAAAGCTCCGGCTTTTCCTGCGATAGCGCGCCACGCGTCGCCTTCCTTTTTTCTCCCCTTATCAACAAATTTCAGATATGCGTTACGACACAAAAATATTGAGTTAGTCGCGCTTTAGGCGC
>DASXBV010000107.1:0-12619 GCA_036491515.1 Chthoniobacterales bacterium
GGTAAGCCGCTTGACCTAGATGAGTATTTCAGCTGGCCGGAAGATCTGCGCCTTGGTTATTCGCTTCTCAAAAATTCCGGACACGTTCCCGAGGAAGTGGAACAGTCGCGGGAGATCAAGCGTTTGGAAGAAGAGTTGCAAACATGCTCCGACGCAAATCTGCGGACGCGGCTGGAGCGTGAGCTGCGCGAGAAGCAGGTGCAGTTGAGTCTCAAAATCGAGCAGTTCCGTCGCCGGCGAAAACGACAAATTTAGGGATCGAGAGATCATTCCTCCGAATTATCCCTCAGAACAACTTATGTCTGTTGATGTTCTTGTGGTCGGGGCGGGTCCCGTCGGGCTCACGATGGCAGGTGAGCTGGCTCGCTACGGCGTCCGGTGCCGAATCATCGATAAAGCGGCTGCTCCACCTGTGACCTCAAGAGCACTGGCGATTTTTCCTCGGACGCTTGAAGTGTTTCAAATGATGGGGGTCGTTGATTTGGTGGTCGGCGTCGGTCACCAGTTGAGCGGTGTCGCGTTCCACAACCGCGATGGTCAAATTGGATATATCGGATTCAGCTGTCTGCCTTGTCACTATCGTTTTGCCATCAGCCTGCCTCAAAGTGAGACTGAACGGATCCTTATCGAGCACTTGGCGAGTTTCGGGATTTATGTGGACCGGGAAAAAGAACTCATCGGGCTCTCCCAATCCCCTGATGCTGTAACTGCAGTTGTCCGAAATTCCGGCGGATTCGAAGAGACACTGGCGGCGCGCTGGCTGATCGGTTGCGACGGCGCGCACAGCGGTGTCAGGCACTTGGCAGGCCTCCAGTTTGAGGGAGATGCCTATCCTGAGACGTTTCTCCTCACCGACGCGACAGTTGATAGTCCATTGGATCACATTCATATCCATCTATTCCTGGCTAGCGATGGGCTCGTTGGGATTTTCCCATTCCGTGGCGACCGTTGTCGAATAATCGTGAATCTTAGGGGGGAAGAAAGCGACCGATCTACTAGTGAGCCCCAGCTGGCGGAGATCCAGGCCATCGTCGACCGCCGAGCCATTTCGGGCATACGTCTTAGTGATCCGGTTTGGCTATCGCGCTTTCACATTTCCCATCGGAAGGTCCCGGAATTTCGTAGCGGTCGCGTTTTCCTGGCCGGCGATTCGGCCCATATCCACAGCCCTGCGGGTGGTCAGGGAATGAACACCGGGATCCAGGACGCGTTCAACCTGGCTTGGAAAATTGGTTTAGTTGCTCAGGGAAAGTCATCTGTCTCGTTGCTGAATAGCTACAATGAAGAACGCGAACCGGTTGCGAAGATGGTCTTGGGTCTGACTGATCGGCTAACGCGTATGGACACCTTGCAGAGCGCGTTTGGTCAACAACTCAGGAACGCATTAATTCCTATCCTCACGGGAATCCACCTGGTGGAGGATCGGGTTGCCGAGACCATGACGGAGATCGGGATCAACTACCGAAAGAGTCCGATTGTGTCCGGTAAGACCGGGCACACGATTAAGGCTGGCGACCGTGCGCCGGATTGCAAACTCCAACAGGAAGCCGGTAAGGATCCTCTTCGACTACTCGATCTTTGTCGGAAACCGGTCCATCACCTTCTGCTCTTTGCCGGTGCAGATGCCGATTCTGCTTTGGAATTTAATTCTCTTCTTCTCGAGTTGAAGCGCGACTTCAAAGACCTTATTGATGCGTCGATCGTGATTCGCGGTGAACGATCCGGCCTCCCGGACGTGCTATTCGATTCGGATGGGTCAGCCCACGCGCTTTACGAGGCTGAATCACCTGCCATCGTGTTAATTCGGCCCGACGGTTACATCGGCTTTCGGGGTGGGGCCAGACATGCCGACGCACTCCTCGAGCATCTCGCCGTCATTTTTTCCGTGCCCGCCGACGTCCACGCGAAGTAGGGTACGGATTTGAAAATGAAACTATCGATCTTTCGGTACAGTCGTCCTCGGCTCGGACGGAGCCTCGCCCTACCAGTGCTGCTCATGCTTGCTTCGGCGTTCTGCGGCTGTGCCTTAACGCCAAATGTCGACACAAGAAAGCCCGGTGAGAAGTGGAATTACTATGGCGACTTGACGAGCTTCTATCGCGATGAAACCAGAGGCAGCCCCGTGGCATTGGTTTGGCTGGAACAAGTGCAATTTACTGAAGTCGATCCAGGCCAATTTCAGAAGACTGTTCGGACTTTGCTCACCCTAGGGTATCGAAAAATTGGATTCATCTCAGTTCGTTCGCAATATTTCGTCGATCCTTACGATGCTAAAAAGCTGGCAGCTGATAAGGGAGCACGCATGGTGGTCGGCTGCTGGTTCTCGGTACCTAATACCAGAACGAAATCACATACGGTCGAGTACTGGTACCAACTGCTCGACAAGGCGGGTCTGGCGCCCAGTCTGCTGCCCCCGGTTGCAGCTCCGAGCGGGCTTCCCGTGGTCCCGTCGCAGCCCCACTTGTATTAAATATTTTTCGGGTTAATTCTGCTAACGTTATATATGTTTCGATCAAGCACCTTTTCTTTCAGGTATTGGCGGGCTTCACTAGTAATATCTCTGGCGTTCTTTAGTGGTTGTGCGCAACCGCCGAGTGCGCACTTGCCGGCGGGCACCGGACATTTTTCGACTGTTGTCATTGACCCCGGTCACGGTGGAAAGGATAGCGGCGGTGTGAGCGGACGAGCGGCCCCGATCTTTCTGAGGGAAAAAGATCTCACCCTCGACACGGCCAAGCGGGTCCGCGACGAATTGCGCCGTGCCGGCTTGCGGACTGTCATGATTCGTGAGGACGATCATTTTGTGGAGTTGGATGATCGCGTAAATATTGCCAACCGGCAGGGGCCCGGAGCAGTGCTCGTAAGTATTCATTATGATGCGGTATCCGATAGCGGACTGAACGGAGCGAAGACCTTTTTTTGGAGAGCCGACAGTCACGGCCTGGCAACTCGAATCCAGGAGCATCTCGTCGCCGCGACTCGGGAGACTAATGTGGGTGTTATTCGCCGACGGCTAAGGTTAACACGGAATCCCAACATACCGGCCGTACTCTGTGAATGCGCCTATCTGACCAACCCGGCCGAGGCGCGAAAAGCAGCAACTGACGGCTACAGGCAGCGGGTCGCCGATGGAATCGCTCAAGGCATTCTGGAAGAGCACAAACTCGGAGACGCCGGCATTGCTTCGGTTCCTGAGATCTCGGCCCCACTTTCAAAGGCTTCCGACAAGTACGCCGGACATGGACCGCACCGCCACACGCGCAAGAAGATCGGGACGACGTGAGAAGTGAGAAGTAAGAAGGCAGAAGTGAGACGTGATGTCCTGACTACGCTCCTCTCACTTCTTACTTCTCACCCCTACCCTGGTACCGGGTAAAGCGGTGCTTGGCGCGACAAAACCCGCAGGATATCCGTCATGGCGGTACGCCGGAGTTTTCGACTTGCCTCAACCGAGAACCACGCGACGTGCGGCGTGACGATCACGTTTTCAAGTTGCAAAAGTTCCTGCTCAACCTTCGGCTCGGTCTCCAGCACATCCAACCCTGCTCCGCTGAGTCGATTCGTTCGGAGCCCTCGGATCAACGCCTGCGTATCGACCAGGCCACCGCGGCTAACGTTGATCAGAATTGGCTTTTTTGTCATCAGGTCAATCTCTCTGTTCGAGACGAAATGATGACTCTTCGGAGAATAGGGAAGATGAAGTGAAATGATTTCGCATTCCGAAAAAATCTCTTCGGGAGAACTTGGCCTGGCGCCCTTTTTCACGATGGCAGCATTTGATAAGTTAGGATCGTAACCGAGAATCTCCTTCACAAAGACTCGCATCTTTCCGGCGAAATCTGAACCGATTCGGCCTAAACCGAAGATTCCAAGCCGCAACTCTTTCAGGAGATGGATTTTTCCGGCTACATTGAAGTCCCAACGGCCCTGTTCGACACTTCGATGATATTGCAAAAGGTGGCGATGAACGGCGAAGAGCAACGCGATCGCGTGATTCGCTACATCTTCTGTTCCATAATCCGGAACGTAACAGACCTCTATCCCGTATTTGCGACAGCCCGGGACGTCTATGATATCGAAACCGACGCCCATTCGGGTAACCACCTTACAGTTCGGGAGCTGTGCGGCGACCGATTCGGTGATCGGAACCTCGTGGGTCATGATAGCGACCGCATCGGCAATCTGGTCTATTAGCTCGCCTTGCACGCTGACCGGTATCAACTCGAACCCGGTGCCCGCCAACAGCTCTTGCTCGAGCGACAAGTCGGGATAGGGTGGATTGAGATAATAGATCCGTCGATCTTTCATAATTCCGGATATTCAACGTGCAGCCTTCCCCTGGATCAAGCCCTCGCTCAAAAAACTGAAGGAAATTCTTGTTATGATTCGGATACGGCGTTTTGCCCGCGCCTTGAAAAACAGCCAACGGCGGGGTAAGTAAAGCGGGACGCTTTACCTACCTCGCGGGTAAAGCGGGACGCTTTACTTACCCTGCGGGGTAAAGCGGGACGCTTTACTTACCCTGCGGGTAAAGCGGGACGCTTTACTTACCTCGCGGCGACGGCCCATTTGAACGCAACGACGTCACCATTATATGCAAGACGCTGCACTAGCCATGGACCACTATCGGTACTCCGTTACGGATCCCGTCGACCTGCGCTTTAAAGCAACCGCCGTGATCGAGCGCGAAGAGTTGGTCATCGATCTTCAAACGGAGTTGGAATCTGGCGAACGATCCGCCAATCTATGGGCACCAGAACACGTGAGGAAGATTATGGCGCACTTCGTTCCCCGCTACAAAAGCGTCCGAACATCCTGGTGTGTCGGGGACAATCTGGTGACTTTTAATCGAGCGATTGCCGCCGGAGCCACGCCTGAGGAAGCAGCGATAAGAACTCTGCTGGGACACCAAGTTGCTCTGGCCGGATATTCGCGGGCCGGAATTCATACTCTCGAAGGCCATCCTGCCCGGTACACGAAAGTCGTTGTCAGTTTTCTCAAGCCTTAGCCTCTGCGTTGTTGAAGACATGATTGCGCCATTCGTCCAAGGACAACGTGAATTTGATATTCAAGATGAAGTCTGCCTTTACTCTGACGATGATTTTCTTCGTGGCAGCGGCCTTTCCCGCTCTAGCTCAGGAACATGTAGACGTTCCACTCCCTCCCTATGATCCTCCTCCCACCGTGTCTCATCATGGACAGAGTCATGACGATCAATCCGAACATGTTCCCCAAAAGGCTCATTCCCAACGCCGTACGCCGCAAGGCGACCACCGAACAAAAAGCCACCGTGCGGATCCGCATGATCCCCGAACCCATCGCCGAAATAGGCACCATGGCCATTTCCACTGGCCTTGGCAGCACGGCAAATGACGCCAGCAGAATCCGCCGACGCTTCGCTATGGCGCGACCTTTTCCCGATTGCGGACGCGCCGTAGCTCGAAGAGCGCAGGAGGTTCTGCGTAAGCGAAGGCTTCAGGCTAGGCTAGACTAGTTAGCCTAGTCTTTTTGCGCCTTCGGCGCGCTCGGGTGCACATCAGGATCTCTGAGCCTTTGCGTGTCGGAAACGACCCAGCCAAACGGGAATCGCGGACGGCAAATAATGTTTCCGTTCTCAGACACGCACCACTTGGGAAGGTGACAATGAAAGCAACGCCCGCCAAAGAGGCTGCGAAGAAACGCCGCCCTGAAAAACGCTTGGCCACAGCGAGGGCACTTCCAGTTGGCCAACCAAGCAGCCAGGAAGAAGTAAGCCACAAAAGTAAGAGCGAAGACAAATCCCGGAACGAAGAACGAGACCCGTATTTCCACCATCGCGATAATAAAGAGGAAAAGCACTACAAGCCGCAATCGACGATAAAAAACCCAAGCATCTGCATACTCCGGATCCACCCTGTGAACGACGGACGTGTCTGAAACTTTTTTCAACCGGTACTCTGCTCCGAACGTGAACTTAACCCAAAACAGTGAACAGCGAAGAGCGGTTTCAGCGGGCTCAGTTAGCTTGTGCGGAATCATCTGAATCCGCTGAACCCGCTGATCCCTGTTAGCTTCAAGAGACCTTCAACGTCTGATCGAGCCAGTCGAAAATTCGCTGGGCACGGAGCCCGGGCGCCTTTGGCTCGCAGTGCAGGTCCGCGCCTTCAGCCGCGGTGAACTTCAAGAGTGTTTTTGGACCCGATAGGGCGTCGTACAATTTTTGCGATTGGCCCGGCCAGAATTGCTCTCCCTCGGGATCTGTTATCAGCATCGGACAGCGGATTTGCTTGGTGACGTCGGCTAAATTGTATCGCTGCACGGCTTTGAAAGCTTCGTAGGGAGAATTCATGCCAAAGAGAGGCATACGCAGAACGAGAGTGGCCATCGCTCGCGTGTTAAATCTGAGCCAGATGCGAATTAAGTTGTCGAACTTTTGCTGCTGACCTCCTGCCAGCATGTCGAGCGCCGGTTTCGGCAGTGCTTGGGTCCAAGCGGTGGAGACATCCCAGACCCCGGGATCGGCTACACAGGCGGCAACTCTCGAATCGAAGGCTGCTGCACGCGGTGCCCAACAGCCGCCTTGGCTGATCCCGATGAGCGCTATCCGGTCCGCGTCGACCTCGCGCCGGATCAGTAGATAGTTAAGCAAAGGTGAAACAACATTTTCCCAATCGGGCCGGAAGTAAAGTTTCTGCTGCAAAAATGCCGTTCCTTGACCAGGTCCGTAGAAGGTATAGGCGTTGTAGCCGCGCTCAAGCGCCGCCGCAACTCCCAGGGTCCAAGCAGCAACCATTCCGCCGTCACTTCCGTTATTCAGAATGATAAGCGGACGCCGTCTGCCGGAATCGTCGACCTTGAAAAAATAACCTGGAAGCGTCGTCTTCTCGTAGGGAAACGGCAAGTAATCCACAGGTGGATCAAGCAGCCTGGCTGCCTTGTCCCAGAGTTCCTGATGTCGCAGCCAGTTGAAAGCAAAGGCGTCCTGCGGACCGCTTGGGTTTACGAAATAGGTGGCCGAGAAAATATAGTTTGCCGCCTGCATGTACGCCTCCCGAGCGCTCGTTCGGAGCCCATTTCCGGCCGCTGCCTCAGCAAGAGCTGAAAGTCGGTCTCCGGCGACGAGCAATGCCCGCAACGCGCTGGAACGGTCAAAATCGACGATCTGGTCGGCGATGGCCAGACAGGTACCGATATCCGCGGCCCGATAATAAGCGCAACCGAGCATACGCTGGAAAACATAGTTGATGGCCGGATCTTCGAAGAAACGGGACGCTTTGCGGAGTTTCGGCTGAGGTGTTTCTCCGAATTTCTCCGAAGCCGATTGGCTGGACGCCGTCGGAGACGGAGACAATTGCTGAGGTTCTGCGGCTCGGAGGGAAGCAAGCTGACGCGGCACAATAGACCCGCCGGCCGCCACGGCAACCGTCGCCCTGAGGAAATCTCTTCTTCTCATTTCGGTGAATCCGGATTAAGCGTTCAGCGTTCACCGTTCGTCGTTCGCGGGTTGCGGTTGTGAACTCCGAACTTCGAGAACGCCGAGAAAGAACTGCGAACGCTGAACGCCGAACGCTGAACGCTGGCCTATGCTACTTTGCGCTTGCTTCATTCAGCTTGCGTAATTCGGCATCGGTAAGTCGGACACTGGAAACACGCAGCAGGTCGGGTAGTTGTTCGGGAGTACGTGCGCTGGCGATGGGAGCGACCACCGTCGGTTGAGCTGCCAGCCAGGCAAGTGCAACTGTGGCGACAGCGGCACCGTGAGCGGCTGCGACCTCATCCAGTGCGGCCAGAACCCTGAGTCCTTTCTCGTTAAGGTAGGCTCCTGCGCTTTGGGCACGCTGGCTTTGGGCCTTGGAGCCCGCACGGTATTTACCCGTGAGAAATCCGGAAGCAAGGGCGAAGTATGGTATGGACGAGAGCCGTTCGCTTGCTACCACCCTGGCAAGTTCGCCTTCATATTTGTCGCGCTCCATTAGATTGTAATGCTGCTGCAAAGCAACGTACCTTGCGAGGCCGTTGCGATCGGAGACAGCTAACGCTTCGAGCAGTCTTGGCGCACGGTAATTGGAAGCGGCGATGTATCGCACTTTGCCCGCGCGGACCAGTGCGTCAAACGCGCCGAGAGTCTCTTCAAGAGGAGTGTGTTCGTCGTCCACGTGCGCGTAGTACAGGTCGATATACTCGCTCTGGAGCCGTTTGAGCGAATTCTCGGCGGCGGCCCGAATCGTTTTGGCCGAGAGCCCTTTGAATTGAGGATGCATCCCGACTTTTGTTGCGACGATTATCTGCTCGCGCTTCCCGCGCCCGGCAAGCCAGCGTCCAATAATCGTCTCCGACTCTCCGCCGGAGTTGCCCGGTGCCCACGCGGAATAAACGTCGGCGGTGTCGATAAAGTTTCCTCCGGCCGCCGCGTACGCGTCCAGAACGGCAAAGGACTGGTTTTCATTTGCTGTCCAGCCAAAAACGTTTCCTCCAAGCGCGAGGGGGAACACATCGAGGTCTGTCGAACTGATTTTTGCCATTCTCGAAGCTACTGCTCCCGCCTCGCTTGTCGAGCATGCACGTTTAGCGTTCGGCGTTTGGCGTTCGGGGAGGCGCAGTCAGGAGATCGGTAACACTATTTACGTGTTCAGTTCGCGATTAGAGTGCATTGAGCAGCGCCGCTTCGACCGCATTAGGAAAAAGATCCGTAACCTCGCCCTCCAATCTGAGCGAAACGCACGGCTGGTCATCATGGTCCGTTGCTCCACGATTGATTATCACGTAAGGAACTCCGCGTTGCGCCGCCTGCAACGGGAAAGAGGCAGCGGGATAGACAGATAGCGTGGATCCAAGCGCGATCACCAGGTCTGTTTTCCGTGCCGCTTCACTGGCCCGCTGGAGTGCCAACGGGTCCAGATTTTGTCCAAAGCTAATTGTTGCTGGCTTTAGGAATCCACCGCAATTGCAGATTGGTGGTTTTCGATGAATTCGGAATTCCTCAAAACAGGGCTCGGGATCGCCGCGCCAATGGCAGCTCTGGCACTCTACGAGTAAATTTGTGCCATGCAGCTCAATCAGGTGCTCTGTATTTGAGCCGGCGAGTGCGTGCAATCCATCGATGTTTTGGGTGAGTACAGCCACGACTTTTCCGACGTTTTCCAGTTTTACGATTGCGTGATGAACCTGGTTTGGGCGCGCGGCACGAAACGCCGGCCAAGCTTCAAGCTTATAATCCCAGTGCTCGATGCGAGCCGCTTCAGAGGTCATGAAGTCGTGGTAATAAACCGGTGCGCGGCGGGTCCAGACACCTTTCGGTCCCCTGAAATCCGGAATCCCGCTTCCTGTCGAAACGCCGGCACCGGTGAAAATCAAAATCCGATGTGCCCTCCGGATGTATTTTACCAGATGTTGGAGCTCTGCAGTCATCAAGTGAAGAATTCAGGAGTTGCAGGAGTTCAGGAGTTGCAGAATGAGACGGCTAGGGGTTTTTCAGCGATAAACTAAAGACCTTGACATCTTTCTCAACAATCTCGGGCGCCAGGCGCTCATAGTCCGGCGTGAAATAGCTTGGCTGAACCGCACTGTCGTTTTTCGGGTCCCTGAGATTGAGGCTGAACGAAACCCCCCTTAGTATCTGAACGGGCTGATAAGATTCGACGCGCTTTTTTTGCGCTTCTTGCTTTTGCTGTTCCTGACGCTGCATCTCCTTCTCGGCCAAAGCTTCGGTCCTCGAGCGTTCGGGCGAGGTGAAGTCAGTTTTTTGTTCGCCGATGACGGTGAGTGCAGGAAGTTCGATCGCCTTAGTAAGATCTTTCGAGTATTTCTCGCGATCCGTTGGTTTAAGTTCGCTCAGCGAAAACTGGAACTCGCCTTCTCGGCTTTGGATCAACACTGAAGAAGAATTGCGGCTTAGGACCTGGACATCATGGAAGGTCTGACCTGCGATCGTAGTGAGGTCATCTGCGCGGGCAGCGGCGGCAGCGATCGTGGACAAGAAAATAAAAACAAGTTTCCGCAGTCGCGTGTTACCTGGTTGCCTGATGTCAGAATCGCCTGGGTTTTGTCGCACGTCGAAGAGCTTAACCGCCAATTAAACTTCAAACCAGCCGAAATCTGCTTTTCTCAGAGGGCCTATGTATAAGCGGATGGTAGGGCGAGCCTCGCCCTACCATCCGCTTACGTAGCGTCTCTCCGGGAAAAGTCCCGTGGCAATCGCTGGAATCCTGAGGGAAAATCCCTTATGTCGATCAAGAGCCGAATATACGCGGACAAGACAGATATCACCAAACTGAAAGTCGATGCGATTGTGAACGCGGCCAATACCTCGTTGCTTGGCGGAGGCGGAGTGGATGGCGCTATCCATCGTGCGGCCGGTCCCGAGTTACTGGACGAATGCCGAGCATTAGGCGGTTGCAAGACAGGTGAGGCAAAAATCACCAAGGGCTATCGACTACCGGCTAAGTGGGTGATACATACTGTCGGCCCGGTATGGCACGGCGGAAAACATAGCGAGCCTGAGCTCCTCGCGAACTGCTACAAGGCTTGCTTCGACCTGGCTGGCAAACACCAGATCAAAAGCTTGGCGTTTCCCGCAATCAGTTGTGGCGCGTACGGGTACCCACTGGATGACGCAGTCGAGATCGCTTGTCATGAAGCCGTCGCTGGTTTGAAGGCCAACGAGTCAATCGAAAAGGTGATTTTCGCCTGTTTTGGGCATGAAGTTTACGCTGCTTACGTGGCGTCGCTGGGCCGTCTTAGCGAGTGAGACCTTACTTAGAAAAAGCTAAGCCTGTTCAGCCCCTCTTGGAGCTGTACTTCAACTGGAGCGGATGGCGTGTCGCTCAGCAAAAAAACGAGCTGCATCGGACTCGCGTCGGTGGGAACGACCTTGGGGTGAGGGATTTCGTTATCCACGATCCATTCAGTCCCGTCAGGAACGTGATACATAACAAAGACATGACTGCCTTCGAGAGGCGTGTTCCGGATATGCCACCGGTAGAAAATGAGTTGGCCGTGAATGCCATTCGAAGCGAGTCTGGAAGATAGAGCAATTGCGTAATCCATGCACTGGCCGTCCTTGCCCTTACCTTTGAGTGTCGTGTCGCTGGCGAGTCGATAATGTAGAGGCTCGCTCAGAGAGAAGGCGCTGAGCATGAGGCAGGGAGCGAGGCAAGCCAGAATTGCGAAAAGACTTCTAGACATCGGTTTTTGTATTGGCCGATGCAGCAGTTACTGTGCCATAACTTTTGCAAACTGGTTTCTCTTGCCGAGATTTCCCGTGCCACCGCAAACCAGAAGAGCCAACGCTCAAACGGGACCATTGGATAAGGGAATCGTGCTCGTCCTCGTCGTCGTGCTCGTCCTCTGTGCATTGGCGTTCTGTGCCGGCAAAGACCCCCCATTTGTCCTGCAATTATTTTGTGCCGTTAGCCCGATTGTAAAACATTCGGATTCTCGAGGACGACGAGGACGACGACGACGAGGACGACTCTTCAACTTCGGAGTTTAAATTAAAAAGTCGCCCGGGTAGCTCAACCCCCTCGGCGATCAAGGGGGAGGAACCAACGCGGCGACGTTTCTAAGTTGACAGGCCGGTTAAGTAGGGTAGTTTGACGCGTTGATTTCCAAAGAGTTTTTCTGGGCATTCTGGAAAGCGCCTCGTTTAGGGGCGTCAAATCCGGGATGCTGAGAGAAAACGGAAAGGGGAAATCCCGCAAGGGATGTCTCTAAACTGACTCTCAAAGTTAAAAATTAAACTTGAGAAAAGGAGACCCCATGGAAATCGTCAAAAGCATTTACGACTTGGCTTCGGTCCTGGTCTTTTTTGGCATCGCTATGGCTCCGAGGGCGATAGGCACTTATTTGGCTCTTCGTAAGGGAGAGTAATAGGATCCTTAACCTAACGTCTTGAACCTGCGTATCACCACGTGGGTTGCCCTTCTCATAGAACCAAAGAAAAGGAAAAAATTATGGAAGCACTAGTATTCGCAATAATCGCTATGCGCAACGGGTACAAGCAGCAGGAGACAATTGTCCCTGAGCCGGCCGAGTTTCAGCCCTTCGATCTCCGAGCGCTGAAGCGTTCTTACGAAGCGGAGGAGAACTCCTCAAGCCGACCGTCTGATCGGCCGAAGTCGTTTGTGGCTCACGTTGCATCATAAACCTGTCGACCAATGAGCTTACGATATAACCACGATTCCCCCCAGACAGCTTTTGGTGAGAACTTAGAAGTAATTTGGTGACTGCTTCGCGAAGATTCATTTCGTCCTCGTCCGGCACTTTTGAAGGGACTCACGCAAAGGGTACCAAGGCCGCGAAGGTCGACAAGGAACACAAATTTTCCTTACCTTTCTGACCTTGGTGACCTTGGTTGCAACCAAACGCCGGGAGCCCGAATCAGACCCCAGAAATCGGTAAACACCCGCTCTGGGAATCCGAGCGCTTTCGTCAGCTCAATCTTCTTCTCAAGGGGATTGCGGATAGCGCGCAGACGCTGCATTGTTTCTCTGTCGATCCAGCCTTTTAGCCAGGACGGAAAAACTGCCGTGACCACCGGATAATCTGTTCCGTGCAGGAGGCGTTCCGGGTCCTCCCTCAAGCGTTCGAGAGACTTTAAGTGCGTGATGTGCGAAAGCGCGGAGAGATCGCCATAGAAATT
>DASXBV010000108.1:0-1989 GCA_036491515.1 Chthoniobacterales bacterium
ATGGCGTCAGAAACTGTCATGACTCCAATAACAAATTGTAGGGCAACCGCTCCGGTTGCCAAATTCGTATGCGAATCTCTCCGCGTGCTATTGTGGAGGAATCACTTCTTTCAGCGCCGCGATTAACCTCTTATTTTGCTCCATCGTCCCCACCGAAATGCGGACCCATTCGGGTAAGCCATAGCCTTTGAGCGGTCGCACGATTATTTTCCGTCGCAGCAGTTGTTCGAATACCGCGCAACCGTCGCCGACGTTCACCATCACAAAATTCGCAACGCTTGGGACAAAAGGCAGCTTCATTTCGGCAAATTGTTCCTGTAAACAGGCGCGACCTTCGTCGATTACACGTTTCGTCTCGCGCAGGTGTGCGTCATCCTCCAACGCCGCCAGCGCGCCGGCTTGCGCGATGGTATTCACGTTGAATGGCTGCCTTGTTCTGTGAAGCACATCGATCACGTCCGGCCGCGCGAGAGCGTAACCGATGCGTAAACCCGCCAACCCATGAATCTTGGAAAATGTCCGCAGCACGATCACGTTTCGCCCTTCGCGAACAAATCGAAGCGTATCAGGCGGATTATCGAGAAATTCGAAATAAGCTTCATCGAATACGACCATGATTTGTTCTGGAACGCGCGATATAAAGCTGTCGATTTCGTGCTGCGAAATCAATGTGCCGGTAGGGTTGTTTGGATTCGGGATGAAAATGAGACGGGTTCTCGGAGTGATTGCTTCCAACATCGCCTCCAGGTCCTGTTGATAGCCTGGGCTCGCCACCTCGATCATTCGCGCACCGAATGAAGTAGCGATCAATTTGTAAACGACAAATGCGTATTCAGAGGCGACCACCTCATCCTGACGCATGGCGTCGAGAAAAGCGTGACCGAGAAATTCGAGCGCTTCATTTGAACCGTTGCCGAGAATAATGTTCTCGGGCGCGAGACCGAGCTTGGCTGCAATCGCTTTGCACAAGTAAAACCCGCTGCCGTCTGGATACAGATGCGCGTTTTCCAAGGCAGCGCGCATTGCCTGTACCGCCTTGGGAGAAGGGCCCAGAGGATTCTCGTTCGAGGCCAGTTTGATAATTACGACTGCATCGACGCCGAGTTCGCGCGCCGTTTCCTCGATCGGTTTCCCAGGTTCATAGACATCGATCTCGCGTAGTTGAGGGTTTGCCAACTCCCAGATCGTAGTCATGCGCGAGAGAGTAGATGGAAGTGGGAAAGTTTCCACTTGGAGGATCTTGTGACTCTTCTTCTTGCTCTGGCTGCTACTCATGCTCATGCTCTTTCGCCAAAGCCGCGCGAAAGCGAGCAAGAGTAAGACGTATCAAGTAGAAAAATGGAGACCTTATCAGTGTCAGTTGCTTGTCGGGTCACAACTCTAATTGCGACCATTTTGCTGCCAGTATTGCTGACGAGTTGCGGCAAGAAAGGGCCGGGGGGCGAAAAGAATACGGCTCAAAAAAGCGAGGACGATTTTTTAGACAAAGACGCAAAACCGGATGAACGCAAATATCTCCTCGCAGCAAAGCCGTTCTTCATTGCCATCGCCAACCGGAAATATGCGGGCGCTTACACGCTGCTTTCCGGCTACGCAAGGGCACGGATGTCTTTCAATCAGTTTACGCCTACAGAGGACCAAGCCACTTTCCAGCAATACGAATCGAATCCGTATGCGAATGTGACGGCGGAGCAATTTGCCTATTTAATGCAGTACGTCGAGGCGGCGCGTGGCGCACCTCGCGCGCCCAAGATGCTAAGCGTGTTTTCGACCGATCCCGATGTATTGAACCGACGCAGCACAGAACAATTCGGCGCGATGGACTCCATGTTCGCCATCGGCGCGATGCCTGACTGGATTCCCGCCGAGATCCGGCGGGCGAGTTTGCGCGGGCAAGTCCACACTGAACTGTCACCGCAGGAACTTGAAAGGGTGGCCCAGACTCACGGCATCAGTGTGGAGGAGTTGAAGAAGAGCGAAGATTTTGAT